>NZ_CAWMSA010000016.1:0-191517 GCF_963870205.1 Anabaena sp. CA = ATCC 33047 | reverse complement strand
GGGGGAGATGGGGGAGGTGGGGAAGATGAGGAAGGTGGGGGAGATGGGGGAGATGAGGAAGATGGGGGAGGGGGGGAAGATGAGGAAGGTGGGGGGGCTACTTTTGGCGATGATAATGGTGGCGGTGAGGAGGGGCGATAGTTACTTGGTGATACTACAGGTAAGACACCTGTAGCGGGGGGCTGAATATTGGCACTAGGTAATAATCCCAGTAATGTCACCTCTAACCATAAGCGCGGCTGGGTTGTGTTTTTCAGTTGTAATTCTGCTTGTTGTAAGTTTTTTTGTCCCAACAAAATGGTACTCATAGACAAAGACTGGGCGCACTCAACGAGTTCTGTCCAGGTTTGCTGGGTACAAGCTACTAAATTGTGGCGATTGGGTGCGGTTTTGGCAATCAGTAAATCACGGTAGAAGGCGGCGAGATTTTGGAGAATGGTTAATGGTTCTCGACCACGATCTAAAATTTGACGGGTGGAGTCTAAGACGGCTTCTGGGTGATCTTGGGCGATCGCCCGCAATAATGTTAGTAAGTCTCTTTCGCTGACAGAACCGACTAAATCCCAAACTTTATCCGGGGTAACTTCCCCAGATAACAATGCTAATTGATCAAGTAAACTTTCCGCGTCTCGCAATCCACCTTGAGATAACTGGGCGACTAGGGTGATGGCTGCTGGTGAAATCTGAATATTTTCTTGAGCGGCGATCGCACTTAAATGCTGTATCATCGCCTCTATCTCAATGCGTCTAAAATCAAACCTTTGACAACGAGAAATAATTGTCGGTAATACCCTTTGTGGGTCGGTTGTCGCCAACACAAAAACTACATGTTTAGGTGGTTCTTCTAGGGTTTTAAGTAGCGCATTGAACGCTGCACTACTGAGCATGTGGCATTCATCAATGACATACACCTTATAGCGACACTGCACGGGTGCAAATTGGGCTTTTTCAATCAACTCGCGGATATTATCAACACCAGTGTTACTGGCAGCATCAATTTCAATTACATCTAAGGAGTAGCCTTTAGTGATTCCTTGACACACATCACAAACGCCACAGGGTTCAGCCGTGGGTTTGTCACTTTTGAGACAATTGAGCGATTTAGCCAGAATTCGCGCACTAGAAGTTTTTCCTGTACCTCTAGGGCCAGTGAACAAATAAGCAGGTGCAATTTTAGCTGTCAGAATAGCATTAGTGAGAGTGGTAGCGATCGCCTCTTGCCCCACCAGTTCAGCAAAACTCTTTGGGCGATACTTGTGGTGCAGGGGTTCGTAAGACATGGATAGAAAATTTCAATACCCTTCAAAATCTATTAATCAGTTGTGCTGGAATTACTTACAAGCCATCATTAGTTTTTGTCAGCCAAGAGTCTGAACATTTTGAATTTTGAATGGGGTTAAACCATTTTAAACTTTGCCACTATCTGCTCGAAGGTCACATACCCTAGAAGAAACAACAACACACCTACATACATTATTTTATTGACAGGAGTCAAACCACAGTACAGTGGGATGCTAAAAACACCCAATGTAGATGTCGCTACAATCTTAGGGGAAACAATAGTAAATGGTACAGCAAATGCTCAAGCGGCTAGTCCAGTGGCTTAAAAGTCTTTTTCAAGGCTTGTTTGGGAGAAAATCAACTCCTGTAAAAGTTGGTAACAACGTGCAGCAACAACCAGCACCTCCCCTTACCGACACAGATTTAGAATTTCTGTTCACCGAACTTTTAGAAGGAGTTCATCAGGCACGTGGACAAACTTGGGCTGTACAATGGCTAGCAAAGATTGAGCATCGTATTCCCACAGAACGCTGGATAGACTGGTTAAAACGTTTTGGTGAACGATTAGTAGCATCACCCTCACCTAATAATGAGTTAGCTGCTCGATTAGTACAACTGGGTGAGTTGGACATCGGGGAAGTAGGAAATGTTGCCTATGATATCGGTATGCAGGTGTTAACACGCAATCAAGGTCAACCCATCTGGGAATATGACGGGCCTGATGCTGATAGTACAAATATATCATCAACAGAAACCTTTTCTGCACCAGAAGCACCTCAAGAGGGAGAATATCAAACAGTCACCCTAGATCAGTTGTTTATCATGTTGCAGCAAGATGAAACCTTACGTCAGCAGATTGCCCAACAGCTAGCCCTGGAAACTGATGATCCGCAAGTGATTATCCAAACATTAATTAATCAATATCATGCTGCTAGTCAATCAACAACCGATTCCGTATAAATTGATGTGGAAGGGATTGGGGATTGGTGAATGGGGACTCTTCAGAAGCAGGGGAGCAGGGGAGATTTTTACCCAAAAATTCTGAAATTTAAGAATTTTGTAGGCGCAAGCCTAGCCCCCATGCCCCATGATAAATAATGATTGACTCAAGTCTATTGCCTATTGGCTATTGACTGTTGTATATTTTTGCTAATCTAACTACGTAAAATATGGATAATTTCAGTTGATTTCACGGAAATCATGAAAAATCATGATTTGTTTAACACAACGATCGCTACAATCTAGGGTAAGTAAAATCCAAAAGTATAGCAGATGCTCACGCGGCTATTGCAGTGGCTTAAAACTATAGAAAAACAAACCTTTGGTAGTAAACAGACTGGTTCTGTTGAGGCTACAAATGGAAACCAGGCGGCAGAAGTGCCACCTGAACTGTCTAATGCGGATTTGGAACTTTTATTTACCCAACTACTGGAAGGTGTCTACCAAGGGCGAGGACAGCAATGGGCAATTAAGTATCTGCAACGCATGGAAGACCGCATCAGCGTTGAGCGTTGGATAGATTGGCTATTAGTCTTTGGCGAAAAGTTACTCATGTCACCTGCTCCTCATCATCAGTTAGCAACACAGATGGTGCAGTTAGGTGAATTGAATATTGGCAAGGTGGGTGAACTCGCCTACGACATCGGTATTCAGTTGTTAAACCGCGATGCGGAGCCATTCCCAGAAGTCGATGAGGCAGGAGAAACTTATAATATTACAGTCACCGCTACAGACAATACTAGATTAGATACCTCTGGATTAGACACCCCTGGACAAGAATTAATCCGCAACTTCGGCGAACTATTATGGGAATCTGACGAGTCACCAACTACAATCAACCCAGAAATCCCAACTAGCCCGATTGCAGACAGCAGTACGGAAAGCTTACCTGTACAAAATCGGGAAGTACAGGATGAGGTAATTGAATTTTCAGCCCCGATTGCACCAGTCATCGACAGCAGTACGGAAAGCTTACCTGTACAAAATAGAGAAGAACAAAGGGAAGAAGTCGTAACCACAGAAGCACTCAGACTGATACCAACGCAAGAAGATGTAATTAACCAGTTGAGTGAATTGGGATTTGATGCTCAAAGAGCAAGATTAGGGAGCTTAATAGTATCAGCAGCTAATTCACAGTCAGATGTAGCCAATACTCTAGATGAATTATTGGTACGATTGGAGCAGAGTGCTAGTTTAGTGCAGCAGTTAGCAAGTAATCTGTCAGTACCGAGCAATCATCTGTCATCGATTGCTGCCACATCATCGAATGTCTTTACAGCCCAAGCATGGTTTTATCAAGGGTTACAGCAAGCTAAAGCTGGGGATTTAGCAGGGGCGATCGCATCCTATAATCAAGCTATCCAACTCAACCCCAACGCCGCAGAATATTGGTTCAATCGTGGTTTAACTTTATTTCACTTAGAATATTTGACAGAGGCAATCACCTCCTATGACCAAGCCATTGCACTCAAACCCGATTACTATAAAGCTTGGTACAATCGGGGGGGAACTCTGGGACAATTAGGTATGTTTGAAGAAGCGATCGCCTCTTTTAATCAAGCGATCGTCATTCATCCCGATTACCCAGAAGTATGGTCTAGTAAGGGTTGGGCTGAGTTAAAATTAGGACAAATTACCACCGCGATCGCTAGTTTTGACCAAGCTCTACAATTAGAACCCGAAGATGCCGAAAATTGGTATTATCGCGGTATCGCCCTCGGTGTCGATGAACAGCATGCACAAGCCATAGCATCCTACGATAAAGCCTTGGAAATTAATCCAGATTTCCACGAAGCTTGGATTGACCGGGGAGTAGTATTATTTAATTTACAACAATGGTCAGCAGCGATCGCTTCTTGGGATAACGCCCTCACCAGTCAACCGGATATTTATCTAGCTTGGTATAATCGCGGTATAGCCTTAGAAAACTTAGGTCAAAGAGAAGAAGCGATCGCCTCTTATCAACAAGCTATAGTTATTAAGTCAGATTTCCACTTAGCTTGGTATAACCAAGCGGTAGCCTTATTTTATTTAAAACGCTATTGGGAAGCGATCGTTTCTTATGACAACGCCTTAGAAATCAAACTCGACTATTGGGAAGCTTGGATTGGCAGAGGCACAGCATTAGGCTATATTGAGAGCGATCGTTTAAATCTGACGACTACCATAGCAGTCAATCATCCTGCCTTAAACCAAGGTAGCTACATAGGCAAAATAGCTAGTTATGAAGAAGGCTTAAAACATATTCGCCCAGACACTCACCCAGAAGGTTGGGGCAGATTACATCTAGCCATTGGTAATACTTACTACGACCAAGGTAAAAAACATTATACATCTCGTAACTATTGGCGTAAAGCTGTAGTTGAGTACAATCAAGCATTATTAACTTTAACCAGTAGCGTCTTTCCTCACTTACATTTAGAGGTTTTACAATCCTTAGTTAAAGCATTATTAGGCTTAGGACAAACAGCACAAGCGCAAGATTTACAACAACGTAGCGCAAATTTATTACAACAATTACTCTCAGAATCAACTCGTTCAGAAGACAGCAAAAAACAACTAGCTCTCAAATTTGCGGGAATAGCACAAATGGCGGTTGATATTGCCGTCGAGTATGGTGATTTAGTAGAAGCTTGGGAAATAGCCGAATATAACAAAAATTCCTGTTTAAGCTGGTTATTATTTGGGAGGAATGCAGATATTTATCCCCTGAAATACTCCTCAGTTCAACAGATACTCAATCCTCAGACAGCAATTATTTACTGGCATATTAGCCCCGTCGCTCTACATACCTTTATTATTAAATACCAAGCTCCATCACCCATCTTAGTTTTCACACCAATTCAAAACATAGAAACCGACAACCCCACACCTCTGCAAGACTTACCTTTACCAGAAGCCACAAGAAGACTCATAGCATTTGAAAATTGGTTAGATAATTGGCAACAAGACTACCAAGAATATCGCCACCAAGCACAGGATCAAACTAGCAAAAGCAATCATGCTTGGCGCGTGCAAATGGAACAACGGCTGTTAGAATTAAGAAATATTCTCGAAATTGACACAATTATCCCAGAACTAGAAGATATTAGCCAATTAATTTTAGTTCCTCACCGTGATTTGCAGCGATTACCCCTGCATACTCTTTTCTATAACTCTGCTTCCCCAGCAGAACAACTCAATTTTGAGCCTCACTACATCATTACTTATCTGCCTAGCATCCAAACTGGTTTATCTATACGAACTGCAACCAATTGGCAGTTGTCAGAGCAACCTTTATTAAGTGTTGAATATCCTACAAATACAAATTATTACACCCTGAAATTTGCCAACCTAGAATCAGAAATTGTCAGCCAAATATTTACTGATTCCCATCGCATCCAGGGAGAAACAGCAACTAAAGATAATGTGGCAGCCACCCTATTTGATTATTACTTTAATAAATACAACGTCTTTCATTTTGCTGGGCAAGGCATCAATAATTTACATGAACCTAGCCAATCAGAATTAGCATTAGCCGGGGAAGATAAACTAACATTAGGAGAGATTTGCCAAGGAAATTTAGCAAGTTACAATTTGGTGACTCTCTCCGCCTGTGACACTGCGATTACTGAACACCAGATAATTACTACAGAATATGTAAGTTTAGTCAATGGTTTTGTAGCTGGCGGTGTTCCCTATGTAGTGAGTACTCTGTGGAGTGTAGAATCATCAGCCAGTGCCTTAGTAATTATAGAGTTTTACCGACGATTACAGGTAGTGCGATCGCCCAATCTCGCCTTAAGTGAAGCCACAAAATGGCTCAGAGAATTAACCGCCTCAGAATTAACCCAATGGTACGAAGACTTACTCAATCAATTACCGCCAGAAGAACTAAAAATCAGAGCCTATGTAGCCACACATCAGTATAGAATCAGCAAAATGACACTTGATAAAAAACTATATTCTCATCCTTACTATTGGGCAGCTTTTATATTGACAGGTAAACCCAGCCACAATAATTATAATTCCTAATCACCGTTTCATCTCCACAGATGCTTTTTTACATTTCATCCAAAAACCTAAACCCAAAACAACAACTGTACTACCCATTGTTAATGGTTCAGGAACTGGCTTACTTATATGAGTCAATGATAAATTATCTAATGCGAAATGTTGACCAACACCTACATAATCCGGTACTTGAACACCACCAAAGGAACTGAATCTTACTCGATCAACATTAAGGTAATTAAATACAAACTGTGTCGGTGTTATGGAATCAACAGTTACGATTTGTGAATAGCTGAGGTTTCCCTTCGTAAAACCTTCTACCAGAATATTTAAACCATTCTTCCAAGCTGCTGTCAAATAGACACTATTGAAGTTAAACGTGTTTCCACTAATACCACTAATGGTAGCAGGTTTTGCCCAGGCATTATAAGCTATATTTCGTTGTGACACTGTGCCATTCTTGTAACCGGATGCGTATACATAATTAACAGTGTTCAGCATATAAAAATTATCCCACTTTAATCTATTGTAGCCATTGGGAATATGAGCTTCACTGTTAGTCAGATCATCAAAATTGATCACAGTAGTTGAAGCAAGTTCTACCGCTTGTACTGGTTTGATACTTGCAATACTTAAAGTCATAGCGATACCAGCACTAGCTAGACTTAACTTATTCACTAGGTTCATTTTTAATTTCCTATTTCTGGGAAAATTCGTAAAAAAACCTTAATCGTAGAAACAAAATATACTATGTCGTGTTTTTTTGGCAGAAGCAGAAAAATAGATTTAACTAAAAATTCAAAATTACCGGCTTTTTATAAATTTTATATGAAGAAAAACCTGAAAATTCTGGCATAACTATCATTTATTGACTCTCATGCCATATACATTAAAATTGCAATCAAGTACATAAAAGGGTGCGTTAGCCTGAAGACATAACGCACCCTACTGGACTGACACGACTAAAATGATGCACAAATATAATTCAAGATTTCTTGTGGTGCAGGCAAGATGCCTGCACCACAAGAGTTTCCTAATGCAATAAATTAGCTGTGTCAGTCCACTACTGTACTATCAATCAATTTTTATGGAGAAATTAGAAAATTTAAATCCCAAATTTAAAATCGTAAACTCAGAATACGGTGATGCTTCTGCAAAATAATAGCTGCAACATTTATCAGTAAGCAGGTAATTGCTAAACCTAACAAAATATAAGTAGGGAGCATCACCACACCAATGACAAACCAACTATATACGTGTAACACCATTAAAACTGCAAAAATACTTGCAAAACTGGCAGCTTGCCAAATTTGAAAAGTGGGACGACCTACCACAGCCAAAATTATTGTCAACAATGTAGCTAGTAAATTGGCTGGTACTAGAAACGCACAAATACCAACGCAGTTAGTACGAGAAAACTCAGCTAAAGTATGAAAATCGAGCATTAATCTGTAGGGATAATATTGGCATCTAAAAAACTCAATATATTTTTAAATATATCAACTTAATTCAGCATATCTCGAAAGTAAATACTTCTACAAATATTTAACATAAATTAAAGTATATAGAGCTTTAATTATGCTTGTAATAAATAAACATCATGTTAAGCAATAATCAGGTGGGTAATCCCCACCTAGAATCAAATCAACCCATCAAAATTACCGTATCGATGACGTGAATCACACCGTTATCGGCTTCGATATCTGCGGCTAAAACCGTCGCGTTTTTAACTTCAAACCCATCGGAACAATCGATTTTGATGGGTGAACCCTCAACAGATGTTACAGTCCCCAGTTTGGCTAAGTCAGCCTGTTTCAGCTTTCCAGGCACGACATGATACTTTAAAATTCTGGTTAGTTGGGGAATATTTTGGACTAAAGTTTGGATGGTTCCAGGTGGTAACTTCGCAAAAGCATCATCAGTAGGTGCAAACACAGTAAAAGGGCCTGGACTTTTTAATGTTTCTACTAAACCAGCCGCTTGCACAGCTGTCACTAGGGTTTTAAAAGCATCGTTACTAACTGCAATATCAACAATATCAGCCATTGTGTTTACCTAATTGTTGTAAAAATGGGGAATGGGGAGTGGGAGACTAGGAAGAAAGATTTTCATCGCTGTGATGAACTCTGTTCACAGTGTCTCCTGCCAAAAATTTTAAATTATTGTGAATCAATTTGAATTTTTGTTAAAAAAATATTTCTAATTATTACGATAAGTAAAGTCCAGTAGGTTGGGTTGACTTCAGGAAACCCAACACCAATCTAACAGTTGGGTTGCGCTGCGCTTAACCCAACCTACGTCTAATGCACTATACGATAATGATCAGGACATTTTGGGCAAATAAATGAGTGAACAGCATTGCAAGTATGCAATTCTTGGAACTGGTGCATTAGGAGGGTTTTACGGTGCTAAGTTGCAAAAAGTTGGTTTAGATGTTCACTTTTTGCTCAAGAGTGACTATGAACACGTTAGTCAGCATGGTTTAATCGTTGAGTCTAAAGACGGGGATTTTATCCTTCCAGAAGTGAATGCTTACAACGATGTCAACAAAATGCCAAAATGTGATGTGGTAGTAGTGGCACTAAAAACCACACAAAACCATTTGTTACCGCAGTTATTACCGCCTGTGGTTAAAGCTGGTGGTGTGGTGTTAGTATTACAGAATGGGCTAGGTATAGAAGAAGAAGTCACCCAAATTTTAGAGAAAGTTCATGTCATTGGTGGTTTGTGCTTCCTCTGTTCTAATAAAGTGGGGTTAGGACATATCCGCCATTTAGACTACGGACACATCACTTTAGGGGAATATCTCCCGGAATATTCTCAGGCTGGAATTACTCAAAGAATGCAGCAAATAGCTGAGGACTTTCAACGTGCTGGTATTGGGATGGAAATGACTGAAGACTTATTGCTAGCACGTTGGAAAAAACTGGTTTGGAATATTCCCTACAATGGGTTGTCTGTGATTCTCAATGCTACAACGGACGAATTAATGGCAGATAGCCACACCCGTACTTTAGTAGAACAGTTAATGTATGAGGTGAAAGCAGGGGCGCATAGTATGGGGCGGATAATTCCTGATAGTTTTATTCAAACCATGCTAGATTACACCGTCAAGATGACCCCTTACCGTACTAGCATGAAAATTGACTATGATGAACGTCGTCCTTTGGAAGTAGAGGCGATTATCGGGAATCCATTGAGAAAAGCGCAAGCTGTTGGGGTGGATTTAGAAAAAATTAGTTGTCTGTATCAGCAGTTAAAATTTTTGGATGCGAGAAATCAGAAGAGTCTTTAGTCATTGGTCATTGGTCATTGGTCATTAGTTTTTCTCCTCCGCTTCCTCCGCTTCTTCCCAGTCTCCAGTCCCCCCAGTCCCCCCAGGGTGTGGCAAAATTTATTAGAGTCCTTCCAAACGTAAATTTCCCAGAATGACCGCAACTATACCGAATCTTCCCAGTCTGTATGATCCTTTTTCCACTGAAGCGAAGTGGCAAAAATTCTGGGAAGATAACCAAATTTACAAAGCTGATCCTAATCATGGTGGTGAACCTTATTGTGTGGTAATTCCGCCACCAAACGTTACTGGTAGTCTGCACATGGGTCACGCTTTTGAAAGTGCGTTGATTGATGTGCTGGTGCGCTATCACCGGATGCAGGGGCGAAATACTCTATGGCTACCGGGAACTGACCACGCTAGTATCGCTGTGCATTCGATTCTGGAAAAACAACTTAAGGCTGAAAAGAAAACTCGCTATGAGTTGGGACGCGACAAGTTTCTAGAACGTGCTTGGCAGTGGAAGGCTGAGTCAGGGGGTACTATTGTTAATCAGCTGCGACGCTTGGGTGTGTCGGTAGACTGGTCACGGGAAAGATTTACCCTGGATGAAGGTTTATCTAAAGCTGTGGTGGAAGCCTTTGTTAGTCTCTACAATGAGGGGTTAATTTATCGTGGTGAATATTTAGTTAACTGGTGTCCGGCTTCTCAGTCGGCGGTGTCTGATGTGGAAGTAGAATCTAAGGAAGTTGAGGGTAATCTTTGGCATTTCCGCTATCCTCTGTCTGATGGTTCTGGTTTTGTGGAGGTGGCGACTACTCGCCCTGAAACTATGCTGGGTGATACGGCGGTGGCTGTTAATCCCAATGATGATAGATATAAAGATTTGATTGGTAAAACTCTGACTCTGCCAATTATGCAACGGGAAATTCCGATTATTGGTGATGAGTTAGTTGACCCCAGTTTCGGTACGGGTTGCGTGAAGGTGACTCCTGCCCATGACCCGAATGATTTTGAAATGGGTAAGCGTCACAATCTGCCGTTTATTAATATTCTCAATAAAGATGGGACTGTCAACGCTAACGGTGGGGAGTTTCAAGGACAAGACCGTTTTGTTGCCAGAAAGAATGTAGTGGCACGCCTGGAAGCTGATGGTGTGTTAGTTAAGGTAGAAGATTATAAGCATACCGTTCCTTATAGCGATCGCGGTAAAGTTCCGATTGAGCCTTTATTATCTACTCAGTGGTTCGTGAAAATTCGCCCAATGGCGGATAAGGCTTTAGATTTCCTCGACCAGCAAGACACCCCGGAATTTGTCCCCCAACGTTGGACTAAGGTTTACCGCGACTGGTTGGTAAGTCTCAGAGATTGGTGTATTTCTCGTCAGTTGTGGTGGGGTCATCAAATCCCCGCTTGGTATGCTGTCAGTGAAACAGGCGGACAAATCACTGATACTACCCCGTTTGTTGTTGCTAAATCTGCTGATGAAGCTTTGGAGAAAGCAACAGCACAATTTGGGGAAGATGTCAAGCTTGAACAAGACCCAGATGTATTAGATACTTGGTTTTCTTCGGGTCTATGGCCATTTTCTACTTTAGGCTGGCCGGAAAAAACCCCAGATTTAGAGACTTACTACCCGACGACTACCCTAGTTACAGGCTTTGACATCATCTTTTTCTGGGTAGCCAGAATGACAATGATGGCTGGTCATTTTACTGGGAAAATGCCGTTCCAAACTGTTTATATTCACGGTTTGGTCAGGGATGAAAATAATAAGAAGATGTCAAAGACGGCTAACAATGGTATTGACCCACTGTTGCTGATTGATAAATATGGGACTGATGCTTTACGCTACACCTTAGTTAAGGAAGTGGCGGGTGCTGGTCAAGATATTCGCTTAGAATATGACCGGAAAAAAGATGAGTCTTCATCGGTGGAAGCTTCCCGCAATTTTGCTAATAAGTTGTGGAATGCCGCTAGATTCGTGATGATGAATCTAGATGGACAGACTCCTGCACAATTGGGTGAACCAAATGCAACAGAGTTATGCGATTCTCCTGCGGAGACGCTTTGCGATCGCTGGATTCTTTCCCGCTATCATCAAGTTATCCAGCAAACCACCAACTACATCGATAACTACGGTTTAGGGGAAGCAGCTAAGGGAATCTATGAGTTCATTTGGGGTGATTTTTGCGACTGGTATATTGAATTAGTGAAATCCAGACTGCAAAAGGACGCAGACCCAGCATCACGGCGAGTAGCACAACAAACTTTAGCCCATGTTCTAGAAGGCATTTTAAAGCTACTGCATCCCTTTATGCCTCACATCACTGAGGAAATTTGGCAGACTCTCACCCAACAACCAGCCGACTCTAAACAAACTTTAGCTTTACAGCCATATCCCAAAGCAGACACAAACTTAATTAACCCAGCATTGGAAGAACAGTTTACATTGCTATTTGGTACTATCCGCACCATCCGCAATTTACGCGCCGAAGCGGAAGTTAAGCCAGGGGTAAAAGTTAAAGTTAATTTACAGTCTGAAAATCCCCAAGAACTGGAAATCCTCACGGCTGGACAATCTTACATTCAAGATTTAGCCAAGGTGGAAACTTTAAGCATTGCTGGTGAACCAGAACCACAAACAGCCACAATGCCCAAACCCCGCAGTAATTGGCGAACAATTGTTTGGTTGGTGGTCGGTTTAATCTTTTTTAGACTGGCTTTAGCGGTTGGCGAAACTCTAGATCATATTCCTGTTCTGGGTACGTTCTTTGAGTTAGTTGGTTTGGGTTACAGCGCGTGGTTTGTCGTGAATACATTATTATTTGCGGAAGCTAGACAAAAATTCTGGGCGCAGTTGTTCCCACCCAGCATTGAGGAGAGTGCAGCAACACCAGAATTACCAGCACCAGCAGCGCAACCAGAAAAAGCGATCGCAGGGGTAATTGGTACTGTACAGGTAGTGATTCCTTTAGATGGTGTGGTCGATATCGAAGCTATGCGTGCCAAGCTAGAGAAAAGCTTGAGTAAAGTAGAGGGTGAAGTTAATTCCCTGAGTGCTAGATTAAGCAATGCCAACTTTGTGGAGAAAGCAAGACCGGATGTAGTCCAGAGTGCGAGAGATGCTTTAGCCGAAGCGGAAAAACAAGCAGAAATTTTACGCGATCGCCTACGTGGTTTAGCATAGCTTTAAAGGGTAATGGGCAAAATCCTATTACCCTTGAGTTATATCTAGCAAAGGTATTTTCAACTTTGGATTGCCACGCCACAAAAACCATGCTGTATCTAGCCCAAGTAAATAAAAATGAATTCTTAGACCAGTACCAGTTACGCTTGTTAGCGCGTCAAGAAGCAGAGCATATTTGGACAATTATTCCCGAAGAGGCTTACATTTTACTGGGCAAAGGCAAAACATTGAGCGAAAAGTTGCTAGTTTTAGTCGAACTTTCGCCCACAGGTGAGATTCAGCGCCTGGAAGACGCTTGTAACTGGGTATTGTATTTAGTACAAGCTTACCTCAGCACTGGTATTACACCCGAATTTTTGCAACAAGAAGTAGAACGCGCCGAGGAGTGGCGACAATCACTAACTTTGCAACATCAAGATTTAGCCCGTCGTTCTCTAGAATTAGAAGCAAGGCGTGAACAGATTCAAGCTTTAGAAGAAAGTCTCAAACGCGAAAGGAACGGACATCACAAAGATGTGAATAGAGGCTCTTAATTTTAGTTATGAATTTAGTGGAATTATCGGAAAAATATCACAGTCGATTGGTTCACCAACTTTCAGATTTTTCAGAGACTTAAATTCTGGAATATCAATTTCTTCAATAGGTATATAAGGCCATGCCTTCGGACGCGAATAATAAACCACGTCATCACCAGCCCAATTAGTCACTATTGCACGTCTTAATGTAGAGGATGTATTGGTTACAGAATGATGAATTGTTAGAAAATGATGTACTAAACAATCTCCTGGTTCCATATTCCAAGATAATAATTCCTGAGCATGTGGCGGTGAGAACCAAGAATTATCTGAATTTTCAGTTAACTCTTGATTCCATAAATGAGACCCTTTCACATACTCTAATCTGCCATTTTCTTGAGTGACAGCATCTAAGGTCAACCAAATTTTACAGCATTTCCCACCTTGTACCGGCCAGTAAGGCTGATCATTATGCCATTCTACACGACTATCTGCTGTCGGTTTTTTGACGAAGAAACCATCACTCAAAAAGTTAAGCTTTTGCGATTTCAGGATTTGAACGGCAATATTTGCTAATGGAGATTTAAAGATTAAAGCATGGAAATCAGCATCTTTTAGCCACAGTCCATAATCATGTACGACATTACTGTTTAATCTCTTACTACCTCTAACTCCCACACTATTTAAAGTATTTCTATTCACGGCTGTTCGCAATTTCTCAATCCAGATGTCGTCTAAAACTCCTTTAAGGCAAATAACGCCATCTCGCTCAAAGTCTTGAATTTGTTGAAGACTTATTTGATGATTAATCATCTGTGGCATAATTTTTTGCTTTTTTATTCATGAATGCACTGAATATTTAACAATTGCTAGCATCATGATTTTGGATTGATCAAAGTCTTCCTTGTGAGTATATGAAAAGTATCAAGACATTTCTTAACCCTTGAGGCGTAAGAGAATATTTAAAAAGTATGATTAGTAACACCAAAATATCTCTAACCTAATGCAGTCAGGTTTTTCTTACCTACCTCTCGCTAAGAGGATGTTAAGTATGCTTATATCTTGTAACAGTTGCTTTATTGCAATTCAAGTCAGGCGATGCACAGCTAAAAATTCGCTTAAACCCTGATTTTTACCTTGTGAGCAGTGCATCGGCCTACAATTATTGGGAATGGTGCAAGATATGAATTTAGAGATATTGGAAAAGTTAAAAAATTAATTATAAAAATAAAATTTGTGTTTTGCCGTCTAGCTGAAAAAAATGTAGCGATAATTCATGAATTATCGCTACATAATATGTAGTAAATCAAGATAAATTGGTTTTTTAGTTGACTTGATTAACTCGACTGCGATTAACTTCATCTGCTGCGAGTAATTCTCTAATCAGTTTAATTATGGCTTTCTGCACAATTTGATTAGTCACTTGTTGCCCTAAACGTTGCACTTCTGGATTGAATAAAACTTGTCCTATTTGCGGCGCAAGTTTTACAGGATCAAAGCCACGGGTTTCTCGCAGAATATTGGAGATATTTTTGATATGCTCTAATGTTTGTTGTTGCTCAACTGTTGCAGCAGGAGTTTCTTGGATAGCTGTAATACCTACTTGTTCTCTGAGTAGGTAGGTGAAGTTATGCAAAACATTTTTACTTAAAGCGTTGACACCATTGAGGAGTTCATCTACTAGCTTATCTCGAATGAAAGCACCCCGTTCAGAAGATAGAAAGTCTACGCTTTGATTGACTACCAAATTCAGGTCGTAGTCTTGATTTTTTCGCGCATTGCGTAATAAGTTTTCTAAACGATTCCAACGGAATTTACCTTCTTTAAACAGCAAATCGCGCAATGATGTTCTTAATTCTGGTGCTGGGTCGGTGAGTAAGCGTTTAGAAACGTAAGGATAAGCTTCACTGAGAACTTTGAAGTTAGGATCTATATTGATGGCTATACCTTCCAATGTCACCAGAGAACGAATGATTAAAGCGTAGTAGGGAGGTACGCGGAAAGGATACTCATACATCAAAGCTGATAAATCATCGGTGATGCTTTTGATGTTGAGTTCGGCTACACTTGCACCTTGAGCGTCAGCAAAGACTTTACCAAAAGCGGGAATGATGGGTGTTAAGTCGGTGTCTGGGGAGAGGAAATCTAGTTTAACGTAGTCTTGCGCTAAACCTTCAAAGTCACGGTTAACAACGTGAACGATCGCCTCTATTAAACCATAACGTTGCGGCGGTTTAATTTCGCTCATCATCCCAAAGTCAAGATAAGCTAGTTGACCGTCGGGTGTCGCTAACAAGTTACCTGGATGGGGATCAGCATGAAAAAATCCATGTTCTAACAGTTGTCTCAATGAACACTGTACACCCACTTCAATTAAATAACGTGCATCTATACCTTGGGCTTTGATTTCTGCCGCTTGGGTTAACTTTGTGCCGTTAATCCACTCCATCGTTAATACACGACGGTTAGTATATTCCCAGTAAATTTTCGGTACATAAACGTCTTTGATGTGACCGTATAACTCAAAAAAGCGTTCGGCATTTTCGCCTTCATGGATATAATCCATTTCTTCAAAAATGCGATCGCCTAATTCATCTAAAATCCCTACTAAGTCACTGCGCAACCGTTTGACTTTTCTCTGCACTAAAGCCGCCAACCGGCGCAAAATATACAAATCAATCGTAATCCGTTCCCTTAAATCAGGACGTTGAACTTTAACAGCTACTTCTTCACCAGTTTTGAGCTTACCTTTGTAAACTTGTCCTAACGAAGCCGCCGCTATCGGCTGGGGTGACAGTTCTGTGTAAATGACTTCTGGACGTTCTCCTAATTCTTCCTCAATAAACTGGTAAGCAATTTCGTTGGGAAACGGTGGTAACTGGTCTTGTAGTTTGGTGAGTTCTTCTAAATATAGAGGAGGAACTAAATCTGGTCTGGTGGATAAAGCTTGTCCAATTTTGATATAAGCCGGGCCTAGTTGTGTGAGTAATTCTCTTAACTGAATGGCTCGACGACGGTCATTTTTAACAACAATCCCTCGTTTACTATCCCACCACAACCCGAAGAAAAATGAAATAGTCGGCCTTAAAACTGCCAAAATCCTGCGGAAAACTTGCCAAGTCCTACCTTGATAATAGGCTGCTATCTCACCAGGGTCATAACGCAATGTCTCAGGTTCAACATCTTGTGTAATCAATACCTGTGGATGTTGACTTATGACTTCAGTTGTTGTAGGAGAACGCACAATCAAGGTGTTTGTATCAACATCTAGTGCGCCTTCACTGGGCAGGGAGTTAGCGGGAAGTGTCTTATTATCAATCATGGAGAAAGCCACCGATCGGATTGAATATGTTAAGTATTGTAACAATAGGTTTAGGGATTGGGGACTGGGGATTGGGGATTGGGGACTGGGGACTGGGGACTGGGGATTGGGGATTGGGGATTGGGGACTGGGGATTGGGGGAGAAAAACTAATGACCAATGACCAATGACTAATGACTAATGACCATTAACTTTTTTGCTACACTGAAATTTGCTTACTAATTTAATGGTAATAGGTGTTGTTAGTAGCCGAAAGATGATGCTTAATGTCTTGTAACGTGAAAATGCTCCGCATCTGCCCCTCAAGGAGAATTTGGCTTGATGTTGCTCTGCCTACGCATAGAAAACTTTGCTCTAATTGATCAACTAGAATTGGAATTTGGCGCGGGACTGAATGTGTTGACAGGTGAAACCGGCGCAGGGAAATCAATTATTTTAGATGCGATTGATGCTGTTTTGGGTGGTAAAGTCTCTAGTCGTGTGATTCGGACGGGGACAAGTCGGGCGATGGTAGAAGGAACTTTTGCCTTTACGCCGCCTTTAGCAGCTTGGTTAACTGAACAGGAAATTGATTTAATAGATGATCACTCGGTAGTGATTAGCCGAGAAATTACAGCGACCTCTAGTAATATCCGCAGTCGATCGCGGGTGAATGGGGTGGTGGTGAATCGTCAGATTATGTCAGGATTGCGCGATCGCTTGGTGGAAATTACCGCCCAAGGTCAAACAGTACAAATCGGACAAGCCGCCCAAGTCCGTGATTGGTTAGATATGTATGGCGGAGACGCATTGATTAAGCAGCGTCAAGTTATCACCACTGCTTTTAGTGCTTATCAACAAGCCCACGCTAACCTAGAAAAACGCCGCACCTCGGAACGAGAACGTTTACAACAACTGGATTTACTCACCTATCAAGTTAAAGAATTATCCACAGCTAACCTCAGCGAACCCCAAGAATTAGAACAACTCCAGCAGGAACGGGAACGCTTAAATCATGTGGTTGATTTGCAACAGATGAGTTACAAGGTTTATCTGGCTTTGTATCAAAACGATGATGAAACCCCAGCCGCTTCCGACTTGTTGGGCGACAGTGAAACCACCTTAAATGACATGGTGGAGTATGATAGCCAATTGCAACCACTGTTAGATTTAATTAGGGATGCTCAAACAGCATTGACGGAAGTTGCACGGCAAATTAATACTTATGGGGAAAGTTTAGAAGCTGACCCCCAACGTTTGCAAGAGGTAGAGGAACGAATTCAGGAGTTAAAGCAGATTTGCCGCAAGTATGGCCCTAGTTTAGCAGATGCGATCGCCTACTATGAGCGCATTCAGGCAGAGTTAGCCGAACTAAATGATAGTGAACAAACTATCGAAACTTTAGAACAGCAAGAACAAATTTGTTTAGCACAACTGACTCAAGCTTGTGCTAAGTTAACTCAGTTACGACAAAAAACAGCCGCTCATTTAGAATCTCGCTTAATTGCGGAACTCAAGCCGTTGGCGATGGAAAAGGTGAAGTTTCAAGTGGAAATTGTCCCCATCGTCCCCACGGCGGCAGGTGCAGACAAAATCACCTTTATGTTTAGTCCCAACCCCGGCGAACCATTGCAACCATTGACAGAAATTGCTTCTGGTGGTGAAATGAGTCGGTTTTTATTAGCACTGAAGGCGTGTTTTACCCAAGCTGATGCAGCAGGAACGCTGGTATTTGATGAAATTGATGTGGGTGTGTCGGGGAGAGTCGCCCAGGCGATCGCCGAAAAATTACACCAATTGAGTCAACACCATCAGGTATTATGTGTGACACACCAGCCGTTAGTCGCAGCGATGGCAGACCGCCATTACCGTGTAGATAAGCAGATTATTACTCAAGGTAAAAGTAGTAAAGCTAACAGTGTTATTACGGAACAACGGACTGTGGTACGGGTGACAAACTTGGATGATTTGACGACTCGCCGGGAGGAGTTAGCACAGTTAGCCGGTGGTAAATCTGCCAGTGAAGCGATCGCTTTTGCCGAATCTTTGTTAATTCAAGCTGCTAACCACCGTCGGCAAGAGCAAAGATAAGTAGATTAAGCAACTGCACTCAATAAAAACACAATATATTGATTGAGACTTACACCTTCTCTTTCAGCAGTTTCTGCTAAATGACGATGTAAAGATTTCGGCATTCGCACCAACAACTTACCACTGTAGCTATCATCACTACTGGGTAAAGGAATATTGTCACCAGCTTCATAAGCTGTCTCAATCCACAATTCCCGCGCCTCATTAATATTTGTCATTGTCTCTTCTAAGGTTTCACCTTGGGTGAGACATCCAGGTAAATCTTTAATTTGAGCTACATACCCTGCCTCTGGATCTGGGTAAAGTGTTACAGGGTATGGAAGATTTAAATAGTATTCTAGAGACGGCTTTTCAATCTGCTTGTTCTTCTGGTTCAGTGTCTTCATCAATCCACCCTTCTAAATTTAATAGTTCCACTATTTGCTGGACATACACCCCTTTAACTTTTTGTCCCCCTGTTTTGGGTACAGTAATAGTTTTACCTTGGGAGTCTCGAAAACTATGATGGCTACCCTTAGACCTTTTTTCTTCAAAGCCAAAAGCTTCCAAGAGATAGCGTACATCCTGAAACCGCACTTCTGGAGGCTGCTTGAGAAATTGCTCGACTAATTTTTTGAGTTTGCTCATGCAGCGATAGTATCATATATAGTATCACATCCATGATTAAAATAGCGATGACCTCTGACCAGTGTCGTCAGCAGGAATAGTCTAACTTGATTTTTATTCCCAAGGGGGAAAATAGCTTGTCATTCTCGGCTAGCCAGATTATTATTCTATATAGGCTGTATGCCGATTTTGATGGGTGACTAGCGCAACGGTAGCGCATCGGACTCTTAATCCGCTGGTTCTGGGTTCGAATCCCAGGTCACCCATTAGCTTTTTGAGAACTCAGAATCAGTTCGTAGTAAGGACTTTAGTCCTTATTTGCTCATGACTAAAGTAGGGGCGGGTTCACTAAGATCCTTGTTAATCATTAATCATATCTGTCAACCCGCCCCTACTACCAACCAGCCTTTACTGAATTTTGAGGAATTTATCCAAAGCTGACACCATACTAGGAGGCCAGCGACGGATATTTTTTACCCAGTTCATATCTTTATAGCGGCTATCTAAGCCTGATGCAGCTACCCAGTTACTTTCAGCTTCTCCCTTTTGTCCATTTACCCAGTAAGCGGCGGTGAGGGCAGCACGGACATCAGCAAAGTTAGGATATTTACGGACAATATTTCGCATCTCACGGATAGCTTTGTCTTTCTGTCCAGTTTCGTAGAGACTCAGGGCATAATTGGCACGGGCAAACGCGAAATTAGGGGCAATTTCACAGGATTTCTGATAATCTGCGATCGCATCTTCCCATTGACCTAAACCAGTTTTGGCATTACCCCGATTGTTATACGCCATTGCGTCGTTCGGGTCAAGTTCTAAGACATGATTATAATCTGCGATCGCTTCTTCCCATCTACCCAACCCTTCTAAAGCTGTACCACGGTTCAAATAAGGATCAGTAACATTCGGGGCTAATTTTATCGCTTCATTGTAATCAGCTAGTGCAGCCTCTAGCTTATTCTGACTCACCCGCGAATTACCTCGGTTACTCCATGCCCCGGCATTCGTGGGAAAATTTTCAATAATCTTTGTCCAATACTTTTCGGCGGTAACGAAATCACCCTTATTTGTGGCTGCAAATGCTAAATTTGCCCACTCATTCCCTTGTTCTAATTCTTCTTGAGTAATTGTAGGTTGTTGGGTTTGTGCCATGACTGGTGTACCCCAGCCGAACACAAGTAACAGACTGAGAACAATACTAATTAACTTCAACATTTTCACTTATCGGTGTGAGTGGGGAGTAGGGATTAGGGACTGGGGACTGGTGACTGGGTAAGTCAACCATGATTTTTATTAATCTTCCTTGTCTCCCATGCCCAGTGCATCGATGCCCAATGCCCCATGCCCCATACCCTATAGTAAAGATAACTGATCATTCGGTGGTGTAAAGCCCATGTGTTTGTATGCGGCTTTTGTCGCTATTCGTCCACGGGGAGTCCGGCTAAGGTAGCCAATTTGCATCAGGTAGGGTTCGTAGACTTCCTCAATGGTTTGGGTATCTTCCCCAGTAGTAGCAGCAATCGTTTCTAAGCCTACAGGGCCACCATTAAATTGTTCTATAATTACACTGAGCATCCGGCGGTCTGTCCAATCTAAGCCGCAGGGGTCTACTTGAAATAGTTCTAAAGCCTCGGCTGCAACGTCTTGGTTAACTTCGGGGCAGGATTTCACCTCAGCGTAATCACGGACACGTTTTAGTAACCGATTGGCAATTCTTGGCGTTCCCCGTGAACGACGGGCAATTTCTGTTGCACCATCGTTAGTCACTTGGGTTTGCAGTAACTGAGAACTCCGCAGGACTATTTTACTGAGTTCGTCTACTTCATAAAAGCGCAGTTTTTGAACTAAGCCGAAGCGATCGCGCAGTGGAGAGGTTAAAGCCCCGACGCGGGTTGTCGCTCCCACTAGGGTAAACTTGGATAGGGGCAAACTCCGAATCCTGGCACTAGCACCTTTACCCACGGTAATATCTAGGCGGTAATCTTCCATTGCCGGATAGAGAATTTCCTCTGTCATGCGTGAGAGGCGATGAATTTCATCGATAAATAAAATGTCACCGGGTTTGAGGTTTACCAGTAGCCCAACAATATCTCTAGGTCTTTCTAAGGCTGGCGCACTGGTGATTTTGTAGTTGACTCCCATCTCCGATGCTAATATCATTGCCATTGTTGTTTTACCTAATCCAGGCGGCCCATACAGTAGCAAGTGATCCAATACTTCCCCGCGTGACTTGGCTGCTTTGATGGCAATCTCTAAAACATCCTTCAGGTCTTTTTGTCCGATATAATCGGCAAATTTTTGCGGCCTGATACTTTCTTCTTGTTTACCTTGTTCATCAACAGCCGCTTCCGGTTGCAATATCTTCTCTTTTGGGGTTGGTTTGGCTGATTTTTGTTGCTGTGGTGGTTTACCGTTGGGTTCTGGAGGCTGTTTTTTCGAGGAGATGATCGCCATAATTCAGCTTGCAACCTTACGTGTAGTTCTGTTTTAGTTCAATCTCCGCCGGATTACTGCAAATAGACAAGCTAGCGAAGATTTTCGGCGGGAAATACCCACATCAATTTACAATTTAAATTCCGGACAATTACCCAGAAGTGAGAAATTATTATGTTATCTAAAAGAATTTTACCTTGTTTGGATGTGAAGGCGGGACGGGTTGTCAAAGGAGTTAACTTTGTTAACCTGAAGGATGCAGGTGATCCAGTGGAATTAGCCAAGGTTTACAACGAAGCTGGGGCGGATGAGTTAGTGTTTCTAGATATTACAGCTACTCATGAAGACCGGGGGATTATTCTGGATGTGGTTTACCGGACTGCTGAACAGGTGTTTATTCCCCTGACTGTGGGCGGTGGGATTCAATCCTTAGAAAATGTTAAAGCTTTGTTACGAGCCGGGGCAGACAAGGTTAGTATTAACTCTGCCGCAGTACGTGACCCTGACTTGATTAATCGGGCAAGCGATCGCTTTGGTAATCAGTGCATAGTTGTTGCGATTGATGCTAGGCGCAGAATTGATCCTGAAAATCCAGGTTGGGATGTGTACGTGCGCGGAGGTAGGGAAAATACAGGCTTAGATGCCTTACTTTGGGCGCAAGAAGTCGAAAAACGCGGCGCAGGAGAGTTGCTGGTGACAAGTATGGATGCTGACGGAACTCAAGCCGGTTATGACATCGAGTTAACACGGGCTATTGCTGAAGCGGTGGAAGTTCCAGTCATTGCATCTGGTGGTGCGGGTAATTGTGAACACATCCATACTGCTGTGACGGAAGGTAAGGCAGAAGCGGCGTTATTGGCATCTCTTCTCCATTACGGACAGTTAAGCGTGGCGGAAATTAAGAATTATTTGCGCGATCGCCACGTGCCAGTACGTTTGTACGCTTAATTCTAAAGCCATTATAGAGATTCATTCACATCTACCTCCGGTTGAATACAGTTCTGAAAAAGGGTGTTAGGATAAGTTTACAAGTATGAATAAATATTAAGAAATATGTTGATTCCTATTTTGTTATTTGATGTCGCACTCGTGGCGTGGTCTCTGCACCTGATGGAGAAAGCAGTTGAGAATAAAGAATTTTCTCTCATGTTGGCGGGAACGTTGGTCGCCCTAGCGGCTGCCGCCATGTTAGTGGTTTACTTTCTCATGGGGCATTGTATGAGCTATTTTTTACAAATTAGATAATCCGTATAGATTAGTAAAGGCGATCGCTCAGATTTCACAAAAATAGCTTGACAAACATCATAGGAATAAGATAATATTAGATACTGATCGCGTGGGGTTATAGCTCAGTTGGTAGAGCGCTGCAATGGCATTGCAGAGGTCAGCGGTTCGAACCCGCTTAGCTCCATCTATCAATGAAATCATCTTTTCAGCTTGTAAATGGAAGCACAATGTTTCCGTCTCGGAAATATGATGCTTCCATTGTGGGTGTTCATAAAAACTGCTCCACACAACGCACAAATATCTCAACCCCCATAGCCAAAGCAGTCTCATCAAAATCAAAACGGGGATGATGGTGGGGATAAGCTAAATCTTTGTCTGGGTTAGCTGAACCTAGAAAGAAATAGCAACCAGGAACTTCTTGCAGAAAAAATGACATATCTTCACCGCCCATAGTTTGGCATTCTGGTACTACACCTACAGGTGTTTCTACTATTTCTTCGGCAACCGATCGCACCAATTCTGCCATACTATGATCATTAATCACTGGCGGATACAGTGAACGATATTGAAAATCATACTCCGCCCCATGACTTTGACAAATGCCACTAATAATCTGCTCTATACGCTGTGCAAAGAAACCTTGAAACGCCGGGTTAAAATATCTAACAGTTCCTTTTAAGGTGGCTGTATCAGCAATCACATTATGAGTTGTACCCGCATGAAGTGCGCCTACAGTCACCACTGCTGAGTCAAGGGGGTTAACATTCCGCGCTACTATGGTTTGTAAGGCGGTGACAATTTGCGCGGCAACTACTACAGAATCCACTGTTTGATGCGGGATTGCACCATGTCCACCTT
This sequence comes from Anabaena sp. CA = ATCC 33047, assembly GCF_963870205.1. Taxonomy (NCBI): domain Bacteria; kingdom Bacillati; phylum Cyanobacteriota; class Cyanophyceae; order Nostocales; family Nostocaceae; genus Anabaena; species Anabaena sp. CA = ATCC 33047. The sequence continues at coordinate 167,750 of NZ_CAWMSA010000016.1, read as the reverse complement.
TGCCGACAATTGTACAATCGAACAACTCCACAGCCGCCATCAACGCACCAGAACGAACTCCCACCGTTCCCACTGGCAAATTATTCCACAGGTGCAAACCGATAATCGCATCAACATCAGGGTTTTTGAGTACCCCAGCTTCTATCATCGGTTTTGCTCCTCCTGGCCCTTCTTCCGCAGGTTGGAAGATAATTTTTATAGTACCAGCAAAATCCTGACGATGCTGTTGTAAATAATAAGCTGTTCCGAGAGCGATCGCAGTATGTCCGTCATGCCCGCAAGCGTGCATTACCCCATCATGTTGTGAACAATAGGATACTTGATTTAGCTCTTGAATTGGCAAAGCATCCATGTCTGCACGAATTGCCAAAACACGGGAATCGGGACTGGGGACTGGGGACTGGGTAGTGCGGGGTTTTGTGCCTGTGATAGTGGCTACTATACCAGTTTGGGCGATGCCAGTTTGATGCTCAATTCCCCATGCTTGCAATTGGCTAGAGATAAACTCAGATGTCAGCTTTTCTTGAAAACCTAACTCTGGTTTTTGATGTAGTCGTCGCCGCCATTCTACCAACTGTGGTTGCAATGAGCGAATAGCTAAACGCACACGCGATAAGTCAACAGAAGCGGGATGAGGAAAGGTAGAAACCATGACAGCTAACTCCGCCAGAGAACTTAGGTTATTTTCTCAGTTTATCGTTAGTTATTGGTCATTAGTTATTAGTCATTAGTTATTAGTCATTAGTCATTAGTCATTAGTTTCCTCGTCTCCCCAGTCAACAATCAACAATCAACAGTCAACAATCAACATAATGCTTCTAAATCTAAATTTGAAGCGATTTGTGCGAGTTGGTCAAAGTCTGTAAACTTATCTACATAAGGTAAACAGCCTAAGACTGGAATATTGGTAAAGTTTTGAATTAATTCTTTTGGTGTCAAGTCGGCTATTTCGGCATCTGTACGGGGTTGTGTGCAGTTGAGGACAATGCCTTTAAGATTGATCCGTGTTTGTCTGGCTAGGGCGACATTTGCAACTGTGTGACTAATTGCGCCTAACTTGACTGGTACAACCAACACTGAGGGTAAACGCCATTCTCCAGCCAAATCAGCAACGGTTAACTCTTCAGTCACCGGAGAGCCTAACCCGCCTAACGATTCTATTAACAGAATATCATGACGCGATCGCATCTCTACGATTGCTTGCCAAACTATCCCTAAATCCACAGCCCGATTTTCTTTAGCCGCAGCGATGGGAGGGGCTAAAGGTGCTTGAAAGTATAGCGGCGTAATTTCTGCCGGTGATAGTCCTAAGTTAAATAGATTTTCATACCATTCGCGATCGCCTACTCCTGATTGTATTGGTTTCATAATCCCCAAACGGCTTTGAGGATGATGTTTTTGCCAGTAGGCGGCTAAAACAGTAGTTAAAACCGTTTTACCTGCTTCCGTATCAGTTCCAGTAATTAGTAGTTCTTTCAACAAGCTAATTTAAAACTTAATCTAACGAATCTTGATGCTTTTAGTCATCCTAGATATCATACCATAGCAAATTATTCAGGTGCGTCAGATGTCAAAATCTGTTCTTTGTTCACAAATTATCTTGGCTGACGCACCCCACAACAAACTGGCGTTAGTTCTATCAATGTTACGGTGAAATTATCGGTTCGGGGCTAGGGCTGAGGAAGCTATCAGTCGGTGGGTTATTATTCTCCTCTCCTTCAACAGTTGGGGTTGGGGTGGGTGTGAGTGTGAATGTTGGTGTGGGTGTAGGTGTGAATGTCGGCGTGGGTGTAGGTGTAAATGTCGGTGTGGGTGTAGGTGTGAATGTCGGCGTGGGTGGTTTTTCTAAGCCTACATTTAAGCTGTAATCACTTGCAGCTACACCTGTTGACAAAAGTAACTGAATAGTGTATCTACCAGTATTAGGTAATGTGCCTACATAGTTTGTTACTTGCTGGGCTGTACTTTCAATTGATTCTTGACTAGGACTTAAAACTGTCAGCGTTACCCCATCACCTTGTTCCACAGAAGTAGTTAACGTGTCTCCGGCTTCCGCAAAAAAACTATATTGGATAATTTGGTTAGCTTGGATAGTATCTTCAACGGTGGCTGTGTTAGATTCACCCAAATTCAGACGCTTGCTAATGATAACTGGTTCTGGCGTGGGTGTGGGTGTGGGTTCTAACGTAGGTGTAGCCCTAGTCACCACTGGCGAAGGAAAAGTCTGAGGTGGTGGTGTTTCTTCTGGTGAGGGTGTGGATTGACTACGCAGAGAACTGACTAACGCCCAAGAACCGAAACCCGCTAAAATTACCACAGCACTACCAATAGCCCCTAATACCAAGGGGTTATCTAAAATTGAACTACTGGGACTTGGTGGAATTACAGGGTTAGGTGGATTAGGTGAGGCTGGTGGTGTGGGGGGTATATAATCAGGACGACGACCAACCGCTACTGTTTGCAGACGAGAAACATCAGGAGTAGAGACACCAGCAAGAGGTTGATCTAAAATTTGTAATGCTTGAGCAACATCACTAGCGCGTTGATAGCGATCGCTCGGAGTAGGATTCAACATCCGATTGATAATTTGGGCAAACAGTGGATTTACCACTACCAACCTTTGCCAATTCCACGTCAATTGATGTTCATCAAATAATTCCACCGCTTCCTTACCAGTCAGCAAAACTATAGCTGTCACCGCTAACGCATACAAATCACTGCTAGGATAAGCTCTCCCAGTTTGCATCTGTTCACTAGGAGCATATCCTATTTTTCCTACTGTCGTCACTGGCATAGCACTATCAGGAAATTGCAGACGTGTTGCTATTTCTTTGACAACGCCAAAGTCAATCAACACTGGTTTAGCATCGCTATCTCGTAAAATGATATTATCCGGCGAAATATCGCGGTGAATAATGCCCAAACTATGAAGATGGTCTAGTAGAGGTAACAAATAACGCATTAACTGTATTACTTCTGCCTCAGAGAAAGTTTGCCCCATAGCTTGGCGTACAGTCAGCAACTCTCTATAAGTCTTACCAGCAATGTAATCCTCGACCAAAAATAAACGTTGGCCTTCCTCAAACCTTTCTCGGAATTTCGGTACTTGCGGATGTTCAATTTGATACAAAATACTAGCTTCTCGCTCAAACAGTTCCTGTGCCTTCTCCCAAGCAAAAGTTCCTGTAGCTGAGGGAATTAATTCTTTAATTGCACAAGGTTCATGAAAACGCCTTTGATCTTCTGCTAAATAGGTTCTGCCAAATCCTCCTTGTCCGAGAATTTGTATAATGCGGTAACGGTTTTGTAGGACAGTGCCAGTTGGAATAGGTGGTTGCATGATTCATGAATAGAATGTAATGGCAACTGAGGAGGAAGTCTCCCACCAAGATAAATCAAAGCGGCGACAGACAGTTACCTGCGGCGATATTTTACCTTACCCAAGCCACAAAACCTCCAACAACTGCTCCAACAACAAACTTATTTGCAAAACTGAGGTATTGATCAAGCTAGGGAAGTTGCGGAAATTGACCAAAACTTTCTCAACTGAAAAGTCCGCATTTCATGAAAATACGGTTTTGACGGTGTTAATCGCCGTGGTAGAATTCAATCGGTTAAAATCAGTACGATAGAGCAGTAAAAATCTGTCGTCAGCATCAGCCTTTTGTAAGGTTAATAGGGTGACACCTAAAAACCGCAAAAAGTTGGGTCATGGTAGCAAAATTTTGGGAACATAACTCAGTAACTTTGATGAGTGGTGAAAATTCGCCACAGATATTGTACTAATCTGGATTCTCGGCTGTATACTCAGTCGGTCAGGATGAGTGCAACCCATTCATCACAGGCTGATGGGTAAGCTGTTGAGCGACTATCTATCAAACAGTCATAGGCTGAAAAAACAATGACTTGGACAACTTTCTACTCTCAGTTTTGCAGTCACAGCAACTGGCATAAAACAAGTTTAACCCAAGGCTCATCAAGGTAGCTATCAGCCATGAGGATTGATAAATTAACCTGTTTTCCTATTGCGTGTAGAAGAAATAGCAGCCACAGCAGTAATGCCAAGTTGCTATGGCAGAACCGCCAAAGTCATCATTTACAACCTACACAGGTGAAAAGTCAACTCAATTCCTCAAAGGGGGAATTTTTTTTGTAATTTGTCACCAAAAATATAGCCAATCAGTTTATATTATAATTTTGCAACCAGTATTATAACTTCAGTGAACATTCAGATGCCCTCAATATCATTGTTGGTGTAATTTTGAGTTTCCTGAATTTTACTTGTTCAACATCAATTAAGTCGTGAAGGTTTCTCCCTCAGTTAGAATTAAAATGGATAGAAGCTTTATTCTATCAAAGCAAGCTCTGGAAAATTCGGGTTGTTTTCTCATCAATTCAGGTTCAATAATGAGATTAGTTTATGGACTGGGCAGCAGTGAATTCAGTAAGGCTTCGTTGGTCATCAAGACTAGAAAATGGGCAACTAATAGTTTTATTGCGAAAATTTTAGATTAGTTATGAAAGCTGCAACAAAACTCACAAAAGTTTTTCTGAGGCTGATTCAGTTAAATCTACTAAATATCTAATGCTAATATTGCCATGAATGCACTTCGAGGATCTGCTGTGCTCAGTTCTGCAACTTTACAAGTGCAGCCAGCTGCAACAGGACAGACTGAAAATCATCGCCTGCGGCTATTTTCTGGCTCTGCCAACGTACAATTGTCTCAAGAGGTGGCTCGTTACCTGGGGATGGACTTAGGGCCAATGATTCGCAAAAGATTTGCGGATGGTGAAATCTACGTTCAAATTCAGGAATCGATTCGGGGTTGCGATGTCTACCTCATCCAACCATCTTGTCAGCCCGTTAACGACCATTTAATGGAATTGCTGATTATGATTGATGCCTGTCGGCGTGCTTCTGCCCGTCAGGTGACAGCAGTGCTTCCTTATTATGGTTATGCCCGTGCTGATAGAAAAACAGCAGGGCGAGAATCTATCACCGCCAAGCTAGTTGCAAACCTGATTACTCAAGCAGGTGCTAACCGTGTATTGGCGATGGATTTACACGCGGCGCAAATTCAGGGTTATTTCGATATCCCCTTTGATCATGTTTACGGTTCACCAGTCATATTAGATTATTTGGTGAGTAAAGAACTGCATGACATCGTGGTGGTTTCCCCTGATGTGGGCGGTGTCGCACGAGCTAGAGCTTTTGCTAAAAAACTCAATGATGCGCCTCTGGCTATTATTGACAAACGTCGTCAGGCTCATAATGTTGCCGAAGTCTTGAATGTTATCGGTGACGTTAAAGGCAAAACCGCAGTTTTGGTTGACGACATGATTGATACAGGCGGCACAATTGCCGAAGGTGCTAGACTGCTGCGGGAAGAGGGAGCGCGTCAGGTATACGCTTGTGCTACCCATGCGGTATTCTCGCCACCTGCTGTTGAACGTTTGTCTAGTGGCTTGTTTGAGGAAGTAATTGTTACCAATACAATTCCCATTCCAGAAAGCAAACGATTCCCCCAATTAGTCACCCTGTCAGTAGCTAATTTGTTAGGGGAAACCATCTGGCGGATTCATGAAGATACTTCAGTAAGTAGTATGTTCCGCTAGCCAGAAAAAAACTGTCTTTCCTGTTACAGTAATGTCTTAAAAATTATGAAGAATGAAGTTTGAAATTTTTCAGCCTTCATCCTTCATTTTTTTTGGCGATACCAAAAATTCAATTTCTGTAACTACTCTTTCTAATTCTGCTACTACTGGTTGATTACCAGTGTTTTTAAAGGCATCAACCAATGCCCGATAATACCACAAAGTACCATCTTTGCCACCTTGGAAGCGTTGCCAAAGTGACTCACCCAGCAAGCGATAATCTTTGAGTATGGCTCTGGCATTATAGAGTTTATCCGATGCTGATACCAGTAGCACTGATGGGGATGCTGTGGCAATATGGGCAATATACGCCTCTTTGCGCTGTCGCCACGGGGGTTTAGGTGTGGTGTCTGAGTCTGTACAACCATCGACAATTGCAGTTACAGTGTCACCAAAACGCCGACGGATTTCTTCGCGGGTGGCTGTGCCGCCTTGGTCTTCTATGGCATCATGTAATAGGGCTGCGATCGCTTCATCTTCGTTAGCTCCATATTCTAAAGCTATACTGGCAACTCCCATTAAATGAGCAATATAGGGAACACCTGAACCTTTGCGCTCTTGCTGTGCATGGAGTTGGTGAGCGTAGATGAAGGCTTGGGTAAAGCGTTCGGAAAGCATAGTTAACTATAAAATTGAGAAACTACTTTACCTAGCGTAGATAAATTTACGAATCGTGATGTGTAGAGCCAGCGTCATGGCTCTAATTAGCTGGTAGAGACTTTGCATGCAACGTCTGTACAATTAGATTTCTACTTTTCCTGAGCAATTGATTCTTGCTGACTTTATTGAATAGAATAGGCATTGGGTATTGGGAAGACAAGGAAGAAAAGGGATAATTATTCCCGATACCCCATTCCCAATTCCTATGATTTATCCCGTTGTTTGGCAAAATAACTCAGTATGTCTCATTGATCAAACTCGTTTGCCTAATGAGTATGCTGTTGTAGAAATTAACAGTAGTCAAGAGATGGCGCGAGCGATTAAAACTATGATTGTTCGAGGTGCGCCGGCTATTGGTGTGGCTGCTGGTTATGGGATGTATTTAGGGGCGCGGGAAATTGAGACAAGCGATCGCCAAGAATTTCTCTATCATTTAGATAAGGTGGCAGAGTTATTAGGTTCTACTCGTCCCACAGCAGTAAATTTATTTTGGGCAATTAATCGAATGCTCAAGACTGCTCAAAATACCCCAGGAACGGTAGAAGATATTAAACAAGTTTTATGGCAAACAGCCCAAGCCATCAATAACGAAGACTTGCAAACTTGTCAAGCTATGGGTGATCATGGTTTAGAGGTATTACCAAAATCCCCAGCAAAACTGACGCTGTTGACTCATTGCAATGCTGGGGCTTTAGCTACAGCAGGTTACGGTACAGCTTTGGGGGTTGTACGTTCCGCTTGGCGTGAGGGGCGTTTAGAACGGTTGTATGCTGATGAAACCCGTCCCCGCTTGCAAGGTGCTAAACTCACGGCTTGGGAATGTGTACAAGAAGGTATTCCTGTGACAGTGATTACTGATAATATGGCAGCCCATTGTATGCAGCGTGGTTTAATTCATGCTGTAGTTGTAGGTGCTGATCGCATTGCGGCTAATGGTGATACTGCTAATAAAATTGGTACGTATAGTTTAGCGATTGTCGCTAAAGCACATAATATTCCTTTCTTTGTGGCTGCTCCTTTTTCTACCATTGATTTGGCATTATCTGATGGTAGTCAAATTCCAATTGAGGAACGTAACCCTGAAGAAATCTACCAAGTTGGTGATACTATTCTTACACCTTCGGGTGTGGAATTCTACAACCCGGCTTTTGATGTGACTCCGGCTGAGTTAATTACAGCAATTATTACAGAGAAAGGCGCGTTTCCTCCTGGTGAGTTAGGGGGAGTTTGAACAATTTATCGAATGAACCTAACCCCCCTCACCCCCCTTCCCTACAAGGGAATGGGGGAAGATGTAGTCAAAGATAGTCTCGTAGGGTGCGTCAGACTGATTAAATGCTGTCAATAAATATATTTTTGCTATCTGACACACCCTACTGGTGTGCCAGTGGCGTAAGTCCTGACTTTGTTATCCTGAAGCTAACTCTTGTTTTTGCCTGAACAGTGAAGTACCCCAACTAAGCTGACGCTATAGTTGCGGCTTCGCGTCTCATTCGCCATTGCCTGCTTGTACAAGTACAGATTGGTCTTACACAGCGTTTCTGGTATTGCTACCTTTATCTTCTCAAGGAAGAACCCGCGCCGCCATCCCACTTCCTGGGACAGTTTGATTGCTTTTCGTCTTACTCGCCTTGGATTTACGACAATGGTCAACCAGCTAGGTTTTCAGATTCCCCGATCTACCGATTTATCTGCGGCAAGGTTCGTACACCTACTTTGAAGTTAGCCTGTCTGTTCAATACGGTCGGGTGGGTTGTCAACCATCTGTATTCTACCGTAGATTTGACGACTTCTCATACATCTTTGACAGTCTTTCCTACGGAAAAATTGCTCAAAGATGCTATCGTCGTCGTCCGACTTATATCCCCACCTAAAATTCTTATAGGTGGGGACTTACGCCGATTTTGTTAAATTTTGAAAAATTTTCTTTATTGCCACAGCTTTATAGCTTTATAGTTATATAAGTAAATATCTTTAACCAAAAATTTACAAGACAAAAAATTGCGTAATCACCAATTTTTCCGAGCAATTGAATTGGTAAGTTTTTGCATACTTATTTCATCTCTTCTTGATTAGCAAAAATTTATCCATAAGTCTTTGTCTCTTGTGAATTTGGTAGCAACAAAGCTGTTGAAAGCAAAAGATTTTCCATCGTTAATTCCTCTGGTAAGAATTGGGAGGTAGATTATGCGGATTATGATGATTCAACCCAATTATCATTCAGGTGGCGCGGAAATTGCCGGAAATTGGCCGCCTAGTTGGGTTCCTTATGTGGGTGGAGCGTTGAAGACTGCTGGCTTTACCGACATTCGGTTTGTCGATGCCATGACTGATTATATTGCTGATGATGCGTTAGCGGAGATAATCAAACAGTATCAGCCGGATATCGTCTTGGCAACGGCGATTACACCGATGATTTACCAATCTCAAATTACTTTGAAGATTGTGAAAGAAGTTTGTCCTGAAGCTAAGACTGTTATGGGTGGGATTCATCCTACCTATATGTATAGTGAAGTTCTTAATGAAGCCCCCTGGGTAGATTATATTATTCGGGGGGAAGGGGAAGAGATTACAGTTAATTTGGTGAGAGCGATCGCTAATGGTACAGTGGAGAGCGATCGCCGTAATATATTAGGTATTGCCTTTTTAGAAGATGGGCAAGTCATCGCTACACCAGCCCATCCGCCTATCGCTGATTTAGATACCCTCACCCCTGATTGGAGTCTGTTAGATTGGAGTAAATATATTTATACGCCTCTGAATGTGCGCGTAGCTGTTCCCAACTATGCTAGAGGATGTCCTTTTACCTGTCGTTTTTGTTCTCAATGGGCGTTTTGGCGTAAATACCGTTCTAGTAGTCCCAAGAAATTCGTTGATCAAATTGAAATCTTGGTGAAACAACACAAAGTAGGGTTTTTCATTTTAGCTGATGAAGAACCAACTATTAACAAACCCAAGTTTATCGCTTTATGTAACGAGTTGATAGAACGCAATTTAGGCGTTTACTGGGGTATCAATACTAGGGTGACAGACATATTGCGGGATGAGAAAGACTTACCACTTTACCGCAAAGCTGGGCTGGTTCATGTTTCCTTGGGAACAGAAGCAGCAGCCCAGTTAAAGTTGAATTTGTTCCGTAAGGAAACGACTATCGAACAAAATAAACGGGCGATTCAACTGTTGAAAGAAAATGGTATGCTGGCTGAGGCTCAATTTATCATGGGTTTGGAGAATGAAACACCAGACACAATTGAGGAAACTTATAGAATGGCTTTGGATTGGAAAGCTGACATGGTGAACTGGAATATGTTTACCCCTTGGCCATTTTCCGAATTGTTTCAAGATTTAGGCGATCGCGTAGAAGTTCGGGATTATTCACAGTATAACTTTGTCACGCCCATCATGAAACCCGACGCAATGGAACGGGAGGATGTTCTCAAAGGAGTGTTGCGAAATTACGCCCGTTTTTACCTCCGCAAATCCTTTGAATATTGGTTTGAGAAAGATCCCTTTAAGCGCAAATATCTTTTAGGTTGCTTGAAGGCTTTTGTCAAGACAACTCTTAACAAACGGTTCTACAACCTGCAACGAGTGAAGTACAAGGGTTTACAAACCGAAATTGAGTTAGGCTTTGATGAGTCGAAGATACTCACCCGCGAACAAATTGCCCAACGCAAGCAAGAACATCCAGAATTAATGGCAGATGTGAATTTTACAGGCAACATTTCCGCCTGTGGCGCACCCAACGATTTACCAGAATTTGTTGAACAAGAACAAACTTAACCTAGTTTCCGTAGTCATCGAGTTCGTAGTAAGGACTTTAGTCCTTATTTGAGAGGATGTTTGGAAACCCGCACAGTAAGAAACCCCTCTCCAAACCCTCCCCTGTAAATGTAGAGACGTTGCATACAGCGTCTTTACATTTACACCCCCCTTCTCTACAAGGGAATGGGGGTTATACCGTTTCTTAATGTAGCTTGCGTGGCGTAGCCATAGATGCACTTTATTCTGCGCTATGGAGACGTTGCATGCAACGTCTCTACATTGTTTTTCCGTGCAACTTCATAGAGAATTGGTATTAGGGGGTTAGGTTTGAGAGATTTTGTTGTTAACAATAATACTATTCAAACATCCTGTTAGGACTAAAGTCCTTACTACAAACCTGATTAAATAAACCTGCACTGGATACTATAAATTTTACCCTGCTGATTACTTTCGCAATTCTTTTTTATCGTCACAATATCATATAATAAATTCTTGATCAGAATTAAAAAATCCTGGCAATCTGTTAATTATGAATCAAACCAATAACACTGGAATACTTGAAAAGTTTGTCAACACAGTCATGGGGGTAAAAACTGAAAATCAACAACCGTCTGTAGATAAATCAATAGCCACTACACAAGAATTAGACATCAAAGCAGTGATAGTTTATAAACTAGGAACTATCCTGCAAATAGGAGTGATGATTCTTGTATTACTGGGAATGGAAAAATTAATCATGTTGATTGATAACAATGCTTCTTTTCCCAGTTGGTTTAGTACCGTAGTAACTGGATTATTTTTTGCTCTCTTAAGTCTTCGTTCCCGAATTTTTTCCCTTTTAGATAATACCCGTTCTCGTAAAACTTATGACCAAGTTATCAGACCAAGATGGTCTCCACCACCATTAGCATTTCCTATAGTTTGGATGATAATAGCAGTTTTGCGGGTAATTTCTTCTGTCTTAGTTTGGCAGGAAATGAACCATCAATTTTTAGTGTTGCCGTTAATTCTGTTTGCCGTACATCTGGCTGTAGGGGATACTTGGAATACAATTTTTACAGTAGAACGCAGATTAGGTGCTGCTGTTCCTGTAGTGATTTTAGGCCCTTGGTTATCTGCTTTAGTTGTGACTGCAATTTATTGGCAAACTAATCCTGTAGCGGGGGTGATTTTATCTTTCTCTTGTGTATGGCTAACTGTAGCTGCTGCCTTAGTGTTTAGAATTTGGCAATTAAATGGATCTGAGCCATTGTATCCTTTAAAGTTAACACCTGTGGAGCAATAAATACTCAAAATTTAGTTTGAGAGGAGAGCAAGGAAAGATATCAGTTAATTTTTGAGTAACACATTCAAGATATATGATAAACGGTAGGGAAAAATTAATTCTCTACCATTTAATTTACCATTTATGATATCAATTATTTGAGTTAATGGTCATGCGATACCTACGGTAAGCTACCGCTAACGCACTACCCCACAAACAGCCATACCAAAAGTCAGCTAACGCACTTCAAGATATGCGATCGCGCTACTCCACAAATAGCCATACCAAAAGTCAGCTAACGCACTTCAAGATATGCGATACCTTCGGTAAGTTCGCTAACGCAATATCTCTTACTGTAAAATTATTTGATTAAGTGTTTCAAATTTTGCAAATTTTGCACTTGACTATTTAGGTACATTTAGCTGTAAAATGTATGGCAGCTAGATGTAAACTATCAAGTTCAGATGATTGCTTATACTAGCTAATTAAATCACTTGCGGGAACAAGTATTGATTTCCGTTGTTGATCCTGCGACGGTGTATTTCACGGTTAGCTTTACGAGGACTCTGTTCTTCTGAATTGACTCCTTTTCCTTATCCGAATAGGCGAGAATACACCCGTAAGTGATATTTCTTATCAATTCTTCAATGTAAGAATATGTATAACATTTATATTCATGCTCATTCTAAATATGATTATTCTCTAACAAATAGCCGATTAAGGATGATTTAGTAGACAAAGTGAAAGACAGTTTTAAGTTAATTCTCACAGATAACCCTGAATCTTTACGAGAAAAATTTTATTCTCTCAAACAACCATCTGATATAGCTGATCTTTTAGAAGTTTCCTATCCTCGTCTGGTTTATCATATATATATTGTTGACCCTAACGAGCGTTATAAAACTTTTGAAATTCCAAAAAAGTCTGGTGGTGTTCGTCAAATCTCAACTCCGGTAACTGCGCTTAAAATTATCCAAAGAAAACTTAATCAAGTTTTACAAGCAGTTTATGAGATAAAGCCATCTGTACATGGGTTTGTCATGGGAAAAAATATTGTAACTAATGCTCAAGCCCATGCCAAGAAACGCTATGTTTTAAACATTGATTTAAAAGATTTTTTCCCTTCTATTAATTTTGGTAGGGTGCGGGGTATGTTCATGGCTACCCCCTACGGGTTACATCCAGAAGTTGCTACAGTTTTAGCGCAAATCTGTTGTCATAACAACCAGTTACCTCAAGGCGCACCAACTTCACCAATAATTACTAACATGATTTGTGCCAAGATGGATAGTCAATTGCAGAGGTTGGCTAAAGAATGTAAAGCTACCTATACAAGATATGCGGATGATATTACTTTTTCGACAACCTTACCTAAATTTCCTAGCAATTTGGCATATATAGCGAATGACGAAGATGGAGAAAAATTAAATATTGGCGATAATTTACTACAAATCATTAGTGAAAATGGATTTGAGATAAATGAGCATAAAGTTAGATTACAAATCAAAGGAACTCATCAAGAAGTAACGGGATTAACAACAAATATTTTTCCTAATGTTGATCGCAATTATGTGCGTCAGGTTCGTGCTATGCTTCATGCCTGGGCTAAATTTGGGCTTGAGGCTGTAGAAAATGAATATCAAGAGAAATATGAAATTAAAAGTAGATTTACTCAGAAAGAGCAACATAGTTTCAAGCAAGTGCTTCTAGGTAAAATAGAGTTTATTGGTATGGTAAAAGGAAAGAATGATGCTATATATCAAAAATATATGAAGCAATATAAAATATTAGCAAATTTATAAACAAATATAATCTTGTAAAAATAGGCAAATATTAATAAATGGACACAAGAATTCAAATTATTTTAGAACAAATTAATTTTAATTTAAAAAGTATATCTTCATATATAGAAAAATTATCCACAGAAGAAATTAAAATAGACGACGATAAAATACATTTAGTTGATTATTCAATTCATAAATGGTTAAATACATTAGATAATAAGGAATTGAAAAATAGGCTTGAGGAATATAACAAACAATCAGCTAATGATATTATCAATGATAACTTTGTAGAATTTTGCCGTCATATATACCTACAAATAGAAAGTTTACTTGATAAATTTACAGAAATTAATTACTATGGAAATACACAAGATATTAACTATACTAAAATCAAGAAAGTAAAAGATTTTTTTAAAGTTGTAAGAGGTGGAGAGCAATTTTTTAAATCTTATGAAGATAAAGAATTTAAAACCATTACTTACATCATGGATATTAGAGATATTGCTAGTCATGCAGATAGTAATGGTAAATTACTAAAAGAAAGAGTTGAAGCTAAAGGTAAATCTATAAAAATTAGACTCCAAAATTTAAATAACAATATTTCTCAAGAATCTATACAAAATATATTTTCTGAATTTGTAATTAATAAAAATAAAAATTTCCTGAAAATTACGGTTAAACCAGATGATAAGGGATTGCAATATGCTTACATTACACTTTTTAACTTGAATGATAAATATTTAAACCCCGAATCAGTTATCAACTATATTTCAACTAATTTAAATCTATTAAGATACCGCTTAGGCAATAGTGTTAAAGTTTATCCAACTAAAGAACAGCCTATTAATGAACTTAAGATATTTTTTGAAAAAAAAGACTATCAAGAGATAAAGCAAATACTTAATTGGTTTATTCAGCAAATAGGTAATTACCTAGAGTGAAAATATTTAAAATCATATTCTGTTAAATTTATCCGAAATACTCGACTACTCGGCTTAAATTAGAAAACTTGTAGATAATCTCTTTCCGCTCTTTGCGCCTTTGCGCCTTTGCGTGAGACAAAAACAAAAAAACGGCGGAGAACCGAAATCCTCCACCGCTTATTTAATAATTAAAAAATTCTAACTAAGACTCAACACCTTGGGGTAACAATTCCCGACGCTGTTGAGAAGAAACTTGCACATTCCCATTCTCATCAACATCAACAAAGGCGACATCGCCATCTTTGATGCGACCAGACAGAATTTCTTCCGCCAAGCTATCTTCTAACAGGCGCATAATTGCCCGGCGTAATGGTCTTGCACCGTAGCTGGGACTGTAACCTTCTTGAATGAGTCTGTCTTTGAAGCGATCGCTTACTTCTAAAGTTATACCTTTTTCTGTCAAGCGACCAAATACTTCCTTGAGCATAATATCCGCAATTTCGGTAACTTCGGCTTTGCTCAATTGACGGAAGACGATAATCTCATCCAGACGGTTGAGGAACTCAGGACGGAAGTATTGCTTCAGTTCTTCGTTCACCAAGTTCTTAATCCGGTTGTACTGAGATTCGCTTTGGTCTTCGCCAAACTCGAAGCCAATACCGCCACCACCTTTTTCAATTACCTTAGAACCGATGTTGGAAGTCAAAATCAGCAAGGTGTTCTTGAAGTCAACGGTGCGTCCTTTCGCATCTGTTAACCGACCGTCTTCTAAAATTTGCAGCAGCATATTGAAGACATCGGGGTGGGCTTTTTCGATTTCGTCGAACAGCACCACAGTGTAAGGACGACGGCGCACAGCTTCGGTTAATTGTCCGCCTTCGTTATAACCAACGTAACCTGGAGGCGAACCGATTAATTTGCTGACGGTGTGGCGTTCCATGTACTCGGACATATCCAAGCGAATCATCGCTTCTTCAGAACCGAAGAAGTAAGAAGCCAAGGATTTCGCCAACTCGGTTTTACCTACACCAGTCGGCCCGGAGAAGATAAAGCTAGCAATCGGTCGATTGGGATTTTTCAAACCGACACGCGCCCGACGGATAGCCCGTGAAACTGCTTTCACAGCATCTTCTTGACCGATGAGACGCTGATGCAAGGTGTCTTCCATGTGCAGCAGCTTCTCAGATTCGGATTCGGTGAGTTTGTTCACCGGTACGCCTGTCCAGGAAGCGACGATGTGCGCGATGTCTTCTTCTGTAACAACGGGTTCTACTCCGTCACCGCCCGCGCCGTTGGTCTTGCTTTGGGCAATAGCCCGGATTTCGGCTTTGATTTCCATTTCGCGATCGCGCAGTTCCCCGGCTCGGTCAAAGTCTTGGGAACGGACAGCATCATCTTTTTCTTTTAAGATTTGGCGCAGTTCTTTATCTAACTCTTTAGCTGCGGGGGGTAGTTGAGAGTTAATCAACCGCACACGAGAACCAGCTTCATCAATCAAGTCGATGGCTTTGTCTGGCAGATAGCGATCGCTAATATAACGATCAGACAATTTCGCCGCCGCCACTAAAGCTTCATCGGAGATTTTCAGTTTGTGGTGTTGCTCGTAGCGATCGCGCAAACCATATAAAATTTCTATTGTTTCATCGACGGAAGGCTCACCTACCATCACTGGTTGGAAGCGACGTTCTAACGCTGCATCCCGTTCAATATGCTTGCGGTATTCATCCAAGGTTGTCGCGCCGATGCACTGCAATTCACCTCTGGCCAAAGCTGGCTTGAGGATATTCGCCGCATCAATCGCCCCTTCGGCTGCACCTGCACCAATGAGGGTGTGAACTTCGTCTATTACCAGAATTACATTACCCGCCTGACGAATCTCATCCATGATTTTCTTCAGACGTTCTTCAAATTCACCCCGGTATTTCGTCCCTGCAACCAGCAAACCGATATCGAGGGTAACGACACGCTTATCTTCTAAGATGTCGGGGACATCTTTGTTAGCAATGCGTGTTGCCAAACCTTCAGCGATCGCGGTTTTACCAACCCCAGGTTCCCCAATCAATACAGGGTTATTTTTTGTCCGGCGACCCAAAATTTGAATTACACGCTCGATTTCCTTGGCGCGTCCCACCACCGGATCAAGCTTGTTATCCGTAGCCATTTGAGTCAGGTTCGAGCCAAACTCATCCAAAGTTGGCGTTTTGGTGCGTCCAGATTGACCTGTCGCGGAAACCTCGGCGGTTTCGCCCAACATCCGAATGACTTGGGTTCTGACCTTAGATAGATCCACCCCCAGGTTTTCTAGCACCCTGGCTGCCACACCTTCCCCTTCCCGGATCAGGCCCAACAGCAGATGCTCGGTGCCAATGTAGTTATGCCCTAATTGGCGCGCTTCTTCTAGGGATAGTTCTAGAACCCGCTTTGCCCGTGGCGTAAACGGAATTTCCACGGCCACAAAGCCCGAACCCCGGCCTATAATTTTTTCAACTTCAATACGGGCATCTTTGAGATTGACACCCATTGATTTCAACACCTTGGCCGCAACTCCTGTGCCTTCACCAATCAGACCTAGGAGGATCTGTTCGGTTCCCACAAAGTTGTGACCTAAACGGCGGGCCTCCTCTTGGGCCAACATGATTACCTTAATGGCTTTTTCTGTGAAGCGTTCAAACATGGCATTTTTCCCATCACCTGCGTCGTGCCGGTACGCTGATTTTAGCACAGGCCAACCTTGAGGATGTCTGTATAAAGATTATAAACATCCAGGAACTATCACCAAAGTTGATGGGTTAACAATTATTTAGTTATGGCTTGATGCGAGGCTACTGTACTGAGGAGTTTGAATTTATCAGCCTTTTTGGGCTTGCGTCACATACAACAGTCTGCTCAATGGAAAATTTTATTAAACAGTCACAAATATTTATTGTTAGCACAGATGTGCGTTGAAAATCCAGATTTTTGCTCAATCAATATATTATTTAAAATTATTTTTTTTCTTCTATTAAAAATTTTAATAAGTAAAAATATTTAAAAATCCGGTCACTCTCCAATCACTAGGGTGCTGGCGACTCGGATTTTTTGGGAATAGCCTGAGTATTTATACTTAGAATGCCTGGAATTTGCTCTGATGACACAACAGACTTGTTTGCCAGCCTTGTAATTAGATCAGCAAATCCCACGTAGATTTTTCCAGGTGAGAATTAATCATGCTGCGCCAGTGCTGCGATTTTTCTGCAAATGAAGGTGCTTGTAAGTCAGAAAGCCAGAGAATTAAAGCATCTTCGCCGTTATCTTGGTAATAACGCCGTCGTCGCCCAGCTGTTTTGAACCCAAATTTTTGATATAAAGATATTGCTGCTAAGTTAGAAGCCCTAACTTCCAGGGTAGCTCGCTCCAGACCGCGATCGCCAGCAGTTTGTAGCAGGAAATATAACAAAGCCTGCCCCAAACTTCGACGCTGATATTGGGGATGAACTGCCACAATAGTAATATGGGCTTCGTCTAAAATCGACCAAAAGCACCCCATACCCAGCAATTTGCTGCTAGAGTTAGGGGAAAATATTCCCAGTAAATCACTATTCGGACTATCTAACTCACGTTGGTAGCCCTCCATAGTCCAAAGTCCGCCAAAACAAGCTTGATCAAGTTCGAGTATGGCGTTGATATCCTCTAAAGTCAGAGATTTAAATTTTAAGTTAGAAAATAAGACCACTTTTATTAGGATAAGGTTACAAACCCTTTGTAAACTGGGATTGGGTACTAATTCACGCCCATAAATTAAACAAGGACAACTTATTTATAGTTATGGTATCAACTCACCCTGCTGAGGTTCAAAATGCTGGTACTCAGTATTTACCTCAAAGGCGCAACACAAGTACAAATATTTCGCCCAACCAGGAACTTTTACCTTTAACTGCCAAAGTTAATAGTAACGACAACCTGGAAATTGGTGGGTGTGATGTCACAACTTTAGTTGAGCAGTTTGGTTCACCTCTATATATCTTAGATGAAGCCACCCTGCGAACAGCTTGTCAACAATACCGAGATAGCTTTAAAAAATATTATCCTGGCGAATCTCAGGTATTGTACGCTTCCAAAGCCTGGAGTTGTTTGGCGGTTTGTGCGATGATCGCCTCAGAAGGTTTAGGAATTGATGTGGTTTCTGGGGGTGAACTCTACACCGCTTTGACGGCTGGGATGAGTCCTGAAAAAATTTACCTCCACGGTAATAATAAATCCCGTGCTGAACTGACTTTAGCAATTGAGTCTGGTGTCACCATTGTGGTCGATAACTGGTATGAATTGCATACCTTGGTGGAGATATTGAAGGCAATGTCTGTACCATCAACCCGGATTATGCTGCGATTGACACCAGGGATTGAATGTCATACTCATGAATACATCCGCACCGGACACCTAGACAGCAAGTTTGGCTTTGATCCCAACGATTTGGGCGAGGTGTTTGAGTTTGTGAGCAAGCAACCAACTTTAAACTGTGTAGGTGTACACGCTCATATTGGTTCGCAAATTTTCGAGCGTCAACCACATCAAGATTTAGGGGCTGTGATGGTACAGTGGCTCAGGGATGCAGCCAAGTATGGTTTAAATCTCACTGAATTAAATGTTGGTGGTGGTTTGGGGATTAAATATGTAGAATCGGATGATCCCCCAAGCATTGAAGAGTGGGTGAAAGCGATTTGTGAGGTAGTACAAGCCGCTTGTGCAGCCGAAAATCTGCCTTTACCCAAGTTATTGTCTGAGCCTGGGCGATCGCTGATTGCGCCAGCTTGCGTGACTGCCTACACTATCGGCTCATCTAAAACTATACCAGAAATTCGTACCTACGTCGCCATTGATGGCGGTATGTCTGACAATCCCCGTCCGATTACCTATCAGTCAGTTTATCGCGCCGTCGTTGCCAACAAGTTGTCTGCGCCCATCACAGAAACAGTCACAATCGCTGGTAAGCATTGTGAATCTGGGGATATTTTAATTAAAAATGCCCAACTGCCAAAAACTGAAGCTGGGGATATTCTCGTAGTTATGGGAACTGGTGCTTACAATTACAGTATGGCATCCAACTATAACCGCTTACCCCGTCCGGCAGCTGTTGTAGTCGCCGATGGCGAAGCAAACTTAATTTTGCAACGCGAAACATATCAAGATTTAATTCGACAAGACTGCTTACCTGAAAGATTAAAGAGTTAGTCTTGAGTCCTTGGTCATTAGTCATTAGCCAAGTACCAATGACTAATGACTAATGACTAACGACAGTTGACTAAAGTTACAAGAGTAATCCAGATGTCATGAGAGATTGGTGGAAGCAATGGCTGGTAAACCTGGGATGGTCTCAGTCCTTGCTGCTGGGGACTCTGGATATTGTATTTGTGCTGACGCTAACTTACATGATATTGGTTATTATCAGCGAGCGTCGGACACTGTGGATGGTGCGGGGCTTCATTGTGTTAATGCTAGCCTCAGCACTTAGCGGCAGATTTGGTCTACCACTGTTAAATTTTGTTCTAGAAAAGTTGGTGATTGGTTGTGCTGTAGCTATGGCCGTGGCTCTCCAGTCAGAATTCCGGCGATTTTTGGAACAATTGGGACGTGGTGAATTTCGGCAGCTATTTCAACCATCTAATCTTACTATTCCCAAGTCTGATAGTGTAATTGATGAAATTGTGGAAGCGGTTAAAGAACTCTCGAAGAACCGAATTGGAGCTTTACTAATTTTAGAAACTACTGGCCCGATTGATGAGCGAGATTTTTCTGTGCCAGGGGTAAAGCTGAATGCGGACGTTTCTAAGGAACTGATACAGACGATTTTTCAGCCCAAGACTTTGTTACATGATGGGGCAACATTAGTCCGTGGCTCACGGATTGTATCTTCGGGTATAATTTTACCGCTTTCGGGACGCACAGCCTCGCGCCAGTTGGGTACACGCCACCGGGCAGCGATGGGAATTACTGAGCGAGTCGAAAATTGTATTTGTGTCGTTGTATCAGAAGAAACGGGTTCTATTTCCCTAGCGGAACGGGGAACCCTGAATAGGCCACTGACGATTAGGAAGCTGAAAGAGTCTTTAGAGGCTCGATTGTCACCCAGTGTAGATCGGGAAGCTGTCGCCCCTGGTTTGTTAAGCTTGGGTCGTCAGATTGGTAGTAAGGCAATAACACTGGTTTCACGTTTACTCGGATTATCCTCGACCGCTTCTCAAGACAAAAAATGACAATACAAAAAACTGAATTACAAGAATTGCCCCCTGATTTAAAAACAGAACTACTGCCAAAACACGTTGCAGTGATTATGGATGGCAATGGTCGCTGGGCTAAACGCCAAGGTCTACCCAGAATTATGGGTCATAAGCGAGGTGTAGATGCGCTTAAGGATTTGCTACGTTGCTGTAGGGATTGGGGAATTCAGGCATTAACGGCTTATGCTTTTTCTACGGAGAACTGGAAACGACCACAGGAAGAAGTAGATTTTTTGATGACTCTATTCCAGAGAGTTTTACGCCAAGAACTGCGGGAAATGGTCGAGGAGAATGTCCAGATTCAGTTTGTAGGTAATTTAGCAGCTTTGCCGCGATCGCTCCAAGAGGAAATTTCCCGGTCGATGGCAGAAACTCAGCACAATCGCGGTATCCGTTTTGCTGTGGCTACGAACTACGGCGGCAGACAAGAAATTTTACAAGCTTGTCGGGCGATCGCCGAAAAGGTGCAGCAAGGTATCTTAAAACCTGATGACATCTCCGAAGAAATCTTTGAACGTCATCTTTACACAGCCGGAATTGCTGATCCTGATTTGTTAATCCGTACCAGTGGAGAAATGCGCCTCTCCAATTTCCTCCTCTGGCAGATGGCTTATGGCGAAATATATATTACTGATACCCTCTGGCCAGATTTTGACAGGGTGGAATTTCATCGCGCCTTGTGTGCGTATCAAAAAAGGGAGCGACGATTTGGGAAAGTTTAGGGATGGGGGACTGGAAGGGACTCTTGACTGGGGACTGGGAAATAATTTCTTCCTCATCTCCCCCATCTCCCTCATCTGCCTCAAGGGCCTGAAAACACAGCTTGTTCAATATCTTCCCGGCTGAGGGAATATTTAAAGGCGCGTTGGATATCTTGTCCATTCTCTCCCGCTTGGATATATCGGACGACAATTTGCTCAATATCTAGCCACAGTTCGGCTTGCCAATCAGGCTTTTGTACACGCCAGCAATGAAGTTGTGTTTCATCTTGTTGACAACCTTGCTCTCTTAACCACTGCTCAATTTGTGGCAGAGGATGACTGTATAAAGGGGTATCAGAGGGAATAATAGCCATAAAAATTTTAAAATTCAAACTTCAAAGTTCAAAATTAAGCCCAATAGTTGTGAATTTCCAAGTGATTATTTGATGATAATGTTGGGGAAATTGACTGTTGGAGTGTAGCCGTTGGTTGTGGTAGCTGGGTTTGTAAAGGTTTATCTCCACGAATTACGCCAATGGTAATTGCTAGCAGCAAACAACTAACAAACGTGATGCCCAAAATAAATAAGGCGAAAATTTCACCAGAGGAGAGGGGGCGATCGCTCGCATCCAAATAAGCTGATTTTGAGTAATCATAAGCATAGGATACCGGACGATTGAGATCAGCTGGTGCTTGAATTACTCCAAAACGAGAATAGCCAATTTTGATGTCGTAATTTAAACGCCGTTCGGGATTGCTCAAAGTGGCATAAGCTTCGTTGATTTGCTGAAATTTTGGCGTAGCAACCGCAGCCGGTAATTCTGTAGTGTCGGGATGATAACGTTTGCTTAGTTTCCGATAAGCGCGGCGGATATCAATTACTGATGCTGAGGGATGCAGCCCTAGCAAGGAGTAATAGTTGGGTTGACTGCTGTGCCGCATTGCCCCGTTCTGATTCACAGCTGTTTGATTCACTTTGCAATCAAGTTTTTTCTAATATTTTGACATAATCCCATCTGGATACAGCAGGGAACAGGGAACTCTTCACAGGGAATAGTCGTAAATCCTGCCCGAATCATGGGTATGAGCCGCCTAAATTTATTGATAAAAGGTAGTGCTAGAAAAAATACGTCCGTTTCAAATCCCCTAATTTTCATGATGGGGATTTCCCTGTTCCCTGTTCCCTGTTCCCTGTCACCTGTTCCCTATTCCCTATTCCCTATTCCCTGTCACCCCCTGTTCCCTGTTCCCTGTCACCTGTTCCCTGTTCCCTTTTAATGTAAACAACCGACAGTTGTTAGCCCATGAGACAACAAAAGGACTGGTAAAACCAGTCCTATATTTTATATCTTTAACATTTGCTGTTTAAGAATGAGCTTGTTTGTTCTTTAATGAGTTTTGCTTTTTGCGCCGCTTTTGCGCTTCCACAACTGCCTTTTCTACCGGATAGCCAACCACAGGAATAACTTGATATTTGCGCTCTGCTTCTAAGTTTCTCAGTTCCGTGTAATCCACCCAATGAATGCAATCAACCGGACAAGTGTCAATTGCTTCTTGAATAACTTCTTCCGCGTCCCCGTCTTGGCGAATTACACGCGATCGCCCATAATCTGGTTCAATATAAAACGTATTACGGGCAACATGAGCGCAGTGCTTACAGCCAATACAGGTGATTTCGTCTACATAAACACCTTTTTGGCGCAGCATTCCCCCTAATTCCGGTTCTAATCCTGAACGTTCTGGTGCATCTCTTAAGAAACCACCTAGTTCTGGCTCGAACCCGGAACGATTTTCATCTTGTGCTTCCGGAGAGGGCAGAAAATCAGCCATTACGCACTCCAGCGTTGTACAACTAAGCGTATCGAACCATCGTCATTTTTTTGTTGTTCGGTAACTTGAAACCCTACCCGTGCTGTTTCTTTCATGACTGTTTGGAAAGCATAACGTTGGGTAATTTGGCGCAAGAAACCGTCCACAGATAAATTTTGCTGCCAGTATTGTAAGTCAGCAACTAGCTCATATTCTTTGCCATTCCATCTAAAGCCGATGTCATAGCCGTTATCCTGCTCAATAGTGATTTCCGCAGGATGAGTTTGTCCGCGATAACCACGTACTTCGCGCGGGCCTGGTTTCCAATCTATGCCCAAGTCAGTGAGAGCATCTTTTAATGATTCCAAGTTACGGATTTGAGTTTTAATTTGGCTAAAGTGTGACATGGTGGTTGTAAAACTAATGACACTAAACTAAAGGTGAACACTTACCAATCGCTGTAAGTAGCTTGTGTATTCGCTACACCAGATTGCTGTACATTAGTGGCGAAAAATTCTGAGGTTGGCTCCTGACTAAGTACCTGCCCTAGCTGCGCCTCTATGGCTGCTGTAACTTCAGCACAAGAAGCTCCCACAATGCCAGTGACTTTCTCTTGTACTCGACCGTCTGGATAGATAATGAACTCTAATGTCTCCATGCTCTTGGCCAACCACGATAGTACGCTTGATTTGTACTGCCCTAGCAGCATACTAAATATTTAGCCCTAGGAACATTTCTACTTAGGAACAAAATTGCCATTTTTAAACTAATGTTCCATCTCTCAAAATAAATATCTCAGAATGTTTACAAAAATTATAAATTTTATAAGTCTACACATCTGTCATTAGTTAGTCTCTCTTAACCTGATCAATTAGTCAAGCTCAAAACTTAGCTGATGTAGTTAAGCTGCTATACCCTTGAAAATAGCCACTAGCGGTAGTATAGCGAGCTATGTGAACGATAAAACTCACAAGATTATTGAAAATTTTTATCATTATCATCAGATTAAACCTATCCATCCCAGAGGGGGATGAGGGGGATGAGGGAGTGGAGGAAGCAGGGGGGAGAAGAATTTCCCCATTTTTCCCTGCTCAATCCAATTCCTCTTTCCCAGTCAAGAGTCAAGAGTCCCTAAAATGCAGGAAAGTTTAAGATAAATGTGGCAATTGTTGCGATAAGTTAAAGGTATTCAAGTTTAGTAAATAGCTATACCAAGTTAAAAAAAAGGTGCTAAATTAAAAGCAAGGTACAAAAAGGTTAAAAGTTGATTCAAACCAAGCCTTGAAATTAGAGCCTGTACCTCCTGCTCTAAGACCTTAATTCTCGCAATCTTAAGCTCGTGGCTTGCATCCTGTAAACGTGTTTTCGCCTTAAGTTTGTTGAATTTTTTGTGGAGGTTTTGAACTTACAGCCAGAAATGCCTGCCTATTGGAATCAAGGATGTAAGATTCAGAGGTAATCGTTGCGAAAGTTGTTCACCTTAGTTGAGTTCATTCAATCTGTTCTTTCAATCTTCTCTAACGACTATATATTTAAGAAACCGCCGTCAGCTAATGAGATTTTACCGTCTTAGCTTTCGGCGGTTATTGTCATGTTGAATAGCTCTATTTGGCTGAATTAAGATAATGTAATTAGTGTAACTTCTGGCGGACAAAACAAACGTCCTGGTCGATAAGTTCCTAAGCCACGATTGACATACAATTGGTTTTGTGAAACTTGATGGTATCCTTGCGCCCATTCCCAATATCGCACGACTTTGGAACAGTCGCCTAATAGCAATGGTACCCAACGCCGCAGTTTTTTGGGAACTTGTTTGAGCAATTTTTTATAGTGGTAAACTACAGGGCCGATACCTGGTAAAACAATGTGTCCACCGTGGGTATGACCGGATAGTTGTAAATCAACTCGCCATTGTTCTAAGATTTTGGCAGTATCGGGATTGTGAGATAAAACAATTCTGGGTGTGGCATGATGAAGTTGTTGCATGACTGGCGCAGGATTGAATTCTCTTGACCAGTAATCAGCTAATCCGACTATGGGTAAATCTTGTCCTAGGGGGTAAGCTATTTCATTCCATAAGACATGAACCCCTATGCTAGTTAAAGCTTTGGTAACTTCTGCTTTTGAATGACTGTAGTGAATATCGTGATTACCAAGCACAGCATAAATACCATACCGACTTTGTAGATATTTCAGTCTTAATGCTAGTTGATGGATTGGGGTAGGATCATCAGTTACATAGTCCCCAGTTAATAGTATTAAATCTGGTTCTGCTTCATTAGTAGCGGCGATCGCTTCTGCTAGTAGTTCCTCCGATAGCCGCAACCCATCGTAATGAAAATCCGATAATTGCACTAACTTTGTACCTTGTAATCTGGGGGGAAGTTCTGCAATCTTAACCGTTAGTTTATCTACACTTAAACGACCTGTAAACAACCAGTGCATAATGTGCTAGGGACTCCTCATACCAGCGTTTACAGCTTATCAAAAATCACTATAAGTCTGGAGAAAGTGTTAAAAATTAATATTTAAACGCCAAATCAGCAAAGCATTAGCCAAAAGGAAGATATAACTGACGCAAATAGCACATTACTAGGGTGTGTCAAATATAGATTTTATGTTAATTTTGCCCAAATTATCTGTAAAATGCACCCTACAAGCGATGGAATTCTGACTGTTGAATTATTCTCAACAACTATTCTTTTTCTAAGGTAATTACTGTTACTTCCGGCGGACAAAATATCCGCCCTGGGAAATAAGTTCCCAAACCCCGATTCACATATAATTGATTATCCCCGATACGATGTAAACCCTGTGACCATTCCCAATGTCTAACGACAAAATACTCTTTGAGTAAACATGGTATACGCAGACGCAGTTTTATAGGAATTTTGCGGATAATTTTGGAGCGATAGGATAATATAGGCCCCAAGCCTGGTATGATAATTTGTCCACCATGAGTATGACCAGCCAATTGCAAATCTACCCGCCATGTTTTGAGATAAGCGGCGGTGTCTGGGTCATGGGTTAAAACAATGCGTGGTATGCTGGGGTCTAATTGATTAAAAATTAGTGGCGGATTGAATCCTGGTGAGTAGAAATCTAGTATTCCTACTACTGGTAAATCTGTTCCGAAAGGATAAGCAATTTCATTCCACAAAACATGAATCCCGATATTAGTCAGCGATGCTGTAATTTCTTGTTGTGAGTGTCTGTAATACAGATCATGATTACCGAGGATGGCGTAAATACCATGACGACTTTGCAGTTTTTTTAGTCGCTGTGCTAATTGGTGAATCGGTTTTGGGGTAGTGGTGACGTAATCACCAGTGAGTAATACTAAATCGGGTTGTGCTTCATTGCTAACTGCGATCGCTTCTTCTAACAGTTCATCAGCAAGTCGCAAACCATCGTAGTGAAAATCTGATAAATGCACCAACTTCTTACCTTGTAGAGATGCAGCTAAACCGCGAATGTTGACTGTCAATTTTTCCACACTCAACGAACCAGATAAAAACCAGTGCATAATTAAGTTTAATAGTTGATGGTTGATTGTTAATTGTTGACTAATAACTAATGACTCCCAAATGTGCCTCTAGCCATTTTTCTAAATCAGCCAAGACTTCCTGATAATTCAGATCATTTTGTAATTCATGATATGCGCCTGGGTATTCAATTCGCAGTTTATCTGGATAAGCTATCAACTGGTAAAACATTTCACTACCCTCTGGTAAAGCAATTCGATCCGCGCTACCGTGGAGAATCAGCAATGGTACTTGCCAATCTGAAGCATGATGATCAATCCAGGCGACGGCGGCAAGATATTCTGTGGCTAAACGCGCACTTGCTACAGTATGACGTAGCACATCTTGAGTGTAGGCTGCTAAGACTTTCTCATCTCGTGAAGCGGCTGTTAAGTCAAGTCCAGTATTTAAGGTAAAACTTGGCCAGACTCGTGACAATAATCTCCCTAACAGTAAGCGGAATTTGGACACGCCAACTTTACCGATGGCTGGTGCTAGGGCAATTACGCCGTTTAATGTTGATGCTGCTGGTGCATAGTGTAAAACGTAGTCGAAGACTATGACTGCACCTAAGCTATGACCTAACAAAAAAATTGGGCTTTGTGGGTGTTGGCTTTGAATAAACTCCAGAAAAGCCCTGACATCTTCGCGGAATTCAGCCCAAGAAATTATATGACCACGCCGACCAGGCGATCGCCCATGACCCCGCAAATCTAAAGCGTAAATACCATACTGTTTGGGGACAAGATGCTCAAATATATTCCTGTACTTATTGCTATGTCCTCCCAATCCATGTATGATAACTAAGATGGCTTTAACCGTGCCTTTTGGCAACCAGCCTTGATAATAAAGTTTCAGATTCCCGATACTTGGAAAGATGCCTTCACTGTGGTTGATCATCGGGTTAATATTTGATACGTGTTCCTAACAAGCTTCTAGCCTATCAAGCTATATTGTAGGGAATCCCTTACGAGTTGGTAAGAGTTAGCGCAAGTGTCATCTAGCGAACAGTCAGACAGTATTACTACATCAGAAACTTTGCCCCCGGTGACGACAGCAAGTATCAGGCGTGTAGAAGAAGGTGTTGCCGCCGCCAATCATCACGCTGTGCGTGCAATGATTACAGAGACGCTGACTCAGCTAGAAGCGATTAATCAACAGTATCCCACGCCGAGAATTAATTCTGGTATCAGGCGGTTAGTATTGCGATCGCTCATACATTGTATTTTTCGGGTACGGGTGGAAGACTTAGAAAAAGTTCCTCAAACACCAGCCATCCTAGCAGTTAACCATCTTCATCACATTGATCCCCTATTACTACTAGCGGAACTTCCTACCCAACCCTACTATTACATTTTGGGTGATGCCCGCACCTTATATAACAAATGGTGGAAACGCTTAATTTTAAGTATAGCAGGGGGTGTAATTCCTTTAGCGAGGATATGGAAAGAAGAACTTGCTGTTATTCAAGCGGCGAAAGCGGGAAGGGAAGACTTAATTAACTTAGCGCAAGTTATTACAGAAACAGTACCTACAGGTGGAGATATACACACATTACGCCAAATCGACCGCATTGTTTTCGGAATTTTGGCTCATGGAGATAGCTTAATTTTGTTTCCTGAAGGAAGACTTGCAGACACCGAAGGTAAATTAAATTTACCTTTGAAGCGAGGAACTGTAATTTATGCTTTACGGGCTGGTGTGCCAATTGTACCAGTAGCGTTAATTGGGACACAAGACCTATATTGGGGTAAAGAGTTAACGGTACGTTTTGGTGAACCTTTACATTTTAGTCAAACCGCTAGACCAAAGCGGCAGGAAGTGGAAACGGCTTTGATAGAATTACAGAATGCTATGATGTCACTTTTACCAAATGACTATCAAGAACCTACAGGATTAAAGCCTTTGCGTCATTTTTTGAATCATATATTGTGGTAAAACTTCACTTTTCTAAAAAATGCGTAACGTTAAAATTAGAAGTTCCTTCCCAACAATGATTCAAACAAGCATTAACTTGAGCATCAGCAGCATCAGCAGATTCTCTGGAAGCGTTTAACTGCACTGCCGTCACTATATATTCAAAGATAATTATACATTGTTTTTGAGTTGACAATCTTTCAAGCACAATTGTTTCACCAACTCTGGGAATTTGGGGTAAATTAACAATAAATGTCTCAATTTTTGGTTTATCTAGTGGATTTTTAAAATTGAAGTATTTACAGTAAACAATAATTTTCACGCAGAGAAACACCAAATCAATTTAAAGTCACACTATACTTTACTTTCCCCGCCACAGGCTTTGTAGTCGTTGAAAAATCTTGACTAATTTTTCTTCTAGCCAAAGCATAGCATGATCCAACCATTCCAAGACTTGTTCTAGTATGTGTTTTTCATAGCCGACAGAAGTAGCTTTGGTTTCTATCCAGTCTGGTTGTGTTTCTGCTTGTGTTTCTGGGTGAGTTTGTTGAGAAATTTCTACTATTTCATGAGTATTTCTCAGTGGAGAAATAGCACCTCTAGATTTGGGTTGAAATCGCGTTAATTTGCGGGGTTGTTTTTTGCTTGGCACTAAATTAGATTCGGCTTTCGATGGTGGAGAATTCAATTGTCTCTGCCAAGATAACCCTAGCGATGCACTAGGCGCAACAGTAGAATTTAACTTTTTAGTCACCGTTGCCGAATCACCATATAAATCTTGCCAATTTAGCCAACTATCTACTATGGAATTATCATTATTTAATTGATTACTCTCAGGTAAGAATTTGTCATGCTGACTCAGCAATTGCTTATCTTTACCTACGCCAAAAAAGTAATTAAGAGCCACTTCAATTAAAGCTGTAATATTCTGGTTTCGAGTAGCTAAATTATCATGATTAACTGCAATTTCTCCTGTATTTGATAAAGATTCTTTGCCATAAACAAACAGGTTGATTTGAGTTTGGGCAACTCGGATGATTTCCTGGCTGCTTTGTTGCACAGGAATTATTGCTTTTGTTTCCAATTGGGCAACTGCTTTGTCTAGGAATGCTAGAATTTTGTTGGTGTTGGGTAAATCCTGTGATATTCCTGGCTCTAAAGCAGGATTTGTAGCGGTATTACTGCCCGTCAACTTGGTTAATATTTGCTCAATTTCTGGTAATAACTGCGCTTGTTCTTGAGTTGCAGCTAACTGCTGAAAATGGTAATAATTAGCAACTTCACTAATAATTCTGTCGGTTAATTTGGCTTGTTGCTGTGGTGTCAAAATATCTAGAATTTGATTCTCAATGCTGACAAGTACCAATTGCCGATGCCATAAATCTGTAGCAATTCCTCTCACCACAGGTAGCTGAAGCTGAAGCAAATCATTTTGGTTGACTGCGTTGAGACTGTTTACCGTTTTGTTCGGAATAGTTAAGGATTGAGAAACCTGAGAGTTAGTTGTGTGATGAGGCAAAAATTTTGACTTCAAAAACTTCCATGCTTGAGAGAGTGGTGATGTATTTGTCGGGGTAACAGTTACCGCTTCAGATGGGAGATTTTTGACTGCCTCTAGTATATGCTGAATGGGTGTATCAGCAACCGGGGGGGTGTCTGGAGAAAAATCGGTATAATCTGGCTGTAACTTGGGCTGCGGTGCTGGTTCTTGGGAGTATAGCGTTTTTACAGCCGCATTAGCTGATTGCCACAATAAATATACAGGATAAATTAGGGCTTCCACGCCCCACTTAGTTGCAACTTGTAAATGTCTGAAGGTGCTTTCCCACTGCGCTGTCAACCGCCGAGAATGCTGGTGGACAAAGTTAAAGAGTCTGCTTTGATAACGACCAGAAGAACCAGAGGACATGGTAGTAAGTGATTAATTTGAGCCTTGTTGATTTGTGAGACTCCCGCCAAACAATATCAAAGAATTCAGAATACAGGATACAGGATTCTTATGGGCTGGGTGTGGAAAAGTGCAAAATTTATTGCTTTACTTCACAGATGAGTCTTCAGCCAGTGCTACAAAAATCTATTCTTACCCTGAAATTCTGACTTCTGACTGCTTGCTAATAATTGTCGTAGTTGTCCTCATCTTAGCGAAAATATGACCCCTCCTATATCTCCATCCTATACAAAATTAATTTCAGACGCGATCGCTCAATTGCGCGGTTACTGCCAAGTGAATATTCAGCCTTCTTGGTTATCCTCAACATCACACCAAGAAATTACTGATGTCGTAGCATCGAATTTAGCAGACTGGCAAACTGTGGAGTTAAACGCTAAAGGTAACTTTGCTTGGGATGGTGGGCAGAAAGTGTTATGGTTAGCCCAAAAATTCACAGTTCCCGAAAGTTTACACGGGTATCCTGTAGGCGGTTTGTGTTTGCGGTTGTCGTTGTTGTGGTGGGCAGACTCAGTTAAAATTTATGTGAATGGCGAATTAGTATCAGAAGGAGATTTATTTGATTGTTCGCCTAGAATATTGCTAAGTCCAGAGGTGACACCAGGGGAAGAATTTATTATAGCTTTGCGGTTAGTCAGTCCGGGACATTGTGAAGGGGCTTTGGTGCGATCGCTCCTGATGTACGAGTCTAAAGATTATAATTATCCCGACCCCGGTTTTATCGCTGATGAGTTAGCTATATTGCAGTTATATCTAGAAAAGTTCGCCCCAGAACAACTAGACTCTTTAGCAGCCATCATCAATCAATACCCAAACCACACCCCAGAAACTCTCATCAGTTTACGTCAACACCTGATAGATTATCTGTCAGCATCTTCATTTATAGACGTTGCCAAATTTAAAATTTATTTATTAGGACACGCTCATTTAGATTTAGCATGGTTGTGGACTGTCAGTGAAACGTGGAATGCAGCCCAAAACACGTTTGAGTCAGTCTTGAAACTACAACAAGACTTCCCCGAATTAATTTTCTGTCATTCTACCCCAGCCATGTATGCTTGGGTAGAAGAACATCGCCCAGACTTATTTGAGACAATTCAACAAAAAGTAGTTGAGGGAGTTTGGGAAATTGTCGGAGGTTTTTGGGTAGAACCAGATTTAAACTTGATTAATGGAGAGTCGATAGTCCGTCAACTATTATATGGTCAGCGTTATGTACAGGAAAAATTCGGTAAGCTGACGAGTGTGGTTTGGGTTCCCGACACCTTTGGTTTTTGTGCGACATTACCGCAGTTTTTAGCGAATGCTGGAATTGAGTATTTTGTCACGCAAAAGCTGCGGTGGAATGATACTACTAAATTTGATTATGGCCTATTTTGGTGGCGATCGCCTGACGGTAGTCAAGTTTTGAGTTATATGTCTGCACCCATTGGCGAAGGCATTGACCCAGTAAAAATGACAGCCTATGCTTTAGAATGGCAAACCCAAACCAATTTAACCACATCCCTTTGGCTTCCTGGTGTTGGCGACCACGGCGGCGGCCCCACCCGTGATATGTTAGAAACAGCCCGACGCTGGCAAACATCGCCCTTCTTCCCAGACTTAGAATTTATTACGTCTGAAAAATATCTCCAACAAATTCAGGCAGAATGCAAAAGGCAGGAGGCAGAAATTAGAGAAGATGTTACCTCAATGCCCAATGCCCAATACCCAACTTGGAATGATGAACTATATTTAGAATTCCATCGTGGTTGTTATACTACCCACGCCGATCAAAAACGCTGGAATAGAAAGAGTGAGAATTTACTTTATCAAGCTGAACTCTTTGCCAGTTTAGCTCATATTATTTGTGGCGTAACCTATCCCAAAGCGGAAATTGAAACCGCTTGGAAGCAAGTATTATTTCACCAGTTTCATGATATTTTACCTGGTTCGTCGATTACCCAAGTTTATGTAGATGCCTTACCGCAATGGCAGCAAGTGGAACAAGTAGGAACGAAGATATTACAGGAATCATTACAGGCGATCGCATCCCATTTTACCCTACCAGACCCACCACATCCCGACAGTTTACCAATATTCGTATTTAATGCCCTCAACTGGCAACGCTCAGAGGTAGTATCTGTCAACTTACCCACACCTGAGCAACAGTATCAAGTTTACGACACCACCGGACAGCAACTCACATCCCAATTATCTGAACCCTCAACCCTACTCTTCCTAGCTACCGACATACCCCCCGTAGGATATCGCCTATTTTGGTTATCCCCCACATCTTCCTTATCCTCCTCATCCCCCTCACTCCCAACAGAATACATCTTAGAAAACGACCACCTACAGGTTATTGTAGACCCCGACACCGGAGATTTAGCCAGTGTCTTTGACAAAACCCATCAAAGAGAAATATTGAATGGTGCTGGTAATCAATTACAAGCTTTTAAAGACAGTGGTCAATATTGGGATGCTTGGAACATAGACCCCAATTATAACCAGCATCCCTTACCCCCAACCCATCTTAAATCTATAGAATGGCTAGAACAAGGGCAAGTACAACATCGTGTGCGTGTAGTGCGTCAGTTAGGTAACTCAGAATTTTGCCAAGATTATATTTTACAAGCCGGTTCACCCGTCTTAAAAATTGCCTCTAAAGTTAACTGGCAAGAAAATCAGGTTTTAGTCAAAGCCGCCTTTCCTCTCAATCTTACAGCCGACTTTGCCACCTATGAAATCCCCTGCGGTGCAATTCGTCGCCCCACCCAACCCCAAACCCCAGAGGAAAAAGCAAAATGGGAAGTCCCCGCTTTACGTTGGGCTGATTTAACAGAAACCACAGACAAGGGTATTTACGGAGTTAGCCTACTCAATGATTGTAAATACGGTTACGACGCTCAACCACAACAACTACGATTAACCCTACTAAGAAGCCCCAACTGGCCAGACCCAGAAGCCGACCGAGGCTTACACGAATTTACGTATGCTTTGTATCCTCACGCAGATAGCTGGCAGTCAGCCCAGACAGTTAGAAGAGGTTACGAATTAAACATACACTTAGAAGTGATAATACTTAATAATACTCCCACTCACAACTCCCCACTCCCCAATAGAGACAGACTCAGTTGCTTAAATTTCCCAGTCGAAAATCTAGTTTTAATGGCTGTCAAACCATCTGAAGACGAACCCGATAAATTAATTATCCGGTGTTACGAGTCTCAAGGAGAAACAGCCGAATTATCCTTACAGAGTGATGTAGGCTTAACCCTAGCTGAGTCAGTAGACTTGTTAGAACGTCCCACTACAGGAATTTCAACAATCAAACCTGGGAAAATAGCCAGTTTTAAACTGATACGGCAATCCTGGTTAACCTCTTAACACAAAAAGTACAATTTGTCAAGCATATTTATGTTTTGGTGGGCAAAGCCCACCCTAAATTATTTCCCAGTCGCCAGTCCCCACTCCCCAGTCTCTACTCCCTTTTTAATCTTCATGATCCTCAAAAGGATCTGATAATTCCTTGCTAGGAGGGCCGAAGGAGGTATAAATTCCATACCCAGTGATTCCAATGACGGCGGCTGCTACAGAAATGATAAGAACTGTTGCGGGTTCCATAAGTGATTTATTGATGATGAGTGCTATTCTTATAGAATATTACAGAAGATTAAAAAAAGCTTTGGCAACTAATCTCAGGTGAACTATGGCACAACGCACTAGGTTGGGAGATATCCTGCGACCTTTAAATTCTGAGTATGGTAAAGTAGCTCCTGGCTGGGGAACAACTCCAGTAATGGCTATTTTTATGGGGCTATTTTTCGTGTTTTTGCTGATCATTCTGCAACTTTACAACAAGTCCATCATGATTCAAGATGTCATGGTTGACTGGCGCAGTTTAGGTAGCTAAGACAATATACAGCAAATAAGCTGTTAAAGCTAAAAAACACCTACCCGGTTCATCCGGGTTTTTTTGTGGCTTGACTCCTCAACAAGTTAGGCTTAAATAAGTGAGAGAGTGGGGAGTAGGGGGGATGAGGGAGATGAGGAAGATGAGGGGGATAAGGTAGAATCTCTTACCCAGTCCCCAGTCTCCATTTATTAACACTTCAACAGGAGAAACCGCGTGAATATTTTTGGTATCGGTTTACCGGAAATGGCTTTGATTATGGTTGTGGCGTTGTTAATCTTTGGCCCTAAGAAGCTGCCAGAAATTGGTAGAAGTTTAGGTAAAGCAATTCGCGGTTTTCAAGAAGCCTCTAATGAGTTTCAGAGTGAGTTTAAGCGAGAAACTGAACAATTAGAACAGGCTGTTAAAACTACTGCCCAAATTGAACCTAAACAAATTGAAGAGGCTAAATCTGAGCAGGATAATGCTGGTTCTTCGCCAGCTGCTTAAGTCGCTGCTGCTAGTTTATAGACTGAAAACACGATGACGGAAACTGTTACGCCTTCGGCTGTGGTGATTCCTCAGCTAATTGTGGGTTTGGGAAATCCTGAGCCTAAATATGACCAAACTCGCCATAATATTGGCTTTGCGGCTGTTGATGCTTTGGCTCGTTCCTGGCAGATTTCTCTGGCAGAAAATCGCAAGTTCCAAGGGGAATTCGGCGAAGGTATCGCACCAGGAGGGTTAAAAATCCGCTTACTCAAGCCTTTAACTTATATGAATCGCTCAGGACAGGCAATACAAGCGGTGACAAGTTGGTATAAAGTACCTGCTGAGTCGGTGCTGGTGATTTATGATGATTTGGATTTGCCTTTGGGTAAAACCCGCTTGCGCTTGTCTGGTTCGGCTGGGGGACATAATGGTATGAAGAGTGCGATCGCTCATCTGAATACCCAAAACTTCCCCCGGCTACGTATCGGTATCGGCAAACCCAAAAATGCTGCTAATGGAGATAACTCAGAGACAGTTTCCTATGTGTTGGGAAAATTTACTGCTGCTGAAAATCAACTGATGTCTCTTGTACTCCAGTTTGTCGTTGAGTGTGTAGAACTCAGCCTGAAGCAAGGAGTCGAAAAGGCTATGAACCGTTGCAACAGTCGCACTGTTGAGGTTCCTCAGTAAAAACTTAATTTTAGTGCTAATAGGTGTTTATTTTTGGTTGATGGTCAGCAATTTTGCTGAATCCATCGAACCATAATCACACCTTGAAAGTATCAAATTTTATGCAAGAGCGGTATACTCACACCCCATCCGGGGTGCGGCACATCCTGCTTGATTATTCTCAAAAATAATTAGTGGCAAGTTAATGTTGCTTTTTTAGGTGAATTTCCTCAAGCAACACACGTACCAAACCGTATCGGTTTATTTCATCCGTCTTTTACGTCTAGCTGCCACTGCTTTGCGCTTGCGTTTTTCCAACGGTGTTTCAAAGTGCCGATGATACTTAACGTCAGCTAAGATACCGGCTTTAGATACTTGGCGTTTGAACCGGCGTAATGCTGAATCGATGCCTTCGTTTTCTCCTAAAACCACTTGGGTCATTCGTTTTCCTCATTGATCAATAGTCTCCATTTTAATAGTAGCTTTAAACTTCGCCAAACTTCTTTAGTTGCTCAGTTTTAAAGGGAACAGGGAACAGGGAACAGGGAACAGGGAATAGGGAATGTGTAGAGACGTTTCATGAAACATCTCTAAATTGGTTAGGAAGGAGGTTTCCAGAAAGCTTCAAATGTCTAATCCGGTGATTTGTAACTCTGGTGGATGCTCAACAGCAAACTGGTAGTATATCTCTTGACGTTGTTGGGGTGGAATAGTTAAACTCCATTCTAGAATTCCCATTTCACTCAGTTGTATGGGTGGGTTGGTGCGGATGAGGCGGACTTTTATTTGTTCGTTGCGGCTAATTGGCAATTGTTCGGTTAAGGTTAAATCAGTTTCTTGATTGAGCAAGTTAGTAATGATTAACCGATAAGCGTAAGTAGTTCGGCGTTGGTTGCCAATCAGTTTTTTATCTACTTGACGCTCAACTAAATCACGCTCAATTTTTAATCCTTCATCAATGCCTAAATTCAGTTTAAATTCTTGTCCTGGGGCGATATTTTCTAATTGAGTTGTGCCAACAAACATATCATCCCGGAAGATATTGGCTGTACCTGCTAATAAAGTTGTACCATCATGACTATTGTTCACGCTGGCTTCTAGATAAGCAAAACTCACTAGGCGTGGTATTGCTACATACTTCAAATTACAGGGATAATCATCATTAAAAATAATGGTGTTGTGAGGTGCGCCATCGCTGGGAATGTTACCACCACCGTTGAGTTTAAAGGTAACAATACTACCTGTTGTAGATACTTCTGCCACCATGTTTTCTGCGGTAATCAAAGTATCTTCGATGATTTCGGCTTCTGGTTCTGGTAGTGCTTCTTCGGCAGATGGAGCAGACATAGCCATGATAGGGGGTAGCAATGGGCTAGGTTGTCGGCGCGATCGCACTACTTGCGGCGTTAAACTATCAATATACCAAGGGTGTAATTTTGGTGGTAATGTACCTAATCCTGGTTTAGCAGTAGACAGGGTAAGATTTACATTTTGCCAATCTTCGCCAGTGTTTTGGGTGAGTGCTGCCAAATAGCTTAAATGTACTGTCTTGCTAATGCTATCTAACCGCAAGTCATATAACGGTGTCCAACTGGCGTGATTTACCATGTAGGATACCTGCAAATCAAACTCGCCAGCACCAGCAACTTCTACATCAACTATTAAGCTAAAACTTTCTTTGGCGTGGGGTGTTTGGATAATTTGTAATGAGTGACGCAGGGCTTGTATTTGCTTGTCTAATTCTTGTTGCTGACTTTTACACTCACCAGAGGCGATCGCATATTCGCTATACTGACTACCTAAAAAATTGAGAAAATCTAGGGTTTCACTGAGGCTGAGATTTTTTCGTGAGAGACTTTGAGCAAAGGGTTCGGCTGTAGTTTGCCGTAAACCGTCAATAAATTGAGATTGCAAACTTAAAGCATCTACTTGGGCTTGTAGATGGCGTTTTTCTGTTTCTAGCTGCTGAATTTGCCTAGTTAACTGGGCGACTCGTTCCGCAACAGGTTCAGTGGTGTAGATGCGATCGCAACTCACTGCTAACAACCGCACCCCTACCGTACCTTTACCACTTACCCGCACAGACTCAGGTTCTAGAGTCACTGGTAACGAAGAAATCAACAAAGAGCGTTCTGAGCCTGTGAGAGACACCTTACCCTGTCGTGTTACCAGGGCTTTGTCACTATACACCGTCACAGATAGAATCTGACTTTCTACTGTTTTACGCCAAGATGGTAATTCCGGGTTCACCACTGTCAGTTTTCCCTGTGTTAAATGACTCTGCTCGTTAATTGTTAAGGGTTGGAGGATACCAAGTCAAGCAGCTGAAGTTAGTCATGAGTCATTAGTCATTAGTCATTAGTCATTAGTCATTAGTCATTAGTCATTCGTTTCTCTCACCTGCTCCCCTGCTCCCCAGTCCCCAGTCTCCAGTCCCCAGTCCCTCACTTCTCCCGGCGCACACCGCCAACAACTGGGGTGACTTCACCATCAGAAAAGGGATCTGTTCCACCAGTCCAGTTAAAGTCACTAATACGGATGCTAAAACCCCCCAATTCCAGCACGGGATTGTAGCGCAAGGTAATGCCGTAGGTACGACGACTATATTCTAAAATGTAGTCGGTGCTTGTTTCTTGACCTGTATCTAAGTTAATTGATGTTTGAAAGCCCAAACGGAAAGGGCCATAAATCTGTTGTGTGACTCCAGCACTCAGCACTCTAGTATCAACGGAACGGTCAAAGAAAAACGGTGATAGACCACTGTTTAAACCTTGGGAGTAGGTAACATTAAAAGCGGTGTAGTCTAAGAATGGGCGAGAAAAGTGTCCGAACTGCCCTAACAAGCCTACTGAACCAATTAGGGTATTCTGATTATCGCCACTTGTGTAATAGCTAGTAGTACCTGTAACACCAGCGATCGCTTGCAAGTAAGGAACTACAGGTCTAGCTGTATACTTTAATCCCTGTGTGGGAGTACGTGGTAGGCGTTGTCCTTGCCAGAGTAAGAAGGTTTTATTGAGAGCAACACTACCTTGTAAGCGACCTAGAGAAACGCGATCGTTATCCCGATTAATATCTAATAAATCTTGGCGGTCGGTGTTGGCGTTGATATACTGTGCGCCAGCTTGATAACTGAGGTTAATACCAGTTTTACCGAGTGGGATCACTGGAGATATAATCAAACCACCCAAACTACTTTGAACGGTTTGGAAACCCAGCGAACCGTTATAAAGGCGATCGCGGTAGCTATATTCCCAATTCAATGTATGGGGGTTGACATTTCCTAAAGTTTGGCGTAAGCGTAAACTCGCTTTTAAATTTTCATCTATAGTATTGAGGTCGAAGCTAGTTAACTCGCCAGAACCCTGAAGTACAGATGTGGGACTCAACACTGCATTTAAACTAGCTTTCAGACCAAACAGAGAGGGTACATCATCACTACCTTGAACGGCTTTCTGGACAAAAAACTGCGGTGTAACTCGTAAGCGTGTCTTGTCTGTATTCACCACTGTAAAGCCACGTTCCACGAACAAACCCCCCCGGCGATCGCCATCATAGCCAGGGGAGACAATAAACGGGCTGGTGTCTCGTTCTCGTCGATCAATTGTCTGCTGGTTGACGGGTAGGGGTAAAACTACGTTCTGATCAAATACTAGGCGTTGGCGTTGGGTGGTGATGCGGTCGATTAAAGGAGCTTCTCGCGTTACAGTCACTTTATCTGCTCGTAACTCTAACTCTGGAGGCGAAAATGGATCATTGGTAATGCGGACATTTCTCGCTTGCCAACCACGGGGATAAAACTCAATTTGTCCAGCTTCAAATCTCAGGCGGTTGACTTCACCCCCAGACTTTGGTGGTGGTAAATTGCTGGCTGTTGTACCACCCACTGTCAAATCAATGCCACCGGGACTGGTGACATCTGTGGTTGGTTGGTTAGCCCGAATGCGATCGCTTGGTGGTTGTGCGGGAACTCCCCCGGCTGTAACATCAGTGGGTAAGAACGCTAAATCTGTTGACGCTGAGGGGACATAAATCTCCCCACTGCCATTTTCTAATTCCCCACTGTCTAGGAGAAAATTATAGGTAAAGCGTTGTCCTCTTAATACTTGTTCACCCCTAGTTAATGCAACATCGCCTTCCCCAACCGCGATTAAATTCTCTAAATTTACCTGCACGCGATCGGCATCGACTACCGCCCCATCAAATCGCACCACTACATTACCTTCAGCCGTGACTATACGCCGTTGCTGGTCGTATTCTTGTCTATCTGATGTCACCTCCACAATTCTTTCTCTCACTTGTGGGGTAGTTGTGGTTGGTGTACCAGAGGGTGAAAATTGGGCTTGGGGACTGTTGGGTGCAAATGTGACAGTTGCTGGAACTGATGGTTGAGTTTTTTGACGGGACTTAAACTCAATCACATTTTGAATGGCTTGATGGCTGGGTACGCTATCAGGATTAAATACTGACAGATTAATACTATCCCCAGACTGCTGCACTCTCACCTGCTCTTTTTGTGCTTCCTTGCT
This sequence comes from Anabaena sp. CA = ATCC 33047, assembly GCF_963870205.1. NCBI lineage: Bacteria > Bacillati > Cyanobacteriota > Cyanophyceae > Nostocales > Nostocaceae > Anabaena > Anabaena sp. CA = ATCC 33047. Next base: position 127,982 of record NZ_CAWMSA010000016.1, on the reverse strand, counting down.
CAGATTTGCGGTGACAGCAGGGATTTGGGGTGGTGCTAATTCTTGAATGTTATTGGTACTGGAAGCAACTGACCGATTCGATGTTGCTGTTTTCTCAATGGGATAACCAACGACTAAAGGCTGTCCTAAATTAGTAGCACTGTTAGTAGTTGGCTGGGGAGAAAATTCTGGCTCGAACGTTTCTGGACTGCTGGTAGATTTTGCTGGGGTGGGAGTAACTAATAAGTTCTTGTCCGTAGAAGTGTTATTAGCAGCAGTTCCCGTATTCTCTTGGCTAGAATTTTTTAGTGCTTCCGCTTGTGCTGGTGTAGAGGTGTCAACTTCCCCCACACTAGGAAACTGAGTATTGCTAGCAGATAAGCTGGAATTTGCAGGTTGTATGGGTTCAACGAGAGTAGGCGGTGCAGGAGGCAGAACTGGATGAAGCATATTAGAACACAATCAACCTAACAAATAGCCAATTAATAGCCGGAAGGATGAATTCACTTTTTGCCTTCCGACTTGCGCTTTCTGCTACTATGCAGCCAGCTTCCCGGAGATAGACAACCAACTGCAATGGTACAAGCCAGCAGTCGGTGTCTGTAACATCTGGTGTATTCTAGCTTCCGGCACTTACATAGGATTTGTCTAGTTTTTACTCTAAATCCCGACGACCGGGGTTACGAGCTGGGTCGTTAGACAAAAATCCGAAAACAAAAAGAGCCAAAAAGAATGCAACCACAATATAAACAGCGATTTTTAAAGTAACCATCGGCGATCTCTCCAAAGGGTATGACGAAAAAGCTCTTTCTTAGTATCTGCCATGCAGAAAAGATAGCTCCTTTATATTACCCATATCTCGTTCCTTTTGGAGAAGACAACGGTGGTATTTAAACACCATGTTTAGTAGAATTCTCAGATGATTCTACGCTTAGTTGCACCTGATAATATTCTTTTCCTGTTTTTTGTGGGCTGATCCATGTAGCTATCTAATTTGTAGATGTCCCTGATGTCATAGTTATTTACTGGTTGATATTGTGACGTTTAGCCAACCCAGAGGTTTCCTATTTCAGCAAGAACTGACAAAAATTTTTTCCCTGTTTACCACTGTGTCATGCTAGCTGTTTGATTAACTATCAGTCATGAGTTGCATGAGATGTCACAAGGTTCTGGGCTATGCGGCTTTTAATCACGCGTGCCGGTACACCAACAGCCACAGAGAAAGGCGGAATATCTTTAGTAACTACTGCTCCCGCGCCAATTACACTCCCTTCACCGATAGTTACACCATCTAATACTGTTACCCCATGTCCTAACCAACAATCGTCCTCTATAACAATACCTTTACAAGTGACACCTTGGTACTTGATCGGCAATGTTGGATCTGTAAAATTGTGTTGGTTTGCATAGATACCAGTATGAGATGCTATCAAGCAGCGTTTACCAATTTTAATGTTTCCAGGGCCAGCAATACAAACATCAGGCCCAATGAAAGTTTCCTCATGAATTTGGATATCAGTGTCTTGCAAGCATCCTATATCAACATTACGCTCGATTGCTACGCCATTTGCTAAACTAATTCTATTATTTGGATGTCCTTTAGCATCCAGACGCACACCTTTAAATAGGTATACGCCATTGCCAATTTCTATTCCAGCAGTGTTGATAAATTCAACTCCATCTTGGATATAAACTGAGCTACCCATTTGAGCAAAAATCTGCCGATATGCCAGATTTCTTAATTTTGTTCCTAATGCGAGTGTGGGCATATCTCCGAGGAGAGTCATTAGTAACAACTCTTGAAATCGCTGCCATTTTAAGTTGTTTTGCTGCTTCTTCATGACCGAATTCTCAAATGAATGGTGTAAATAATTTTGACTGTGTATTGGCAATGGATTTTTGGTAATGCTAGTAACACTGATTCTGATATCTCTCAATTAAAGAATTCACGGGATAGTGAGATAAAACTATCAAAGATTTTCGTCAAGGGTTAGGTAAATGTGATATTTTTGCTTTGTCATTAAAATTTATTCCTAATTTATAGGACTAAATTAATCACTAAATACCCTTAAATAAGTAACCTCAAATTTAGTTCCGTATTTGAGCCTTGACATCATCAATTTTTAGGCTGAACACATCAGCAATTTAACCAAAAAATCTATCCTGTACTTACAGCAGATTTTTTGTCCACGAATTGTGATTTCTGTATGGAACAACAAAATAGTTGGTTGACAATATCGCTGTTTTTTGTCAACAAACCTATTGTTAATTTCCTGAATACCTCAGCCAATACTTAGGTAATTACAGTTTTTCCCTCAGACTATTAAATTGTGAAATTGAATGCTCAGTGTCAGGTAAGGTAAATAGGTTGGTATGAGTTCATCACAACTACTGACAATCTAGCTGCTGATAGTTTTTTAGCGATGATAGCTGTTTCTGTTGCAGTCAGTTGCTTTTTTTATCAACTAATTTGACCAAATTTCCCTCAACAACAAAACATTTTTAGCAAGTTACATCAATCAAATTAAGCGTTTGTCTTGCCTATAAGAATGTTATTTGTGTTGATTTTACCTTGCTTGGTCTCACTCTATACAATAAAGTTATGGTGGAGTATCTCCGACTTCAGCCATGACATTAAAATTCTCCATCGGTGCAAACAAGTAAGCACTTCCCCGATTGTTATAGCGACTTTCTTGCAACGAATTTCTAGAGTATGTTGCTCTAATCATGTTGCACAATGATGATTTACAACACAACCTAATCACGCTTAATTATTACATGATTTGTTTTTAACAATAATTGCTCCCTAGCATAACACACTTTTTTGAGATGGAGCCATCCTCATAAATAAGTTTCATTTAATTTTCCTAAACCATAATAAATTTGCAACTTAGACTATATTTCACTAACATCATTATCAATAAATAAAGTTTTTATTTGTTAAGTAAATTACATAATAGATAACATTGCTTTGCAACTTGAGAATTTACGATTGAAAATCACGATAACCGGGTAATATTTTTGACTATAAAGTTAAATATATAACTAATTTTTCGGTCAGTATTGAGACTCAAAATAACATAGATGATACAGCTATCAGTGGAATAGAAAAAATAGCTCAAATAAATATTATGAATCGTTAACCGAAATTTGTAAATCACTCTATAAGGTGATCCAATTGGGTGGTTAGTGAAGGATAATATACATGATAAAATTTGCAAACAATTGGGCTATCACTTGTTTACATGATATTCTCAGAATAATATTTTCTCCGAAATATCAATCTTTACTGTCATGCTAGGTGAAAATTATGTCCTCAATTAACGAAATTGTACAACAAGCTTTAAACTCTGGTTATTTAGGTCTTGATACCCAAAATGAAATTCAAACATTATTGCAAAGTCATTATGATTCAGAAGATGTGGATGCGTTGATTATTTTGCAAAGGGCGATCGCCTCTGGTAATGTAGAGCGAGAGCCAAGTTGTCGTTATCAAACCTACTTTCCTGTTGGTAGTCAACAGTCTCAAGCCAATATTAAACTAGCTTATCAAGTAGCGGCAGAAATGACTTTTGCTGTAGCAGTTGCTATGTCTATGCAGAATAATACTCAAAATCAACCATTTTTAGGGAGATAACAGTTAACAAATACCAAGGAGGCGATCAGTTGGCTCGAAGTAAGCGATCGCCAGATAAAATCATCAATAACATATTTCATCAATATTCAGAGAAATATCATCATTTTTTTGGGATCACGGCCGATAAATCCAGCAAAAAAGATTAAATCCCAAATTCTGCCAAAATATTAAAATTTAATAAATAAAAATTTCAGTCTTAGGAGTGATCAGATAATGAAAAACACCCTGAGCATCAACTTTACCAGCATAATTTCTGTATTTTGCCATGCTCCACAAAGTCATGGCAATTTTACAAACATAGTATAAAGAATTGGCAACATTGGGTAAAGACAGTCAACAATAGCCATAGCTAAACTAGGAGCTTTGCTAACCTATGCAGCCAATTCGTACATTCAACGTTTCTCCTTCCCTGCCGCCACGACTCGAACCATTGAGAGGATTGGCGTATAACTTACATTGGGATTGGAATGTTGAGACAAAAGATTTATTTCGCCGTTTAGACCCAGATTTGTGGGAATCTAGTCATCACAATCCAGTCTTGATGCTAGGTACGATTAGTCAAGCCCGGCTTTTGGAAGTCGTGGAAGATGAAGGCTTCCTAGCACAGATGGATCGTGCTGCGCGTCAATTACAAGAATATCTCCAAGAGCGCACTTGGTATCAGAAACAGCGCAGTCAAAAACCAAAGGAATGTTACGCCTATTTTTCGGCGGAATTCGGGCTGGTAGATTGTCTACCCATCTATTCTGGTGGTTTGGGTGTGCTGGCGGGGGATCACCTCAAATCTGCCAGCGACTTGGGTTTACCTCTGGTGGGAGTCGGCTTACTCTACCAGCAAGGCTACTTTGCTCAGTATCTAAATGTGGATGGCTGGCAGCAAGAACGCTACCCGATTAATGATTTTTACAATATGCCCTTGCATCTGGAGCGTAATCCCGACGGTTCAGAATTGCGGATTGCAGTAGACTATCCAGGGCGGAAAGTATACGCGAGAGTTTGGCGCGTACAGGTGGGAACAGTACCCTTGTATATGTTGGACACTAACATTGAACCAAACAATCCCTACGACCACGACATTACAGATCAGCTGTATGGTGGGGATATCGATATGCGTATCCACCAAGAAATTATGTTAGGGATTGGTGGTGTACAGCTATTAAAAGCTTTGGGGTATGAGGTCACAGCTTACCACATGAATGAAGGCCACGCCGCCTTTTCAGCCCTAGAGCGTATCCGTCTGTTAATTAAAGAACAGGGATTAAGCTATACGGAAGCTAGGCAGGTGGTAATTTCCAGCAACATCTTTACCACCCACACCCCAGTACCAGCAGGGATTGACTTGTTCCCTCCCGACAAAATCCTTTACTACCTGGGTTATTATGCAGATATTTTTGGGTTACCCAAAGAACAATTTTTAGGACTGGGGCGAGAGAATACAGGTGATTTATCTGCACCCTTTAGTATGGCAGTGCTGGCTTTAAAAATGGCAACTGCTTCTAATGGTGTGGCGCAGTTGCACGGCGTAGTCTCACGGCAAATGTTCCAAGGTTTGTGGAAAAAAGTACCCGTGGAAGAAGTGCCAATTGCCGCTATTACTAACGGTGTCCACGCCCGCAGTTGTGTTGCTAAATCAACTCAGGAATTATATGATCGCTACTTGGGGCCGAATTGGTCATCTGCACCACCTGATAGCCCATTATGGGAACGGATGGAAGCGATACCCGATGAGGAGTTATGGCGAAATCATGAGCGTTGTCGCTTAGACATGATTTTGTATGTGCGGGAACATCTGGTTAAACATTTACGCGATCGCGGTGCTTCTGCTTCAGATATTGCTCAAGCCCAGGAAGTCCTAGATCCTAATGTTTTAACTATTGGCTTTGCCCGTCGTTTTGCCACTTACAAACGCGCTACCTTGTGGATGCGTGACATTGAACGTATAAAGCGCATTTTGCTAGGTAACAAAAATCGCAAAGTGCAGTTTGTGATTGCGGGTAAGGCACACCCAAAAGACCTTCCTGGTAAAGAACTCATCCGCGAAATTAATCACTTTATCACAGAACAACACTTAGAAAAACATATAGTGTTTGTTCCCAACTACGACATTCATATTTCCCGGTTGATGGTGGCTGGCTGTGATGTCTGGTTAAATACTCCCCGTCGTCCCCGTGAAGCCTCTGGTACTAGCGGGATGAAAGCCGCCATGAATGGACTACCTAATTTAAGTGTCTTAGATGGTTGGTGGGATGAAGCTGATTATGTCCGCACAGGTTGGGCAATTGGTCACGGCGAAAATTATGATGATCCTAATTATCAGGATGAAGTCGAAGCTAATGCTTTGTATGACTTACTAGAAAAAGAAGTTGTACCGTTATTCTATGACCACCGTGATGTCGATGGTTTACCTCGGCGTTGGGTTGCTAAAATGAAAGACGCGATTCAGTTGAATTGTCCGTTTTTCAATACAGCGCGGATGGTGCGAGAATATGCTCAACGGGCTTATTTCCCTGCTAGCGATCGCTATCATACCCTGATAGCTGATAATTATGCTCCAGCTAAGGAATTAGCAGCTTGGAAAGCAAAACTTACTGACCACTGGTTTAATATCAAAATCAAAGATATCGACGTATCCGCAGGTGCAGATATCGAAGTCAATCAAACTGTGGCCGTAAAAGCTAAAGTTGACCTAGCAACTTTAACCAATGATGATGTGCAGGTGGAATTATATCAAGGTGCAATTGATGCCAATGGCGATATCGTCAACGCTGTACCTGTAGTCATGGATTACCAAGGACAGGATACACACGGCTTGAGTATTTACACCGCCAATATCATTTATACCAATTCCGGTTTACAAGGCTTGTCTTTGCGCGTGTTACCTCAACACCCATATCTATCTAGTTCTTATGAACCCCGGTTGATTGCTTGGGCTGAATAGGATGAGGGAGTTATACCAATTCACAATTCGCAATTCGCAATTCGCTATTAAGAAACTTAGATGAGGGAAATTTTCCCCAGAATTCTTTAATTTTGAATTTTGAATTTTGAATTTTGAATTGATTTGTCCCCAGTCCCCAATCCCTTGGGGATGACAATGTAACCTGTAGTGCGATCGCCTAATACTAGGTTACGTTGTGTACCCCAATACCACCAGTAAGCAGCTACATAAGCACAGATTAAGCTATCTAATTTATCTTCTGTAGCTTTGAGTTCTGCACCTGTATAGGGAATCTCCACAGGTAACAAACTACCCACATCTAAAGCAGGTTCATAGGTGGGTAGCATTTCCACAATATATTGATATAGTTTGATTAATTCTAAGCGGCGTTCATTGATACGCCCTTTTTTGTATTTTAGGATGCGTTCTAACCCGAATAAATGCACTATGGCAGGATGGGGAAAGACTTCAATTTGATATCTACCCGGTGTTTGTTGTGTAATTTCCGGTGCATGGGCAAAACCACGGGATTCTAATTCTAAACCAAAGTTAATAGTGCGTTCGGCAAATGGGAGACTTTGGTTAGCGGGGTAACAGCCAGCGTGATATTTTCCAAAGTATGTATGAGTTAGCTTATCAGGAAGACGACTACCTGTAGCGTTAGGGATGAGGGTAGGCGCATCTACGGCGATAAGTGCTGATTCGGTTGGTTTTACGCAGTTATCTATCCAAGCTAAAATGTGAGCGATCGCATCTTTCCGTGCTAAATCAACTAACTCTAATTTTCCCTCTGTTAATTGTAAGTAACACAGCCCACTCGGTTGAGATTTCCAACCCAAATCCACACCTATAAATTTCATTGTTATCAATATAAAATTATTTTGTTTGTAGTGAGGACTTTAGTCCTCCCTATCTTTAAATAAGGACTAAAGTCCTTACTACAAACTATCAACTTACACCCTATCACCAAACCTATCTGTCGCCTCAATCAAAGCACTACGAATTCCCACCTCACTCATCGAGTGTCCCGCATCAGGAACTAGAATAAATTCAGCCTCCGGCCAAGCTCGATGTAATTCCCAAGCTGATATCATTGGGCAAACTACATCATAACGACCTTGAACAATCACCGCCGGAATATGTCGAATGCGGTCAACATTTAATAAGAACTGATTTTCTGGATTTAAAAAACCTTTATTAATAAAATAATGACATTCAATTCTGGCAAAAGCTTCAGCAAATTTATCATCCCCAAAAGTTTGCATTAATTGAGTATCAGGAAATAATTTACTCGTGCTAGCTTCCCAAATTGACCAAGCCCGCGCTGCTGCTTGTCTAATTTGTAAATCTGGGCTAGTTAAACGTTGATAATAAGCTGTGAGTAAATCATCACGTTCATCTACAGGAATTGGTTTGAGATATTCTTCCCAAGCATCAGGAAAAATATAGCTAGCACCTTCTTGATAAAACCATCTTAATTCTTTTTGTCTGAGTAAGAATATACCGCGTAAAATTAACCCTAAACAACGTTCTGGATAAGTTTGACTATAAGCTAATGATAAGGTGCTTCCCCAACTACCACCAAAAACTACCCATTTTTCTATGCCTAAATGTTCTCGCAGTTTTTCAATATCATCAACTAAATGCCAAGTTGTATTTTCTCGTAACTCTGCATGGGGTATACTTTTACCGCAACCACGTTGATCAAACATGATTAACCGCCATTTTTCTGGATGAAAATATTGGCGATAATGTGGCGGACAACCACCACCAGGACCGCCATGCAGCAAAACTATAGGTTTACCTTGGGGGTTTCCTGATTCTTCAAAATGGATTGTGTGTAATTCTGAAACTTGTAATTTACTTTCATTATAAGGTTCAATCAGGGGATAGAGTTCACGCATTTTTATATGTAAATATTTGAGATTAATTTATTACAAAAATTTTGAGGAAGCTGAATAATATTATCATAATTTTTCTTGTGAGGAACAAGATCCCCGACTTCTCTAAGAAGTCGGGGATCTGAAAACAGGTAAGACTGTTATATCTAAAGACATAAAAAGTAAGGAATCAACTCACAGGTGCTAACTGATGAATTGCATCTTCCTGTTTAGACTCCTGCAATATTGCCAATTTCGCTCGTAACTGCGCCCTTACCTCATGACGGTAGCTGAAGAAATGTTCACCTATACCCAAGGTAGTCATGTAATCGTATAATAACCGGGGTTTGGAAAAGGCGATCGCTACCAATTGCCACCAAAACCGCCAGCGTGTAGAACGAACTACACCCTGTCGCCAGCAAATAGCAAAAAACAGACGTATTTCAATCATAGTTACACGACGGTTAGTTTTAGGCCGCCAGCCCGTCATCATCATAAAATGGCGGAAAGTCCGCTTTAAGTAAGGCATTGGCTCATAAATATGCCAAAAACCCTCAATATACTCTTCCGTAATTTCCTCTACGGGACGAGTTGGTACAAAGTTCATAATTGCACCTTGATGAACAGTTCCTAACCCATCAACCAGCCGCCCTTCCTGCTGTAAGCGATTCCAAAGAGCAGTATTTTGTAACGCTTGCAGTAAGCTAAAATGCCCTTGAGGAATGCCAGTTTCCTCAATAAAATCCCTAATTCTTTGACCTGCACCTGAACGCTCATTATCAAAGCCCATAATAAAACCAGACATAATTTGTAATCCTGCCTTGGTGATTTTATGGCAAGATTCTATTAAGTCTTTACGTGTATTCTGGACTTTATGAATACCCAAAAGACTATCTGTGTCTGGGGTTTCGATGCCCATAAAGACCATCGTAAAACCAGCTTTCACCATCAACTCAATTAATTCGTCGTCCTCGGCTAAATTTAGTGATGCTTCTGTCACTAAAGTAAAGGGGTAATTATGTTCCTCCATCCACGGGATGAGTGCTTTTAAAAATACTTTGGCATTACGTTTGTTACCGATAAAATTGTCATCCACCACAAACACATACCTTCGCCAACCCAAATCATAGAGAGTTTGAAATTCTCTCAGCATTTGTTCTGGTGTTTTGGTGCGGGGTTTGCGTCCATACAAATTGATGATGTCGCAAAACTCGCATTGAAACGGACACCCACGGGAAAATTGTACAGTGATTGCTAAATAAGCATCTAAATCCAGTAAATCAAATCGAGCAATAGGCGTTTGGGTAACATCTGGTTTTTCTGGAGAACGAAAAATTCCCCGTTCCTCTCCCCCTGCTAAAGCTGATAAAAACATGGGGATAGTACATTCACCCTCATCCAAAATTAAATAATGCGCCCCTGCTTCCAAAGCAAATTCTGGGACTGACGTAGGGAAAGGCCCTCCTACAGCTACCTTTTTACCTAACGCAACTCCCTTTTTGATCAACTCCCAAAAGTCCTGTTTTTGGATAATCATTGCAGAGATGATTACCAAATCGCACCATTCCCAGTCTGCATCAGTTTCTAAACGTACATTGCGGTCTATCAATCTAATTTCCCAATCACTAGGTAACATCGCCGCCACTGTAATTAAACCCAATGGGGGATTCGTAGAGTGTAAACCTGCTAAATCAAGGGTTTCCTGGTAAGACCAGAAAGAATTGGGCATTATTGGCCAGAGTAGTAAGGCTTTCATAAAGCACACACCCCGGAATTCAAAAACATTACCTCCTAAGTTAATGTAAGTTTTTCAACGGGATATTAAGATTTGTTGTGATGTGTGAAAGCCTAGAGACTGAAACTAGCGTTGCTGAGTTGCAATTAGCTGGAGGAAGTATTTAAAGTTTGACCTGCTGCTTTCCAACCATTGATACTTGGGGGAAAACCTCGCACATTGTCATAACCCAACAAACGTAAAGACATCACAGCCATTGCTGAACGATAACCAGATGTGCAGTATACAACCACAGACTGATTTTGGGGAATTTGGTCAAGGTTTTGCGTTAGTCTTGGCAGAGGAATATTAATTGCATTACCAATATGTCCGGTGGCATACTCAGAAGGTTCTCTGACATCAATCAAAAGAATATTTTCCTCCCTGAGTAACCGTTGCAATTCTTCTACATTACCCACGGTGTAATAGCCTTTAGGGATGGAAGTGAGATAATGATTAACTGCCGTTTTTAGGTCTGAATCTGAATTAACCACGGTTGTATTTTTGGTAACTGGGGTAGATAAGTTTTGATTCAATGACTGGGAAAATGCTAATGCTGACTGGTTATAGGCGAAACCAAAAAGAATATAGACAAATATCCCTAATCCTAATAAACTTGCCAGAATTTTTTGATGTTTCATGGTCTAGATTTTAATAGTATTTCGTGATGGTAACTAAGAAAAAAAATTCCCACTATATTCTAGACCATAAAAATAATCTGCTCGTCAACTCAAAGCATGAATATGTAAGTTTTAGTTGGGGATTTTAGCGGCTACTTCTGCTTTGGCTTCAGTGACAAGTTCTTTACTACTTTCATAGACAAGGATGCCGCCTTTGATGGTTTGCTTGGCGATTGATTTACCAACTTTTTTGACTGCTGGTAGCAGAATTGGTAAAAGAATGAAGCCAGTAGCACTGACAAGCAATAATTTTGTCATGCCTGGAAATGGACAGTAATTGCCAAACAGAGGATTTCTCGTGACTGCCTTGCTCAATTGATATTCCCATTTCATAATTTATCTCTCCTACTTAGTCAGATACATTCAATTTCTGCAAAACCGACTTGGTAGAAATTATGTGCTTATTTAAGCCTAATTTTCTGGGTGCAATACCAAAAGCCAGTCCAATTAACTCCGTAATGTAGATAATGGGTAAACCATAGCTAACATTGTATTTCTTCTCGATATCTGGTTGTTTAATTTCTAAATTTGTAGCACACAAAGGACAAGCCAAAACTATACAATCAGCCCCCAGAGATTGAGCCTCATCTAATAGTCTCTTAGTCAGTTCTAAGGCGACATCTTCTTTGGGGATGACTACAGACCCGCCACAACATTTGGTTTTTGAGCGAAAATCAACCACCTCAGCCTCACACTTTTGAGCTAATTTATCCATTGACATGGGGAAAGTAGGAGAGTCCCACCCAGTAATGTCTGCTGGTCGAGTCAAGAGACAACCATAATAACAAGCCACTTTCAAATTCTTCAGAGGCTTTTTGATGTGGCTGGAAATATCAACATCATTAACCAACACATCAACTACATTCCTGACTCTAATATTGGAGTCGGAAACGGATATACCCATTTCTGAGAGAATCGAGGTGATTTTTTGTCTTTCTGTATCCTTTTCTAATGCCTGTGCTGCCTTCGCTGATTTGTTATAACAACCAGAACAAGATGCTAACAAATCCAGATTTTGCTTTTGTGCCAAAGCGACATTTCGCGCCGCCAAAGCCATACCCACATCATGGGAAACTGCGCCAGCTACAGAACCGCCACAACATGACCAGTCATGCAAATCCTCAAGTTCAATTCCCAGTTCCCGCATCACAACTTTGGTGGAGATATCAAACTCTTTGGCTGTTGTATGCAGACTACATCCAGGATAGTAAGAAAATTTCATTGTTCGACCGCCTTTGATAATGCTGCGCTAAATTGTTTGGGGTCTTTGACTTGAGCCGGAAATGGGGATATTTTGCCCCGTAAAGCTAATTTGATGCCTAATTGCGCTTGTTCCAGCACGGCGGACATACCGCCATACTCTTGCATTAATTCCGGTTCAAACAGGATGCCGCGTTTCTTGATTAATTCCACAAATATTTGATTAAATCTCACAGAGTCATTTTTGATACCTTCCCGAATGGCGATCGCCTTCACTGCTTCCATCACATCCGACGGTCGCACCCCACGCGGACATCGGGTAGTACAAATTTGACAAGATGTACACAACCACAAAGCCTGACTTTGCAGCACCTTTTCCCACTCACCCCTCTGAATCATCAGTACCAAACTGCGTGGTAAAATATCCATCCGGTCAGCATTGGTACAGCCACCGCTACAAGTACCACACTGCATACAACTAGCGATCGCAGCATACTCACCACCCTCCGCCAGAACCTGCTTGAGAAACTCGTGGTTCATTTTGTCACCATCAACCTGACGGTCTACCTTCAGACCAAAGAAACATTTTTTTCCTGCCATTGCTTGATACCTTAATGAAGTGAAGTAGCAATTTCCGCCACTACCGAGCCACCATTGAGAGAATCTACTGATTGACTAGCTAAAAAAGCTGCAATTTCCGCCGCCGCCGACCGTCCATCAGTAATAGATTCCACAATTGCTTTTGGCCCTGTAGCTGTCCCCGCCAGAAAAATACCTTCTCTGGGGGAGGAATTATTGGAATATTGCATATTAGCAGTGACATAGAAACGGTCTGCACCAACCTTTAACCCCGCCACCTGTGATAATTCCGTATTGGCACACATCCCCACCATTAACACCAACATATCCACACTCAACCGCATCGGTCTAGCTGTTAAGGTATCTTCCAGTCTTAACAATAAGCTGCTGTCAGTTTTCTCATTCGCCTCAGACAACCGACCACGAATAAACTGAATACCATAATCTTCCTGAGAAGTGCGATAAAGTTCCTCATAACCGCGACCAAACACCCGAATATCCATATAGAGGCAATAAATCTCACAATTAGGAATCTGCTGTTTAAGTTCAATTGCCACCTTAATTGTGTTCGTACAACAGACTCTAGAACAGTAATTATTATTGACCTTCTCATCCCTAGAACCCACACAGTGAATCATCGCCACCTTTTGCGGCGTTTTACCAGATGCCGTCTTCACAGTGTGATGTTTCAACATAGCATCTAGCTCAATTGAGGTAATAGAATTATCGTAGATGCCATAACCATATTCTTCCTTCAAAGCAGCATCAAACGGCTTAAATCCCGTCGCCACCAAAATCGCAACTGCATCTATGATTTCACCAGTCGAAGTTGTCACTTGAAAATTGGGTGCTGACCCAGCAATCTCCGTCACTGTACAATCAGTTAAAATCTTAGTCTTGTTGAGATTCCCCTTTAAATTACTAATAATTTCCGTAGCATCAGTAAAATCAGGAAACACCTTATACCAATTCTTAACATGACCCCCAATAGCGGCTGCCTTCTCAATTAAAACCACCTCATAACCAAAATCCTGCAATCTCCCCGCCGCCGCCATCCCAGCAACACCGCCCCCAATCACTACAACATTTTTACCCATAACTTTCACCTCTAAACTCTCTTACTCTCTGCGCCTGGAGCGTGACAAAATCCAAAACCATGCAACACCGCAGACGATTAAAATGGCCTCCTACGCTCCTGTGCCGTTTTACTCTTGTCATAAGGAATACCAATCTTCTCCAACAAAGGCTCAATCGGGACAGCCTTAGCATTCAATCCACAATCCTTAAATGGGTCATAACCCAACAACAACCCAGTCAATTGAGCATAGTCAAGAATACTGACATTAAACTCTTCTTCCAAAACTTCCTTAATAGTTCCTTGTTCAGCATCAAGAAACACAGTACACCCCGGACAGTTAGTCAAGATTAAATTACAGTCTGGATGCGCTTCCTTCAAACTGACTAATTTTTTGTAAACACTACTGGCGGTATAGTCTCTGTTTTCTGGGAAAGCACACTGACGAAAACCCATACCACAGCAATGTCTGCGTTCGGGATAATCCACAATCTCAGCACCAAAGGCTTCTAGTAGCCCTACTAACACTTGCGGGAACTCAGCCCCACCCATAGCCTCACCTGGGAAAATCTTCCCGTAGTGACATCCAACATGGTCTGTAGCTTTGATTCCCTTCAGGCTGTACTTAGCTTTTGCCGCTAATTTATGCCGATTCGCAAAGAAAACATCGGAAGCATGAACCACAGAAGGTCTACCCCCAGAAACATGAGGAATCCAAAATTCTCGTCCGGTAGTTTCCTTCAAAGTCTTTTCGGTATACTCTCTTAACTCTGGTTCTTCTTCCCAAAGTTTAATCACTTCCGTATAGTTAGCAAAGGAAGTAACGCAAAATGAGAAGAGATTATCTACACCCAGTTCGTGATGAGCAACAGAAAAATTTCTTGCCGCCATTACCATCTGCGTTTCCAGGTTGGACACATCCCCGTGATAGCCAATAGCACCACAGGAGGTATGTCCGGCAGCTTCCCGCAGTTCCATACCTAAATCGTTTTTCAAGATTTTATAAGCAATACCTTCTGTGTAGGGGGCAGCACTCTGAAGAAAACAACTGCGAAAACATCCCCACAACTTACCACCTTCATCATCTACAGATGGCACAGCTTTTTGGTGTCTTTCCCAAGCCTGATTTTTTCCTGCCAGTTTCATTATTTTTCACCCTATATAGTTATTTCAGTTCGTAATTTCTGCTGTCGCCGGTTTCTAGCCAGTTTTGCCAATATTTATCTACTTCAGCCTTACTACCCAGTTTCTTTTCCATGCCTTGTTCCACTGCATCCATTAAAGAAACTGCACCAGTTTTTTGATAAATTGCCCGTACTTCTTCCATGTCTGTTTCTGGAATCATCCGGTGCGAACCTGCGCTATTTTCCAGATTCATCGGTACATCCCACCATTCCCGCATCTGTTGCATATTGTCGTAATAGTATTCCCAGTTGTCACCGAGTTCGGGGAAGTGGGAAGGCGCGATATTCTCCGCCAGCAAGGTATAACCTCGTTTGAGCATATTTTCCCCAAACAGCCGCTTGGCGATTAATTGCTGTCTGCCTTTTTCCGACTCGGCGAAGTAACCGTACCTAATCGACAGTCGGCGTAAGGCAAGAATGACGGAGGCTGCGCTGTTACCTCTAGGACACCGGGTTTTACAAGAAAAACACTGTCCGCAATACCAAATTTTGTCTGACTTGAGTAATTCCTCAATCAGTTCATCATCTTCCGACTGCACCAGATTCATCACTTCTCTAGGAGAGTAATCGCTAAACTCCGCCGCCGGACATACCGCAGTACATACACCACAATTTAAACAGGCATTCATCCCATGCTGATACAAGATATCTTTCTTCAGCTCGTTAAATAATTTGCCCATACATAAAACCTCGTCATTCCACTTTCTGAATGACATCCCTCTGAATGTTTTTCCATTATATAACTATATAGTAATATTATCAATCATATTAAGGAAACTTTTGTGATTTTTCTTAAAATTGTCTGAGGGATTGGATATTGGGCAAAATTCTCGTTTACACCCCTATTCCTGACTCTAGAATTTGGACTACCGATTTTCAAGTCAGTTACCCTGGAAAATGTCAAAATGAAAGGTGTTTTGCCATTGCCACTTTACACGGTGGGCATTTGAGATTAATAAACTGGTAATTTATGGGTAAGCAGCGTGTTCTTTCTGGAGTTCAACCAACTGGTAATTTACACTTGGGTAACTACTTAGGCGCGATTCGCAACTGGGTGGAAATTCAGGAACAGTATGATAATTTCTTTTGTGTCGTAGATTTACACGCGATTACAGTACCGCATAATCCAGCGACATTGGCAGCAGATAGTTATACAATTGCTGCACTTTATTTAGCCTGTGGTATTGATTTAAAATATTCCAACATCTTTATTCAATCCCATGTCTCAGCCCACAGTGAACTTGCTTGGTTACTCAACTGCATCACACCCTTGAATTGGCTGCAAGACATGATTCAGTTTAAAGAGAAAGCAGTCAAGCAAGGCGAAAATGTGGGTGCTGGCTTGTTAATTTATCCTGTGCTGATGGCGGCTGATATTTTGCTATACCAAGCAGATAAAGTGCCAGTGGGTGAAGACCAAAAACAACACTTAGAGCTAACACGGGATATTGTCAATAGATTTAATCATCAATTTGCTAAGGATCAGCCTGTGTTGAAACTTCCCGATCCTTTAATTCGTAAGGAAGGCGCGAGGGTAATGAGTTTGACAGATGGGACACGCAAAATGTCAAAATCTGATCCTTCAGAGTTAAGCCGGATTAATCTTTTAGATCCACCAGACCAAATTGCGAATAAGATTAAACGTTGTAAAACCGACCCAGTGCGGGGTTTAACTTTTGACGACCCAGAACGCCCAGAGTGTAACAACTTGCTAACATTATATATGTTGTTGTCTGGCAAGACTAAGGAAGAAGTAGCGACTGAGTGTCAAGATATGGGCTGGGGACAATTTAAGCCATTGTTGACAGAAACAGCGATTAATGCTTTGAAACCCATTCAAGAGAAATATCAGCAAATCATGGACGACAAAGGCTATTTAGAGTCTGTGTTGCGTGATGGTCGCGAAAAAGCCGAAGCCATAGCCAACCAAACTTTAAGAGACGTAAAAGCAGCTTTAGGCTATTCGATGCCTTTATGACTGCTGAATGTTGACTGTTGATTGTTGAGTGTCTTGTAGGGTGCGTCAGACTGCTTAAATAATGTCAATAAACAGATTGTTGATATCTGACGCACCCTACTATTATGCCAGTTGCGTAAGTCCTGTTGTTGATTGTTGAGTGGGGAGTGTTGAGTAAGCAATTCTTGAATTTTGAATTTTGAATTTTGAATTTTGAATTGATTAGTCCCCATTCCCCAATGTTTCCCTTTAAGGTGTGATTCATAATACCCTTAAAGAGAAACCACTTATAAACGTTATGGAACATCACCATAGCTGTAGCTATAGCACATTGAACAATTTTCGTAAAGCCGCGCAAGCGGGAGAATTCTTAGTTACCGCCGAGGTAGCACCACCGAAAGGGGTAAATCCAGCACACATGATTGAAATGGCGGCGACCCTTAAGGGGAGGGTTCATGCTGTCAATGTTACCGATGGTAGCCGTGCTGTGTTGCGGATGTCTTCGTTGGTAGCGTCAGTGATTTTGTTGCAACATGGGATTGAACCAATTTGTCAGATTGCTTGCCGCGATCGCAACCGTATTGGTTTACAAGCTGACCTCATGGGGGCGCACGCGCTAGGTATTCGTAATATCTTAGCTTTAACTGGCGACCCAGTAAAAGCAGGTGATCACCCTAAAGCCAAAGCAGTGTTTGATTTAGAAGCTGTGCGACTGTTACAACTGATTCGCAAAATGAATCAAGGTGTCGATAGCAACGATAACCCTTTAACAGATGGCGCAACAGATTTATTTGCAGGTGCAGCCGTAGACCCACAAAGTACCAGTTGGTCAGGTTTGCAAAGTCGCTTTGAACGTAAAATTGAAGCGGGAGCGCAGTTTTTTCAAAGTCAGTTAATAACTGATTTTGAAAGACTAGATAAGTTCATGGACAAGATAGCATCTGCCCATAATAAACCGATTTTAGCAGGAATTTTTCTGTTGAAATCAGCGAAAAATGCTCAATTTATTAATCGCATGGTTCCTGGTGTCAATATTCCTGACCATATCATTGATAGGTTAGCGAAAGCCAAACACCCCCTACAGGAAGGCGTGAAAATTGCCGCCGAACAAGTGCAAATTGCTAGGCAATTGTGTCATGGTGTCCATGTCATGGCGGTGAAGCGGGAAGATTTGATTCCGCAAATTTTAGATTTGGCTGGTGTTGCGCCAGTTCATCAGGTGGTTGTGAAATAGTTTCAGCAAGCCATTTATGAGTTGACAGGGGAGTGGGTAAGCTAGCAAAACCCTAGGTATAGCCCTCCTCCCCTTTGATTGTTAAACTAAAAAAACAACCCTTATCCCTGCAAAGGTAGCTTTATGACCTCTGCAAATCCAGTCACCGACCTCACCCCATTTCCCGACCATACGCAACTACCAGAGTCCGATGGTACATTTGTGTTCGCGAAGCGTGCCGGAGGCAAAAACTTTCAGGAACATCCGCAAAGCATTCTACTTACTGACTCGATTAAACCGATATTGCAACAACGCCATCCCGATGGGCAATATTGTATAGGTCAAGATAGCGGAATCTACTGGCGCATGACTGAACCGCCAGAAAAAGGCGCAGCAGCACCCGACTGGTTTTATGTCCCGAATGTACCACCGTTGTTAGATGGACAAACCCGTAGGTCTTACGTGTTATGGCGCGAGTTTATTGCCCCGTTGATTGTTTTAGAATTTGTCTCTGGGGATGGTAGTGAGGAACGAGACAAAACTCCTTGGAAGGGTAAATTTTGGATCTATGAGCAAGTAATTCGTCCGCCCTTCTATGGTATTTATGAAGTCAATAAAGCTAGTGTAGAAGTTTATCACCTGATTGAAGGACAGTATCAACTCTTACCCGCAAATGAACGGGGACATTATGCCATACATCCTTTAGGTGTTGAGTTAGGTATCTGGCAGGGAGAATATCAGAATATGCAATTACCCTGGTTACGTTGGTGGGATTTACAGGGTAATTTGTTATTAACTGGTGAGGAAAGAGCCGAACAGGAACGCCAACGGGCTGAACGCCTCATGGCTCAATTGCGATCGCTCGGTGTTGAACCAGAAGTATAATGATTTTCCGTTCACTGTTGACTGTTCATCGTTAACTGTTAACTGTCAACAGTCAACAATTATAGGATATTTTTTGACTTGAAGCCCCTTAACTGTTAACATCAGCCAATCGTGATGTTGTAAATCTATCCATCCATTTTTCCAGATAAACTAGGTTAGCATTCTGCTCAGATGGGTCTTCTGTATCCACAGGATGAGGCATTAAGCCTAAAATTGCGGCTGTAGTCACACAAAACATCGATTTTTGGAACGTTATACAAATCTGCACCCGCAAATCATCTTCACCTCTGGGACTGCGGCGATAAACTTCATGCAGATACTCTGGTAAATAATGGCGCATATCCTGCATTAACAATGTAGGCGGAATACCAGCACCACCAATCGGTAAAGGATCAGCGTATAATGCCCCATACTGGAATCGCGCTTGATCCGGTGGAATTTGATAAGCTTGGGCATTGTAGGAAACTGTTCCTAAAAATGGAGTCCCTCTAAAGAAAACTGCTTCTACATAAGGTACTGCGGTATCTGCTAAAAAAGTCAACCCTAAACTTTTAGGAATAATTTCATAAACTGTTTTGTTAATTTTCACAGAATAAGTAATTGGCTTTAACGCATCCGCTACCAATCCGGCTTTAATATGGTCTACAACTTGCGGAATGGTTTGAATTTCACCTCGATCATAGCGGTCTGATAAATTAAGGAAAATATCAGCCATCACTCGCCAAAATTGTCCTAAACCACTGTAATAAGAAGACACCCGTAACTGTTCGATTAAAAAGTCGGGAAATAGTTGATTTAATCCCAATATTAAGGGATTATTTACAAATTGCGCTTTGATAACTGCTTGCGCTATTTCTTGAAATTCTTTAGTATCTAAATAAGCATCTAAACCGCCTCCACCATGCCACATCATGGATTTCATACAGTATTCGGCGTATTCAAAATTGATTCTGTCGTGCCACCAATGGCTAAATAATTTGTTTAAACTTATTTCCCCATTAAAATATTTAAAAAATGGGAAAAATACTAAAAATTGATTTTCTGCTATATAAATTAAATTCTTAGAATAAGCATCTAAAACTACGCCGTAGCTTTTGAGAATCCCCACCACTTCTAAGACATTCTCTGGACTGTCTGCTAATAAAGCCTGTCCAGCTTTTAGACGTTCGATATATTCGGCTAATGGATGATTATTCTGTTTGTTTTTAATTGTTACCATTGTCAATTCTCCAAAATAGTAAAAATATAGTTTTTAATAATGTTTAGTAATTGATCATTGGTAATCGTGGGTTGTTTCCCATGATCAATTACCAATTTTCAAATACATGATATTTAGCTTTTGCTTTTGGGTTTATCTAGAGAGACAGTTGCAATTGGATTTTCTACATTTACCATAGCTGTCAGGGTGGGTTCAGTCCAACGTACTAACCAAGTGGGTTGGATACCGAAAATCACAATTAGCATAGCTAAGATAATTGCAGGTGCGCGATCGCTCCAGTAAACTCTAGGTAGGTTAATCACTGGCTCAGACAACCGCCCAAAAAAGGCACGATTAAGCAGAATTAAAAAGTAAACCGCCGTTAATCCAGTGCCAATCATGGATATCAGAGTCTGTACTGGAAAAACTGCAAAACTTCCCCGAAATACAATGAATTCCGAGATAAAGCCGACCATTCCCGGAGTTCCAGCACTAGCCATCACTCCTAGTACCATTAAACTACCAATCACAGGCAACCCTCTTTCTGGGTTTAGGAGTCCACGAATTACATTTAAATCACGACTACCAGCTTTTTTATACACAACTCCCACTAATAAAAACATCAGGGCAGAAATCAAACCGTGGCTAATCATTTGCATGACTGCGCCCAAGGTGCTTAATGGTGTAGCGGCGGCGGCGGCTAGTAAGACATAGCCCATGTGTCCGATTGAACTATAGGCTACCATTTTCTTCATATCAGTTTGAGCGATCGCACAAGATGAACCATACAATACACTCACCACAGCCCAAACTGCTAACCAAGGAGCTAAATACCCCCAAGCTTCCGGTAACAAGTTCATCCCAAACCGCAATAAGCCATAAGTTCCCAACTTCAACAACACACCCGCCAGTAGCACAGATATCGGTGTAGAAGCTTCAACGTGAGCATCTGGTAGCCAAGTGTGCAAGGGAACTAAAGGCATTTTGATGCCAAAACCAATTAAAATTCCCCCCAGCAGTAACAACTGTGTTGCTAAGGGTAGCGATTTAGCGTTTATCGATGCTAAGGCAAAACTACCAGCATCACTCAACCACACCAAGCCGAGGAAACTAGCTAAAATCAATATCCCAGAAACAGCAGTGTAAATCAGAAATTTTGTAGCTGCATAACCCCGTCTAGCACCGCCCCAAATGGCTATCAACAGATACAGGGGAATCAATTCTAACTCGTAAAACAAGAAGAATAGCAATAAATCCTGGGCGAGAAATGCACCATTCACTCCAGCACTTAAAATCAGAATCAAAGAGTAATAAAATCGCGGGCGTTGCAGAGATTCATCACTGCTATAGATGGCTATGGCAGTCAATAACCCATTTAACACGAGCAATGGCAAAGATAAGCCATCTACACCTAGATTATAATTTAATCCCAAGACATCTATCCAGGGTAGAAACTCTGTAAACTGTTGACTAACTTCCCCTGGATTGAATTGGCTAGCGAGTACCACCGACCACACACAAGTGAAACTCGCCACCCCCAAAGCTAGACTACGGGAAAATTTCCCATTCACACCAGCAGGTAATAAACCAACTAATAGCGCACCCAATAAAGGGGCAAAAATTAAAGCACTTAGCATAAGCAAACATGAGCAAGGGGACTAGGGACTAGGGACTGGGGACTGGAAGGGACTGGGGAAATAAGATAATTCTTCACTCAGCACTCACCACTCAGCACTATCAAAAAGGCAATTGATCTAGTAAGCCTAATGACCAGGCGATGAAAAATCCCAAAGCACTGATAACTGCTAGGATGGTTAACATATAAGCTTGGGATTGACCAGAAACGCTGTAACGTAAGCTTTGTCCGCTAAATATGGCTGCAAATCCGACTAAGTTAACTAAACCATCAACTAAATAGCGATCGCTCCAAGCGGAAATTTTCGATAACATGGCTACAGCACTAACTACGGTGAGGCGATAAATCCGGTCAATATAAAAGTCGTAACCCAATAAATCTTGTACCATCCGCCAAGCCATCATGTTTGACCTAGACCAAGCTTTGTGCAGATGAATAATTGACCCGATAACTACACCAGTGACAGTAGAAGACACCAACACTAAAACCACATACCAATCAATACTTTCCCAAGTTGGTAGTAAGTACCATTGCTGTAACATTAAGGGTAGTAGTAAAGTCAGAATTGTGAGTGTCACCATTGGGAAAGCCATCGGCCAGCCTACTTCCGGGGCGCGACGGGTTTTTTGTTGTGGTTGACCCCAAAATACTAATCTAAATACCCTGGTCAAGTTTAAGGCGGTTAAGCCGTTGACTATGGTTAAAATGGCAATTACCCAAGGGGTGACTCGGACTAAACCATCAGCCCAGGCTAGCATTGCCCAAAAGCTACCCAGTGGTAAAAGTGTGACCATTCCAGCTGCACCGACAACAAAAGCGGTGGTAGTTGCTGGCATTTTCGACCATAAACCGCCCATTTCGGTCATGTTTTGGCTGTGGGTGGTAAAAATGACAGAGCCAGAACTCATAAATAATAATGCTTTAGCGATCGCATGAGTCAGCAGCAACATCAAAGCTACTCCTCCTTGCTCTAATCCCACCGCTAAAAACACCAAACCCATATATGCGCTTGTCGAATGGGATAGAGCGCGCTTAATATCGGTTTGTGCGAGAGAAACTAAACTAGCTCCCACTGCTGTGACGCTACCGATAATGATTAAAGCATTCAATACAAATGGCGATATTACCAAGATTGGCTGCAATTTATACAACACATACGCCCCACCAGCTACCACCAAGGAGTTCCGCATCACAGAAGCTGGGTTCGGGCCTTCCATTGCTTCATCTAACCACAAATGTAAGGGAAATTGAGCGCATTTACCAGCCGGGCCAGCAATCAAACCCAAACACAACAACGCCGCCGTCAAGGAATTTAACTGTGCTGTTTGTGTCCATTCATATAAATCAGAAAAGTTTAAACTACCTGCTATAGTGGCAAGCGTCACCACAGCCATCAACAGCAACAAGTCTCCCACGCGCTTAGTCAAAAAAGCATCTCTGGCGGCTGTAACTACCAAAGGTTGAGCATACCAAAAACCCACCAACAAATAAGTAGAAAGGGTCAGCACTTCCAACAATGCGTAGCTGAGAAACAAGGAATCACTAATGGCTAGACCACTTAATGCGGCTTCAAAAAATCCAATTAGCCCGAAAAAACGAGCTAAAGACCAGTCTTTTTCCATGTACCCCAGGGCATAAATTTGAGCCAGTAGACTCAGCCCGGTGATTAATACTGTCGCCCCAATACTGACTGGTGAAAGTTCCAAGGCAAAAGATAAATTTAAATCCGCAGCTTGTAACCAAGTTACGACTAAATTCTCTTGTTCTCTGTTCCAGATATCTTTAAATACCAATAGGCTATGCAAAAAAGCCAAAAGGGTCGTCAACAAGTTGAGGTAGGCCGCAGGTCTTGGCCCTGTCCGGCGAATTATTCCTATTGCCCACGGCAATGTTAAAAGTGCGCCTAGCAAGCTATATAAAGGGACACACCAACTCGTTGCAAATAGAAATTGATTCATTTAGATTTCCCTTGATGACTCAGCCTTAATCTTTTTTAAACTCTTACAATAATCATTTATTAAAAATAATCACTTTTGCCAAAAACTACGCTTTTTTTAACTTTCTTAATTTTTCAAGTTTAATGCCTATGTTTTACTTAGTTAGCTTTAGTAACCTTTAATTAAACACAGGCGTTTAACTCAAAAACATTCGTTCTGATTACATCTATATCTTTGGCAAAAATGTATGTTACGGTTTTCTACAAATAAATTTATATGACTTATAAGAAAAAGTTATATATTGTTTAGACACTTTTGGTTTCAAATAGAAGATTGAGGAAAGACAGAGACAGCAAAAGCTACAGCCTGTTACTATTCCCCCCAGACATAATTTGTCTTGGTTATCAATATTTGTCTATGAATGTCATAAAAAAATTATAAAGCATAAGTGGTTGCTCTAGAAATCAATGAACTTTGATTGCCCAGAACACAAGTACAAAATTTTGTTAAGTTTTTTTAAACTTTTTAATTATAAACTATTATACTAATTTATATTGCCAGAGATGCCAAGCTTTCCTATGCTTAGTTTGGAAGTGTTTTTGTAGCTCAAGATGAGCTTCCCCGTCCAAAATTTCACACCACAATACTGATTGGATTAATTTTTGTAGGAGTTCTGGGATGCCAATTGCAGTTGGAATGATTGAAACTAAGGGATTTCCCGCAGTAGTAGAAGCAGCAGACGCGATGGTGAAAGCTGCGCGCGTAACTTTGGTAGGATATGAAAAAATTGGTAGTGCAAGAGTTACAGTAATTGTGCGGGGAGATGTATCTGAGGTACAAGCCTCAGTAGCAGCTGGGATTGAAGCAGCCAGAAGAGTGAATGGTGGTGAAGTTGTCTCAACACACATCATTGCTCGTCCCCACGAAAACTTAGAATACGTCTTACCGATTCGTTACACAGAAGCTGTGGAACAATTCCGTACCTAAAAGCTGATTAAAAAAAAGTAATTAACGGGGTTGCCTTCTTGAGCATCACTTAAGTCCAGGGCGAGAAATTTGATCAAGGAAACAAACGGATGTCAATTGCAGTTGGAATGGTAGAAACGCTGGGCTTTCCAGCAGTAGTAGAAGCAGCAGACGCGATGGTAAAAGCTGCGCGAGTCACCTTAGTAGGCTACGAAAAAATTGGTAGTGGTCGGGTGACAGTAATTGTTAGAGGAGATGTGTCTGAAGTTCAAGCTTCAGTAGCAGCAGGTGTGGAATCTGTCAAGCGGGTTAACGGTGGACAAGTATTGTCTACTCATATCATTGCTCGTCCTCATGAGAACTTGGAATATGTTCTCCCAATTCGATATACAGAAGACGTAGAACAATTCCGGGAAAATGTGAATGCAATTCGTCCCTTTGGTGGTAGAAGACCGTAATTCATAATGCAAATTGCCAAAGTTCGTGGCACAGTAGTTAGCACACAGAAAGATCCTAGTCTTCGAGGTGTGAAGCTACTTTTGTTGCAATTAGTAGATGAAGAAGGAAACCTCCTGCAACAGTATGAGGTAGCAGCAGATAGCGTTGGTGCAGGAGTAGATGAGTGGGTACTAATTAGTCGTGGTAGTGCTGCTCGTCAAGTGCTGGGTAATGAACAGCGTCCATTAGATGCAGCAGTAGTGGCGATAATTGATACTATTCACCTGGAAGATCGTCTCATTTACAGCAAAAAAGACCAATATAGGTAGTCATTAGTCAATAGTCAAGGTCTATAGACTATGGACTCCAGATAATAAGCTTAATTTAGGAGGAATCTCGCAATGGCAGTCCGCAGCACGGCGGCACCCCCAACCCCGTGGTCGAGAAATTTAGCAGAAGCCAAAATCCATGAGACCGCATTTGTACATTCTTTTTCCAACATTATTGGGGATGTTCGGATAGGTGCAAATGTCATTATTGCTCCAGGAACTTCCATCAGAGCCGATGAAGGTACACCTTTTCATATTGGAGAAAATACCAATATTCAAGATGGTGTAGTTATTCATGGGTTAGAGCAAGGGCGAGTAATGGGCGATGACGGCCTAGAATACTCGGTTTGGGTGGGTAAAAATGCTTCTATTACCCACATGGCATTGATTCATGGGCCGGCTTATGTTGGGGATAATTCATTTATTGGTTTTCGCTCGACGGTATTTAATGCCAGAGTAGGAGCAGGCTGCATCGTGATGATGCACGCTTTAATTAAGGATGTAGAAGTTCCCCCTGGTAAGTATGTTCCTTCAGGAGCGATCATTACTACCCAAAAGCAAGCTGATCGCTTGCCAGATGTGCAACCCCAAGACAAGGATTTTGCACATCATGTTATTGGCATTAATCAAGCATTGCGGACTGGATATCTTTGTGCTGCGGATAGCAAGTGTATTTCTCCGCTTCTCAATGAACAAGTTAAATCTTATACAACTAATAAAGTTAATGGGTTAGAAAGGAGTAGTGAAGTGGCAAGCAGCTTGGGTGCAGAAACCATAGATCAGGTACGCTATCTATTAGACCAAGGGTATAAAATTGGTACAGAACACGTAGATCAAAGAAGATTCCGCACAGGTGCGTGGACTAGCTGCCAACCAATTGAAGCCAGATCCGTAGGCGAAGCGGTGGCAGCGTTGGAATCTTGTTTGACAGACCACAGTGGCGAGTATGTGCGGTTGTTTGGTATTGACCCCAAAGGTAAACGTCGGGTACTAGAAACTATTATTCAACGTCCCGATGGTGTAGTGGGAGGTGCGACCGGCTTCAAAGCTCCTGCTAGTCAGACAAATGGCAGTTACAACAACGGTAATGGTGCCAGCTACAGTAGTAACGGCTCTGGTAGTGGTAAACTCTCGGCAGAAACTGTACAACAAATTAGCCAACTGCTAGCAAGTGGTTACAAAATTGGTACAGAACACGTAGATGAGCGGCGTTTCCGCACTGGTTCATGGAATAGCTGCAAGCCCATCGAAGCAACTTCTACTAATGCCGTTGTCTCAGCTTTGGAAGAATGTATGGACAGTCACCAGGGCGAATACGTGCGGTTGATTGGGATTGACACCAAAGCTAAACGCCGTGTCCTAGAATCGATTATCCAAAGACCGAACGGCCAAGTAGTCTCCTCTGGCAATGGCCACAGAACGGTTGCTAGTGCGCCAACGGCAACAGCTAGCGCAACAGCTAGCGCAACAGCTACCGCTACCCGTTTAAGTGGGGAAGTAGTAGATCAAATCCGGCAAATCTTGGCTGGTGGGTATAAACTAAGCTTAGAACACGTAGACCAGCGACGTTTCCGTACAGGCTCTTGGAATAGTTGCGGGACAATTGCGGCTAATTCCGAAAGGGAGGCGATCGCGGCTGTAGAATCTGCCTTAGCGGAATATGCCGGCGAATACGTGCGGTTAATTGGCATCGACCCCAAAGCCAAACGTCGGGTACTGGAAAGCATTATTCAGCGTCCATAGTAGAAGGTAGTAGGGAATAGGGAATAGGGAGTAGGGGAGATTTTTCCCCAAAATTCTTGAATTTTGAAGTTTGAATTGATTTATGCCCGATTCCCCATTCCCGATTCCTCATTCCCCATTGATATTTGGCTTCCGAGGTTAAAATTTCCATGTCTGTGCCGCCACTGCGCCTCCAGCATAACTTTGATTCCTACATTAGTGGCGAGGTAATAATTCATCCAAGTGCAGTCATTGCACCAGGTGTGATACTCCAAGCGGCTACAAACAGCAAGATCATCATCGGGGCAGGTGTCTGTATTGGTATGGGGTCAATTCTCCAAGTTGATGAGGGAACTATAGAGGTAGAAGCAGGTGCAAGCTTGGGGGCAGGTTTTTTGATGGTGGGTAAAGGCACTATTGGCAACAATGCTTGTATTGGGGCAGCAACAACGGTTTTCCAATGTTCGATTGCGCCAGGCTTAGTAGTGCCACCAGGTGCGATTTTAGGAGATCCCAGTCAGCCGATTGCTGAAGCAGAACCACCAACATCATCAACTAATAGCACTGCTGAGACAGATACCCAACAGCCTCAAGAAGAAAATGAGAGCAAAGTGATCACTTCAACTAGCGTTTCAGCTTCAGGTTTTGAGGAATTAAAACAAGAGTCTATTTCTGTCTCAGAACCCCCAGCCACACCAGAAAATCAGTCTGCGGCTGTAGAAGAAAATACGCCTTCTACTGACTCTACCCTGACACAACTCAGCCCTGAAGATTCAGAACCTGGTCAAACAGCCACTGAATCACCTAATGGCTTTGGGACTCAAATTTATGGACAAGGAAGCATCAAAAGACTTTTGGTGACATTGTTTCCCCATAGACAAGCCCTAAACAACCCGGTATCTGACGATCTGTCTGAGTAAGTGTTAAGTTGTGAATATCCTGGAGAATTCACATGGAGATATATAATAAAAGTTCTATTAGCACCAACCAGACATCCCATCGTCGAGATCACCTCAAGGATACTGCCCTAGGGTTAGTATCCACCCTCAGCTTCCCGGCGATTGTGGGAACAGCTGACATGATGTTGAAATCGGCTGGGGTTCACCTAGTGGGTTATGAAAAAATTGGCAGTGGTCACTGTACGGCCATCGTCCGGGGTGGAATTGCTGATGTCCGACTGGCGGTAGAATCTGGTGTGCAAACTGCTGAACAGTTTGGTCAGCTAGTTTCTAGTTTAGTCATTCCTCGACCTTTTCCTAATCTAGACGTAGTCCTACCAATTACTAACCGCCTGAACCAATTCATGGAGGAGGGAAAATACAGCCGATTGAGCAACCAAGCGATTGGTTTGGTAGAAACGCGGGGCTTTCCAGCAATGGTAGGCGCGTGTGATGCCATGCTAAAAGCGGCTGATGTCCAGTTAGCATCCTATGAAAAAATTGGTGCGGGCTTGTGTACAGCCATTATTCGTGGCTCTGTAGCTAACGTGGCAGTAGCAGTAGAAGCTGGGATGTATGAAGCAGAAAGAATTGGGGAGTTGAACGCAGTTATGGTGATTCCTCGACCCCTAGATGAATTAGAGCAAACCCTGCCAATAGCAAGTTGCTGGATCGAAGAGCGTCAGCCTTTAAGATTGCCAGTGAACATCAAAGAGCAAGTAGCCGAAGTGGAAGTGTTACAGTTGCCAGATTTAGCCACCCTGCCTGTAAAAATTACAGAAGAAGTATGGAATGATGAATGATGAATTATGAATTGCTAATCAAAGAATGATAATTTATGGGAAATTTTCATTCCACATTCAGCATTCAGTATTCAGCATTCATCTTGCAGCTGGAAGGCATCTTACGCTTTGCTTGTTTTTTTGATGATAACTTCTGAACACCATAAAGAAAATAATTTTCTTCTGATAGCGAGAATAGAGTTTTATCTATAATGAACTCATAACTTTTGTATGAGTGCAGCTGTGTCATGTATTAGTGTTGAGTGATACAAGTTTTATAATGATAAATCGCTATTGGAGGAGAATCACCCTTGAATCAGGCGACCCTACACCAGTTGAAGGTGTTCGAGGCGGCGGCAAGACACGGCAGTTTTACTCGTGCTGCTGAGGAATTATTTCTCACCCAGCCGACTGTTTCCATGCAAATCAAGCAACTGACAAAATCTGTGGGTTTACCACTGTTTGAGCAGGTAGGAAAGCGGCTCTATTTGACAGAAGCCGGGCGGGAATTGTTTGCAACGTGTAGACAAATTTTTGATAATATCGCCCAGTTTGAAATGAAGGTGGCAGACCTGAAAGGATTAAAACAGGGGCAATTACGTTTGGCAGTAATTACAACTGCAAAATACTTCATACCACGTTTACTTGGGCCTTTCTGTCAACTTTATCCAGGAATTGACATTTCGCTGCAAGTAACCAACCATGAACGCATCCTAGAGCGGATGATGAACAATATGGACGACTTGTACATTATGAGTCAAGTTCCAGAACACGTAGATGTGAATTGCCAACCGTTTTTAGATAATCCTTTGGTGGTATTTGCACCTGTAAATCATCCCCTAGCAAAAGAAAAAAACATTCCCATCCAGCGTTTAACTAATGAGCCTTTTATTATGCGCGAACCAGGTTCAGGAACACGCCGTGCTGTACAGAACCTTTTAGATGAACATGGAGTTACAGTCAAAGTCAAGCTGGAACTAGGGAGTAATGAGGCGATTAAACAAGCGATCGCTGGCGGATTGGGAATTTCTGTTTTATCTCGGCATACCCTGTTGTCAGACGCATCAGAGTTCAGCATTTTGGACGTACAATATTTTCCTGTGAAGCGGGCTTGGTATATAGTTTATCCGGCTGGTAAACAGTTATCTATTGTAGCTCGTACTTACTATGAGTATTTGCTAGATGCGGCACAAAAGTTCGTAGCGTCCACTCAGCAAACTGTTGCTTCTGAATACGTTCAGGTTGAGTAAGTTTTCAGGCAGGAGGCAGTCCTGATGAACTTCGTACAACCGTCAGGTACTCTGCGAACAAGTACGGGGAATACCAGTCACCTAGGTTGGTTGGGAAACCCGCCTACAACCTATAGGACTGGTATCACTGCACTAACACGTTTAATTGTGGCAATTTCACCAAAATATTTGCCCCACCTCATGAGTCATCACCGTCACATAACTATAGTGTAATTTCTTAAGATGATGATTTGGATTCAGAGTTTAAAGGTAAAACTATTGTAAATGTAGTACCTTGAGCTTCTTGACTGCTCACACGAATTGTACCTTTGTGAGCGTCAACGCAATTTTTCACTATAACTAAACCCAGGCCAGTCCCTTGAATTGTTTTAGCATTTGAGGCTCGATAAAAAGATTCAAACAGGCGCACTTGATCGGCTTGAGGAATACCAATACCTGCATCTTGAATACAAAAAGTTGCTACGCCTTCTGTTTGGTTACAAATTAATTCAAACTTAATTGTTGAATTTTCAGGTGAATACTTAACTGCGTTAGAAAGTAAATTCATTAACATACAATTTAATAATTTTTCATCCATGCGAGCCTGAGTATTTTCGTTATTACAGGTAAAAATAATTTCATGCCCGCTAGTTCTGACCGAGGTGAATTCTTCAATTAGCTCTTGACAAAATTCTTTCAGGTTCAATTGAATCGGATTACATTCCAGTTTTCCAGCTTCAGTCCTACCTATAAACAACACATCCTCCATGAGTTGCTTCATCGACTGCACAGCTCCTTGAATTCTTTTGAGATAGGTGTTTTTCTTAGCTTCTGTTAAATTTTCTCCTTGCATTTCTATCAGTTCTACTGCCGTTTGAATTACACTTAAGGGATTGCGGAATTCATGAGAAACTGTAGAGATAAATAAAGATTTGAGATGATTAAGTTCTTTTTCTTTATTTAATGCTTGTTCTAATAATTCGGTTTTCCGCCGTTCGCTGATATCCCAACAAACAATCACTACACCATTGACTTGATTGGGTAATCTTCTAATTGGTGACGCACTATCACCAATTGGGACTCGTTGACCATTTTTAGTGATCAAGGATGTAAATTCTTCTAAATAAACAACCTTTTTTTCTCTTAAAACCTTTGTAACTGGGTTTTCTATAGTAGTTTCTGTAACATCATCAACAATATGAAAAACTTGGGAAATATCTGCCCCCAAAGCCTCTGATTCATGCCATCCAGTTAGCTTCTCGGCTGCTGGATTCATAAATGTAATAATTCCATGCTCATTAGTAGCAATCACAGCATCACTCATTGAGTTTAAGAGAGTCGCTAACTGATCGCGATTTTCCCGGAGTTCACTTTCTAGGCGATGTTTTAACAGAGCTATTTCAATTGCTATGCGTAAATCTTTAGAAGTGAAGGGTTTAATAATATATCCAAAGGGTTGGGTAATTTTTGCTCGTTGCACAGTATCGTCATCACCATAGGCAGTTAAGAAGATGATAGGAATATCTAAACGTTCACGAATGTAACTAGCGGTGTCGATACCATCCATTTCCCCTTTGATAATAATATCCATTAAAATTAATGCTGGTTTGCTATCTAATGCTTTGGCGATCGCCGCTTTTCCAGAAGAAGCTGTACCGATAACGGTGTAACCTAATTGAGTGAGTTGACTAGCAATCGTTCTAGCCACAATTACTTCATCTTCTACAACTAATATTTTCGCTTGTTCCATCGCTTGGTTATTAATAAAAGTTTACTGAGGAAATTGAATCCTAAATAATGTTCCATGAAGCCGTTCTATGGTGATAGTGCCTTCAAGTTGTTCTGTCACTAGGTCATAAACCAAAGACAGACCTAACGAATTCGTATTATTCCAATTTATGTCATCTGATAAACCAACGCCATTGTCTTGAATAATCATCTCTATAGTATTATCAAACCGATGCAAAGCAATCATGATTTTGCCAATCTGGCTTTCTTTAAAAGCGTGCTTAAGAGCATTAGAAAATAGTTCATTGATGATTAAACCACAGGCTATAGCTTGGTCAACATTCAAATTAATAGCTTGAATATTAGTTTCTAAATTGATTTTGCCTGGCTGTATTTGATAAGAAATGAGGATGCTAGTGGCTAAATTATAGATATATTCTGCAATATTCAGT
This sequence comes from Anabaena sp. CA = ATCC 33047, assembly GCF_963870205.1. Classification (NCBI taxonomy): domain Bacteria; kingdom Bacillati; phylum Cyanobacteriota; class Cyanophyceae; order Nostocales; family Nostocaceae; genus Anabaena; species Anabaena sp. CA = ATCC 33047. The sequence continues at coordinate 95,646 of NZ_CAWMSA010000016.1, read as the reverse complement.
TGCCCAATATTAGGAGAAGTATATAAGTTCTTATGAATCAAAGAAATTGACTCAATCCGGTTCTGACTTTCTCTTAATGTTCTAATTAATTCCGGTTCTTTGAGGGTTTGTGACTGGAGTAGTAACAGTCCAGAGACTATTTGTAAATTATTTTTTACGCGGTGATGAATCTCTTTTAATAAAACTTCTTTTTCGGCCAAGGCACTTCTTAATTGAATTTCAGCTTTTTGCCGTTCAGCTAATTCACTCTGGGCTTGCTGAAATATGCTAGATTGTTGGATGGCGATCGCAATTGGTATTGAAAGTTGGTCAAGCAAATCGAGTTCATGTTTTTTCCATTCCCTAGGTGTAGAACACTGGTGCGCTATCAACAAACCCCAAAGGCTACGGCCAGTAAACTCTTCACCTACTTCTAAAAGAATTGGTACGACTAGGTTAGCTTTGACATCAAACTGTTCTAACAACTGAATATGACAATCAGTTAATCCAGCCTCATAGATATTAGCGATCGCTCTTTTTCTTCCTAGATAATAGTCTGCTCCCGCACCTGTCTGGAAACAAGTGTCTTCAATATCTACACCCAAGGAAACCTTCCATCCAGGTTGTACCGATTCTGCTACGATTTTACCACTCATATCTGCGGCAAACTGATACACTATAACTCGATCAACCTGAAGTAAATCTTTCACTTCTTTAACTGTGGCGTTAAGAATATCTTGAAGATTCAAAGACTGATGAATTCTTTGAGCAACAGTTCGCATAAGTTGCTCCCTTTCAGCTTGAGCTTTCAGTGTCCGTTCAGTTTGTTTGCGTTCTGTGATATCTTTACCGATACCGATGACTTGACCATTTGGCAATTTGACATTTGTCCAAGAAGTATCCAGTATCCGACCGTCCCGCAATTTAGTTCTGAGGTCACGCCAATATCCATCTGCCGATTGCATAAAATTAACGACAGATTGATAATATTCAGGGTCAGGGTATAATTCTGCTAAAACATTACGAGTTTGATATTCTTCTAAGCTATAACCTAGAATACTTTGTATTTCTTGGTTAACCCAATGGACTTTACCATCGGTATTTACAAGTGCAATCATTAAAGGTATGCCAGCAAAAATACTCTGTAAAAATGAATTTTCCTCTTGGAGCTTCACCTCAAAATTTTTACGTTCAGTGATGTCATATAGTACAGTTAAAATCGCATATTCATTGTGAAAATTTAAATATTGGAAAGAAGCGATCGCCCAGAAAAAAGTACCATCACCTCGCTTAAACTGGATATCGTAATTTTCTAAAGAACCATTCTGAGCCAGAGTTGCCAAAATAGTTTTTTGCTCATTTGGATTTTGATATATTTCAGAAATATAACGGTTGACTAAATCATTTGTAGTCAACCGAAATTTTTGCATGAATTCTGAATTACTATATAGTATCAAGCCATCTGTCACCCTTGAAATAACTAAAGGCACAGGAATAGCCTCGATAATTTCTCTGAGTCTAGCTTTACTTGTTTTTAGCGCGTGTTCAGTACGTTCACATTCTTTGATATTGATAATTTTCTGCCGTTGCAACTCTAAATGCCTGATTACCTGACGTGCTAATCTTTGTAATGAAGCTTGTGCTTTTAAACTCAAATGTCGTAGGACAAAATCCATTACAGCGAGACTACCTAATGCGAAACCATCAGAGGTAATTAGTGGAATTCCTGCATAGAAACGCACTTGTTTTTTTGACAAAAAGAAAGACTTTTTAGCATAATTATCATCTTGTAAAATATCGGAAATAATGAGGATTTCACTTTGCAAAATAGTATGAGTACCGAAACCCATGCTGCGAGGAAGTTCTGATTCAGTAACTCCTACCTTGGATTTGAACCATTCGCGTTCACTATCCACAAAGCTAACGACAGCAATTGGTGTTTCACAAATGTCAGCAGCAAGCTGTACCAAATCATCAAAAACTGCTTCTGGTTGTGTATCTAAAATCAGATATTGATGGAGTAATTCTAACCGTTGATTTTCGTTTTCCGGTAATAACATTAGTGCTTTCATTATCAAATAATATTAATGTGATCTGATAAGTAAAAATACTTAAAAAATCTCCTCTTGGGAGCAGATCAGCATCATTAAAGGCACTATTATACTGTATGGACAAGAGGACTGTTCGCTAAGTGCATTTGTTGGCAATAGAGATAGCAATGACTGAGATTGTTTCGCTCCTGAAAATCACAGTTTATACCATAATTCTTTACGCATATTTACTTTTAAATTCGATATTATATGTTACGATAAATAAGATACTACACCTATAAAGTTTAAACATAATAAATTTTATTAAAATGCACAGTAATGAGATAGATGAATTAGATAGACGAGAAAGTATCTAATTAAAGCAGTGACGTAATTAGTCAGTTCACCATAATTGATATCTCAGGTTAGAGTTGCTAAAGAAGAATGGTATTTACTCGTGCCAAGACACAAGCAAAAATGTGTAGCAACATCCCAGTCGGCTGGCTACTTTCTCCTATTCCTGAGTTGTTAGGGATAAATCGGCGTAAACACAGAAAATTGAAGATTTATCTTGGTCTACCGAGAGTTGTGATATATAACACAGCTTCATCAGCAGGAATCCCTAAAACTTCATTTACTTGGTTATCGAAGAAGCCACCGATACCACTGACACCCAAATTGAGTTGAATAGCTGCTAAATTTAGGCGTTGTCCCAAATGGCCAGCATCTATATGTAAGTAACGATAAACGCGATCGCCATATTGGGCAATAGCTGATTTTAAGTCAGCCGTATGGAAAATCACGGCGGCGGCATCTCGTCCTAATTCTTGTCCTAAGCAAAGGTAGTGTAACTCGCGCCGGAAATTTTTAAACCGAATTTGACGCAACTCTTGAGCTTTTGGGGCGTAATAGTAACAGCCAGATTCTAGTCCATTGACACCACAGACAGCAATAAATGTTTGGATTAAATTCAAATCGAAGTAATCAGGAGAATTATCTAAACTTTGGTCAATATAATTTTGAGGTTGATAAGTGAAATCCAATAAAGCCTGAAGTTCATCAAAAGTTAAGTTTTCGCTATTATAAGCACGGGTAGAACGTCGCTTGTGGATAGTAAGTTCTAAATCTGATAGGTTTTCTCCCCAGTAAATAGGTGTAGTAGCGGTAGGAATTTTCAAACAAAAAGGAAAATTATATTTATCTTCTAAGGATCTAGGTTGTTTAATCGCTGGTAAATTGAGGTTGCCAGTAATACCTGCCTTAATTTGGGTGTGGTGATGAAAATATCTCAGCAATTCGCCATCGGGGATATAAGGATAATTGGTTGCTGTGGCTGAAGGTAGGGCGGTACATCCAGGGGGTAAGTTTTGTTGAATATCTAATAAATCTGCCAACGGTAAAATAGCGATCGCACCTTCCTGTTCCGCATCGATGTAAAGTAAATCATTAATGGCTTCATCGATAAAACCACCAATCAGGTGTGGGCGATAATCGGTAATAGCCCCTGCTAACTCGATATTGCCCAATAAGTGTCCTATATCTAAACCAATTCGACGGTAAGCCCTGTCTTCATAACGCCACGCCGAACGATAAAAAACCGCCGTCACAATAATTGCTAATTGGGTACTTTCTAAAACCGGATGCCAAAAACAAGCGTCTTGTAATGCTTGCCAAACATCATTTTCCCAAAAACATACTAAAGAATGAGTCCGACATTGGTAGTTATACAGACCAGCCGGTAGTAAAGGCGTACCACGAGAAACTACATACAATTCCGCAGGATACAATCCCCCAGCACTAGGCGCAGAGCGTAAATATACCGTACTACCCATAGAGGGCATTCTCGCAGTCAGCCCATAACTGCAAAATAGTAACCGTGAAAGTCTTTGCCACCATTGAGCATGAGAATCATTAACAAATTTCTCTGGTGTGGCTTCAATATAGGGTATCAGGTCGATGTGAGAACCAATTCTGTATTCTTTAAACGGGACTGGCTGTTTAGCCCAATCTAGCCGATGATTTTTAGATGCTAGAGTGTTAGGGTCGTATTTAGTACGTTCGTGATAATGCTGTGCAATTGATTGGTGTATTTCTGGCATAAAAATTTCAATACCTTGATCATATCCTGATTTTTATCTTGGCATTCATCAGGCCGATTATTCGTTTTAATTAGTACATTCCTTATATTTAGTTAATCTTGTTTGAATAATTACAACGCTGTCATGTTTAAAAGCTTCAATAAGCAATTAAACATATTACATCAGCTTGCATCATGTTTATATATTTTCAATTTAAAAATTTGTGGTCAGCCAATTTTCTAAATTTAAACCCTGTATTCTTGCTAAATCAGAATCATCTTCCCCTAGAAACCGCACCTCCTCTAGTTTGTTATTGACACTTTGATTTTTCTTTAAAATAGCCGTTAAAATATTTGTATCAAGAAGATAGCCCATTTACTTCTATCTCCTGTTTACAGAGGAATCAAACATCTCTATTTGCTCTGGAGTTAAATCATTTAATGTTCCAGAAACAGCCTCTACCACCAAAATACTATCAATTCTATGTACTAATTCTTCATCAGAAATAGCTTTTAAAACTTCTGGAGAAAACTTATCCAACACTTGGATTAAATGTTGAATCATGTCTTCTTTATTAAGTCTTTGCTGATAGAGACGATTGCTTAGAAACAAATCCCCAATAATTTTTGATATTCGTTCTATCGCTAAGTTTCTCTCCCCTGAGAATTCCTGCATAATAGCCTGCTGTATTTTCTTAATTTTAGATTCTTTGATCATCAACCATCTACTTAATTATAACCTCTCGCCTATCTCCTCTCTCCTCTCTCCGCGCCCCTCTGCGTTTCCCTCCGCGCCCCTCCGCGTTAAAAAAAAAGGGCAGACAAAAAGCCCACCCCATAACTAAATTAAGAGAATATTCTATTGCGATTAACCCAACAATTTTTTAGCTGTAGCTAACACATTATCAACGCTAAAACCAAACTTCTCCAAACAAACACCACCGGGAGCAGAAGCACCAAAACGGTCAATAGTAACCGTATCGCCTTCAGTACCGATGTACTTATGCCAGCCGAAGCTACTACCAGCTTCCACAGCCAAACGCTTAGTAACAGCTTTAGGTAGAACAGACTCCTTATAAGCTGCATCTTGAGCTTCAAACAAATCCCAAGCAGGTAAAGAAACAACACGGACTTTCTTACCTTCGGCGGTGAGTTTCTCAGCTGCGGTGACACAGAGACTCAATTCCGAACCAGTACCAATCAGGATTAAATCTGGTGTACCTTGAGAATCTACTACTATGTAACCACCCTTAGCCACATTTTCGACAGATGTACCTGCCAAGTTGGGGACATTTTGACGAGTGAACGCCAACAAAGTAGGAGCATTTTCCTTAGCTCTCTCGATAGCTACTTTGTATGCGCCAGAGGTTTCGTTACCATCGGCGGGACGAATCACAGTCAAGTTAGGAATAGCGCGGAGAGAAGCTAGAGTTTCGATAGGTTGGTGAGTGGGGCCATCTTCACCTTGACCGATGGAGTCGTGAGTCATCACCCAAATCGCACCAGCTAGAGACAGAGCAGATAAGCGGATAGCTGCCCGCATATAGTCTGTGAAAATTAAGAAGGTCGCGCCGTAGGGAATTAAACCGGAACCATGTAACGCAATACCGTTACAAATTGCGCCCATAGCGTGTTCCCGTACACCAAAGTGGATGTTGGGGTTTTGGTATTGTCCTTTTTGGAAGTCGCCCTTACCCTTGATTTCGGTGAGGTTGGAGTGGGTTAAGTCAGCCGAACCACCAATCAGTTCAGGTACAACCGCCGCCAACTTGTTGAGGCAGGTTTCTGAGTGCTTACGGGTAGGAATGCCTTTGTCTTCTGGGGTGTAGGTAGGTAATACTTTGTCCCAACCTTCAGCCAGTTTACCGCTTAGGTAACGCTCAAATTCTGCGGCTTCTTGGGGATACTTAGCTTTGTAATCAGCAAAAGCTTTGTCCCAGTCAGATTCGTAGCTTGCACCACGCTCTACTGCTTTGCGGGTGTAGTTGAGGACATCTTCGGGAATGACAAAAGGCTCGTGTGGCCAATTGAGTTTTTCACGAGTCAGTTTTACTTCGTCTGCACCCAAAGCCGCACCGTGAACACCAGCAGTATTGGCTTTATTAGGAGAACCGTAACCGATTGTGGTTGTCACCTTAATCATGGTGGGCTTATCGGTGACAGCTTTGGCTGCTTCAATGGCTTTAGCGATCGCCTCTAAATCGGTGTTACCATCTTTAACGTGAAGAACGTGCCAGCCGTAAGCTTCAAACCGTTTAGAAACATCTTCGGTGAAGGCTACATCTGTAGAACCGTCGATGGAGATGTGGTTGTCATCGTACAGAGCGATGAGTTTACCTAATCCCAAGTGTCCAGCCAGGGAAGCAGCTTCACCAGAAACACCTTCCATGTTGCAGCCATCACCGAGAATGACATAGGTGTAATGGTCAACAATTTTGGCATCGGGTTTGTTGAATTTAGCAGCTAGGTGAGCTTCAGCGATCGCTAAACCCACACCATTGGCAATCCCTTGACCCAGAGGCCCGGTAGTTACTTCCACGCCAGGGGTGATAAAGTTTTCTGGGTGTCCAGGTGTTTGAGAACCCCATTGGCGGAATTGCTTGATATCTTCAATGCTTACACTGTCGTAGCCTGTGAGATACAGTAGGGCATACTGCAACATTGAGCCATGACCAGCAGACAAGATAAAGCGATCGCGGTTAAACCACTTGGGATTTTTGGGGTTATACCGCATAAAGCGATTCCATAGCACAAAAGCCATCGGAGCCGCGCCCATCGGTAATCCTGGGTGTCCTGATTTTGCCTTTTCTATAGCGTCAACAGCCAAGAAACGGATCGCATTAATAGAAAGTTCTTCGAGGGATTGGGTTGCAACAGCCATAATAAGATTGTTTTTAACGACGGGTTAGCACTCTTCGAGCTACTGTTTCTGGGGTTGTTTTTCACAGTTAACAGTTAACAGGTTAACAGTGAAAGCTGATTAGTTTTATGCGTTAGGGTTCAAATCCCTGACTATGAGCTGAATCACTGATTACTGATAACTGAACTACTGCTTGAGGTTCCCCTGCGGTATTCTCATCATCCCATTCCCAATTGTGTATGGACAAGCGGGATCTCTTGTGTTTGTGGTAATTTATCACGCCAAGAATCAGATTATGTTGAACTCTTGGCTGATTAGGGAATGAGATTGATGATACTTTTTCTGCCTTGATCACAGAATGCAAAACTGGGAAGTCAAAGCGAAGAATTCAGAACTCAGGAATCAGGATGCAGAATGGCAAAATTTGAAATTCTCAATTATTGCTCAAGGTTGGAAATTATGAGCAAGTTGATTACTCAAATTATCTCCTGATTTTGGAACTATTCTGTCCCCTGAATTCTGAATTCTGAATTCTCCCGACTTTAAATGTACTTTCTAAAGGCTAAGGTGACGTTATGACCACCAAAGCCAAAAGAATTGGATAAAGCTACCTCAACTTTTTGAGCGCGGCTAGAGTTGGGTACGTAATCTAAATCACAGTCTGGATCAAGGTTTTCAATATTGATTGTCGGTGGAATTTGATCGTTAGCGATCGCTAGCACCGTGGCTACAGCTTCAATACCGCCAGAACCGCCTAACAGGTGTCCTGTCATGGATTTGGTGGAACTGACAGCGATTTTATAGGCATGATCACCCAAAGCTGTTTTAATCGCGGCGGTTTCAGTGGAATCATTAGCAGGGGTGCTAGTACCGTGAGCATTGATGTAGCTGACTTGCTCTGGTGTGAGTCCTGCGTCTTTGAGCGCGAGTTGGATGGCTCTAGCTGCTCCTGCACCACCGGGAACTGGGGAAGTGATATGGTAAGCGTCACAGGTCATGGCATAACCGACGATTTCGGCGTAAATGCGCGCCTTACGACTCAGGGCGTGTTCTAGCTCTTCCAGAATCAGAATTCCCGCACCTTCACCCATGACAAATCCATCGCGATCGCGGTCGAAGGGACGGCAAGCATGAGCGGGGTCATCATTGCGAGTGGAAAGCGCGCGTGCAGCCGCAAATCCAGCTACAGATAGGGGTGTAATTGCGGCTTCACACCCTCCGCAAATCATCGCTTGGGCATAACCGCCTTGAATCATGCGGAATGCGTCCCCAATCGCGTTAGAACCAGCCGCGCAAGCAGTCACAGTACAGTTATTTGGCCCTTTTGCTCCCGTATGAATTGCTGTGAGTCCCGCCGCCATGTTGGCGATCATCATCGGAATCATAAATGGACTACAGCGATCAGGGCCGCGATTCAGATAGATGGTTTGCTGGTCTTCCATGACCTTAATACCACCTACCCCAGAACCAATAATAACTCCCACTTGTTCAGCGTTCAGTTCATTAATAACTAAGCTGGCATCTGCGAGGGCTTGTTTGGCTGCTGCGACTCCAAATTGGGAAAACCGATCCATGCGCTTGGCTTCTTTCCGATCCATATACTTATGTGGATCGAAGTTTTTTACCTCACCAGCAATGCGGCAATCATGACTAGACGCATCAAATGCGGTGATATAGTCAATGCCATTGCGTCCGCTTAACAATCCTTCCCAATATTCATCTGGTGTGTTACCAATTGGTGTAATCGCGCCAACACCAGTTACAACAACGCGCTTACGATTATAATCTGTCATGACTCAGTAAAAGATGGCGAGAAAGCTGCAAAAATTAGGGACTAGGGACTAGGGACTGGGGGCTAGGCACTAGGAAGAACCAAACGGGCAGAGAAAGTAGATCATTACTCATCTCTAATCCCTTCCAATCCCTTCCAATCCCCAGTGTTCCATCCCCAATCGCTGTTTAAGCGGATGTGGCAACTTTGCTGTTGATGTAATCCACTGCTTCTTGAACGGTTGTAATTTTTTCGGCGGCTTCATCGGGAATTTCAATATCAAATTCTTCTTCCAAAGCCATGACTAATTCAACGGTATCTAGAGAATCAGCACCTAAATCATTGGCAAAGCTTGCCTGTGGTGTGACTTTTGCCTCATCATCAACACTAAGTTGTTCGATGATGATTTTCTTGACTTTTTCAAAAGTTTCTGTTTGGCTCATAAATAACAGTCCTTAACCAAATTACTATTGTCTGCTCTTTATGGGAGACATGGTTTTGAGCATATACATCTTATCGGAAAGCGCGATCTTCCGTATACGTCCCTGTCCTAAAAACGGATAGATGAAGTTAGTGTTGAGTCATGAGTGCTGAGTCAGTATCCAGACTCACCATTCTTGTACAAACATGATTGGTCATGCCAGTACCTATCACTATTTAAACACCATACCCAAGCGAAATTTTGTTGTGTAATTCTTGAAATAAATACCAACCCCAAACCCAAGCAATCAGGGTAACAAAATTATATTGTGCGTTGGGTTATGCCCCACCGCAGGTGTTGACATACATTTTTTGACAATCCCCGAAATTCTGTTTCGGGGATTCTTGATAAAACAGTTATCATCGGGGCAGTTGCCTGAAATATCAACCTAGTTTTATGCTATCTCAAAGATTAAAATACGCTTACTTCCCTGGTTGTGTGGCTCAAGGAGCTTGTCGGGAACTGTATCAGTCCACTCACGCCCTCACCCAAGCTTTAGGTATTGAACTGATTGAATTAAAAAAAGCTGCTTGTTGCGGTTCCGGTACTTTTAAAGAAGATTCTCAACTGTTAGAAGATACAGTTAATGCTAGAAACATTGCCTTAGCAGAAGAATTAAATTTGCCACTACTGACTCATTGCAGTACCTGTCAGGGTGTAATTGGTCATGTTAACGAACGTTTGCAAGACTGTCAGCACAATAACCCAGCTTATGTTGAGCAAGTTAATAATTTGTTACACAAAGAAGGCTGTTCACCTTATCAGGGTAGCACGGAAGTTAAGCATCTTCTATACGCTTTGGTGACAGATTATGGTTTGGAGGAAATTAGCAACCGTGTCACCCGTAAGTTATCTGGTTTAAAGTGCGCTGCTTTTTATGGCTGTTATTTGCTCCGCGCCCAAAAGTTGATGCCTTATGATGATCCATACAATCCAGTAGCGATGGAAAATGTTTTTCGGGCGGTGGGTGCAACACCAATATATTATCGCGGTAGGACACAGTGTTGTGGCTGGCCTTTGTCTAGCTATGCTACTACTCAATCTTTCCAAATGGCGGGGATGCACATTCAAGACGCTTTAGCAAATGGTGCAGATTGTTTAGTTACGCCTTGTCCTCTGTGTCATCTCAATTTAGATTCTCGTCAACCAGAGGTAGAAAAAGTCATCGGTCAAAAGTTAGGTTTGCCAGTGTTACATTTACCTCAGTTGATTGCTTTGGCATTAGGAATTAATCCCAAAGAATTAGGTTTAGAAAAGCATATCGTTTCTACAAAACCCGTATTGGAAAAATTAGGATTTTAAAGGGGATTGGGGACTGGGGACTGGGGACTGGGGAATGGGGACTGGGTATAAACAAGTCAAAAGTCTTCGCGCCAGCGTCACGTAGTGAAGAATTCTAGGGAAAAATTATTTAATTTTGAATTTTGAATTTTGAATTTTGAATTTTGTAGCTTGCTTCCCGTAGGGTATTTTGAATTGATTTGTCCCCCTCCACTCTCCTATTCCTTATTGCCTACTCCCTTTGACTGGCGTTGCAGTTGTCTAAATGTTTGATACATTTCTGGTAAGCGGCTATAAATAGCATAAATTTTGAGATATAGTTTGTGAGGAATAGCTGGAGAACCTGAAACAATTTCTCCTGGGGCGACATCGTTATGAATTCCAGTCTGAGCCGATGCGATCGCACCATCTCCAATTTTCGCTTGATTGGCGACTCCAGTTTGTCCAGCTAAAATAACACGGTTGCCTAATTTTACGCCACCAGCCATCCCAGCTTGACCTGCGATCGCACAACCAGCACCAATTGTACAGCCATGTCCGATCTGCACTAGGTTATCAATTTTGGTATCTCGCCCGATTCTGGTTTCTCCCACTGCTGGACGGTCAACTGCTGTATTGCAACCGATTTCTACACCATCTTCTAACACGGTGTAGCCTGATTGTTGCATTTTGTACCAACCAGTACGGGTAGGGACAAACCCAAAACCTTCTGCACCGATGACCGCACCACTGTGAATCACGCAATCTGCGCCGATTTGGCTGCGTTCGTGGATGGTACAGTTAGCGTGTAAGGTAGTGCGATCGCCGATTTTCACATCTGGGTAAATTACCACATTGGGATGAATAACGGCATCGTTAGCAATTTCTACCCCTTGTTGAATTACAGCATGGGGGCCGATGTAAACATTCTTGCCAATTTTTGCTGTGGGGTGAATAACGGCGGTGGGGTGAATTTCTGGTGTGGGGTGGTATGGTTGGTAAAATAGAGCGATCGCTTTTGCAAATAACAGTCGGGGTTCGCTTGTAGCAATCCAAGCAATACCCCGTTCTTGTGCTTGTGCTTGTAATGTTTTGTCTGGTGGCAAAATTAAAGCACTAGCATTTGTCTTAGCTATAAAAGATGCAAATTTGGCACCTTCTACATAACTGATATTCCCGCTAGTAGCTTCATCAATCGCTGCTATGCCTGTAATTTCTGGGTCTTGGTTTTGGCTAATCGTCAGGCTATTATCAGTGGCAATGTCACCGAATAGGTTTACGATTTCACTGAATTTCATATTTCCGCATTTAGAAGTGTTCTTTACAAAGGCAAGAATATCACTCCTATGTTACTGCGGACATAGAAAGACTTAAAGTTTTGTATTGATTAATAATCAAATCATTACGCCTAGTAAAAAGATGTTATTGATTTGATATTAACCATCATGAATTGCGTCGAACAAAAATTTTCTGGATGAAGATATACTTGCTGATAGTGTGCCAACTGTAGGCGTATAGTCTATCTCTAGATTTTCCTCAACAAATTTATTTAGATCAACAGATGGTGCAAAAATGCGATTTTCCAAACCTATAGATTTAAGTAAGTCATTAACTTTTATTGACTTATTAGCTCTACTTAAAAAAGTAAATGGTTTGCCAAAAAGTATTGCGAATATAGTTCCATGATAGAAACTGGTTACAACATAAGAAGCTCTATTATAATACCCAAGCCAATCTGATACGCTAACAGTTACTAGATTTTTATCAGCGATTTTGTTATTACATCCTACAGAAAGTATCTCTAAACCATTGCGCTTTGCTAAAGCTTTAATTAAATCCGCTTCTTGAGGATTTAAAACATTTCCATATATTAACAAATATTTTTTATCATATTTAATATCAGACATAATCTCGCTGTAATCACCAAGGATAAATGTCGGATCTAAAACTTGTTGAGCTTGACATTTGCCTTCTTCAGTAACCAGTTTCAAACTATTTAAGTCTCGCACAGAAATGGCAGAAAACTGACCTAGGAGTTTACTGATTTCTTCTTGATGTATACCTAGTGTTGTTGTGCTACCAAAGCTGGCGGCATAACTAATTTTTTTGATGCCTTCTTGAGAAGAAAAATCCAAAAAGTAAGAAGGATCAAAGCCTCTAAATGAATTAATATTCCAAACTTCGTCGCTACCGGTAATTAAGACATCATAATCTTGACATTGCTTTGGAAGATTAGTCCTGGAATAAGTTGTAGGTTTACCCAATTTTATTTGAGTATTTAAAAACTTTTCTACTTTTGGAGCTTTAATAAGGTGACTGATAAAACTACTGCCAAAGAAGTATTGTTTGATTGCTTTGAATGGTCTATAGTCGATTATTTCTACATCATGATTTTGATTTTTTAGGGTTTTCCACAAAGCATAAGCTTGCAGATTGGCACCATAATTAATCGCATGATGGTAGGTGATTATTCCGATTTTCTTCATGAGTTTTTCTCCTGGATGTGATTTTTCAGTGAATAATTCAGTTGTTTCTTCTAAATTATGGCTTTACTTGATTTATGAATTTCTAAACAATCTTTTTTTCCTTTGACCGGAAAACAGACCATAATTCTACGATAATTTTTCTCATATTTCCATTCAATCCAAATAGTAATCCATAACTAACAGTTAGAATTGCAAAATTGATTAAAGGTGGTAAAAATATTCCAGCTACAAGAGGTGGTATGGATGCAATTACTATCCATAAAACATTCCAGTAGTTAGGGGAATTACACAATTTATTGAGCAATTTATCTAGCCAATAATAACGAGGTAATGCTAGGAGTTCTGCTGATACATAACCCCAAAGTCCAAAGTTAGGTATTAGTACAATGCAACCTAGCCACAGAACTACTAAATAACCAAGATTGAACATTGCAACTGCTTGGTTAAAACCTGCTGCATAAAGTGCAGAACTATGCAAATCAAAAATAGACTCGACTACTGCTGCTAATCCCAACAGGGGAAAAATCTCTGCACTCAATATCCATTTTTCACCAAAAACTGTGGGTATGAGCCAAGAAGCACAACAGGCGAAAGTTACAGATATTGTTCCCATGAGCAGAGCTTGATAAGTCATACCTCTACTAATTGCATTTCTTGTAGCATTTGGATCATCCACAAGCTTGGCAATTACACTCAAGGACATACGCTTGACAACTGCTCGCAGTAATGAAAGTTGCTGAATGATTCTAGTAGCCATATTGGCAATTCCAGCCGCTTCAATACCAGCTAAACGACTGACAAATAAAGGTATAGTCAGATACTTCATGCTAGTGAGCAAGATAGCCACATAGTAGGTTGAACCGTACTGTATGGCGGGTTTTAAATTCTGCCAATCCCACTGCCAACGCCAAGACATGGGATAAAACCAAAATGATAAGCTGGCAAAGATGATAAACTGTAGGATAGTGCCTGCAACCACTCCCCAATAATTTTGATAAATCAATACAACTGCAATAGAGAGTAAATAGTTGGCAATCTGTGCTATGGCATCTATCAGACCAACCTGCTTAAAACGTAGTTCACGCTCTTGCATACTAGCAGGTACACTACCAATCATGTCTAACCAGACTGCTGGGGCAAGCCACTGTAATAGTTGACCAACTTCAACTTCTCCAGTCCACCAACCAAATAGAGGAGCAGCTAACCAACAAAGCGAACAGAAGGCAATACCTGCAACGATATAAAAGCATAAAACTTGTTGAGCTTCATTTTCTGATAGATTAGGTTTGCGAACTAAGTATGTATTGACACCAAACCTTCCCGACCACTTCCAAAAGTAAAAAATTCCTAATGCTGTTGTGACAATTCCATAATTCTTTGGCCCTAGTATTCTGGCAATTAGTAAGGCACTTACCAGAGAACAAGCTGATGCTAATATTTGCCGGATAGTTAAGTAAATACTACCTTGGATAACTTTATTTTTGATGTTTTTGTTTTGCATCAATTTTTGACTTCAGGTTGACTACCCTATAAATTTGGAAACTAACGTTTGAGACTATAATTGCAATAACCTATTTGGTTGGAGTTTTATTTTGCAATTGAGGATTGACTTGTCGATTGGGTAACAGATGGAATGCGCCGACGGAGAGCATAAAATAGCTGGATAAATTTGTTATATCCATCAGCACCAAAGCATTGCATAACGGCGATCGCTACACTTAAACGAATGTATTCTTTAGAAAAAAGTAACTTATAATCATGCTTAAGAGCCTGCCGACGAAATATATTTGCTTGTTTATAGTCCTTATCCCTACTTTGCAAGCATTTCCAGGCTATTAATAAATTGAGATTGCCATAGCTACGATTTCTCAGGTGTAAAAGTTCAAATGGGGCAGATTGAAAAGCTTTTTCTATAATCGTGCGAAAGTCATGGAGGAGTTTAGGATAATTCTTAGATTTATTATTGGCGTGCTGGCGATAACTAACTAATGGTTCTTTGATGACTGCAAAAGGATAAACAGCAGCAATACGGAGCCACATATCCCAATCAGGTGCAGCATCAATACTTGTGTCAAATACACCTAAATCATCAAAGCAACGACGACGAATCATCGGCACGCTACCACACTCAATCAGATTACGCTCTGTAAATTTATCCCAGATGTAGCCTTGTGCTTCAGGTTTGACAATTCTACCTGTTGGTTCGCCTTTTTCATTTATATAATCTACCCATGTGTAGACTAAACCAACTTCTGGATTTTCCTCTAAAACCTGCACTTGCTTTTCTAACTTAGTGGATTGCCAAGAATCATCAGCATCCATAAAAGCTATAAACTCGCCTTGGGAATGTTTGATGCCTGTGTTTCTTGCTCCTGATGAACCTTGATTTGCTTGAGTAATGAATTTAACGTTAGGTTCTTTGATTTGAGATGCCCATTCAGCAGTTCCATCTGAGCTACCGTCATCAACAATGATTACTTCAAAATCCTTAAAAGTTTGGTTGAACAGGCACTTCAAGGTTTCAGGAAGATATTTCAAGGCATTGAATGCTGGAATAACAACAGAAACTTTTGGTATCATAGACATGATTAATTTAGTTTGGTAATTCAATATTTGAGCAATGTTTTTATGATTATTTTTGCTAATTTATATTTAAATTGATTGGTATCTATGCTCAGGGCAAATTCCCATTTTATTTAATAATAATTTGACTGGTTTTCTTGCCAATCCCAATTAACAATAGCTGATGTTGTTAACCAATAAAAGAAAAGAGTTGTATGACTCCAAATATTTTCGGTGATCATGCCTACTATTAATGCTATCAAAATAGCGATTAGAACTAAAGAAAGATTTTTCTGCGAAATATTTTTAGCTGAAGAGCGCAACACTTGAGTTAATCTTAAAATATTAGCTATCAGAAAAGTTATAAAAGCCATCAGTCCGACAATCCCACCTTCAACTAAGGCTCTTATATAATCATTGTGAGCGTAATTCGGGAAATAACCAACGGCAGAGGATGTTCCTAGCCCATAACCAAGCATTGGCGAATATTGCCAAGCTTTCAATAAAGAAGTCCACTGAGTAATCCGCCAATTAAAACTGTTACCATCTGATGCTGACAGTAAAATTGAACGTGAAATGTCAATGTCGGGATTCAGCAGTGGTGTATTAGCGATAGATGCAAGTCTTTCTCTGCCAAACTCTGTACTAGCATAAAGGCCAATAACCACGGCAAAAAACAATAAACCACCTATGAAGTTTAAAGGCGTTAATTTAGGACTAATTAAAACAAATATCAGGATAAATGTCATTACTAAAGCAATGAGAGTTTTGGTACTCACTAGAAAAAATACAAGAATACCTAATAACAATAGCCAAAATGAGCGTCGCCGAGATTGTTGCAATTGCCAACAGGTGAGTCCAATAAAAAATAATAAGAAAGTAGAGAAAGTGTTGGGATGGCCAAGAGTGCCATTTATCCGAGAAAGGGTTTCCAGATTTTGCAGAGCACTTGGGTCTGCTTTGGTCAGGAAAGCAGGGAGTAATGAAGGTGGTAGGATTGTTTGCAGCAAAGCTGCTGTCAGGGGTAGTACAAGACTGAGGAATAGCGCAGATATCATTTTTTGAGGATGAATTCGGTCTTTTAGTTGCATTACTAGCAAATAAACCATCGACCACGAAAATAGACGCAGCCATTCGCGCACAGCAGTTTGTAAATGTGTTCCATCTAGTCCTAAACCTCCTAGGGGTAATAGCACTACCCAAAGTGCCTGTAGTGCTAACCAGCCAGCAAAGAACCACCAGAATTGATCAACTTTAACCCTTTGACCTGTTAATAAAGAAACGGTTACATATAGCAGGGTCAAGATATTTAAACCAATAGCAAATGCGGCGGGTAGTTGCTGTGCTGCGAAGATATCCAATGAGCTACGCAGGACTAATAAACCGATGACTGCTTGCTCAAATTTACCAAAGAACCAGACAACAACTAATACTGCAAATATAGGTAAACCTAGCAATATGGGACTGGCACCAGCCAGGAAACCTGCAATTAGACCGATGCCAATGCCTGCTAACCCAATCAAAATTCCTATCCAGGAAGAACGACTTGAGCTTTTATTGGTCAACATTGTTATTTCAACCTCAAATCGTTATCAGAATCTTTTTCCCCACTACCTAAAGTAGCTAGGCGTTTAAAAGGTCTGGATAATAAGGATTGATTACTTTCCATTGCATAGCGATAATAGGTTTCAGTCTCTTTGGTCATACCATTGACTACTACTCCTAAAATCGGTATGCGATTTTGATTGAGTTCTGATACGGCTCTTTGCAGAACTTCCTTGAGCGTGAAACCAGGTCGTGTTGTCAATATCACTCCATCACTGTACTGACTTAAAGTAGCAGCATCAGCACAAGCACTTAATGGTGGTGTGTCTATAATTACTAAATCATAGTGTAATGCAGCTTCAGAAACCAAGGACTTCATGGCATCTGACTCTAAAATTTGCGAAGGTCTGCCGCGTAGTTCGCCACAAGTCAATACAAATAAGTTTTCAATATCCGTTGTCTGCGCGGCACTTAACAGTGATTTATTTCCGTCGATGACATCGGTAATGCCTGGTTTGGGTGCCAGATTAAATAATGTGTGCTGGGAGGGACGACGTAAATCTGCATCAATAATTAGTGTTTTCCGAGATAACATAGCTGCAACAGCCGCTAAATGCGCTACTACAACTGATTTACCTTCTCCAGAGATGCTACTACTAACAATGACAATCTGCAACTTGTCTGTACTGCGAAACTCTAGGTTTTTCAGCAGCATCCGGTAAGGTTCAACCAGTCCCACATCATCTAAGAATTTTTCGGCTGGCTCAAGACTTAGCCGAGTAGCAGGAAGACTTGGTAAGACTCCCAATAATGGTAATTTCAATAATTCCTCTGCGTCGGCAACATCATAGAGTCTGTTATCCATTGTTTCTAATAACAGCACTATACCAGTGGCTAAGATAGTGCCAAAGAAAGTAGCTATTACTATCACTACTAGAGGTCTGGGAGATGCAGGTGCAATTGGTAGTTGGGCTGTTTCTATAATGCGAATATTACTAACTTTTTGAGCTTCGGCAATACGTGCTTCTTCTAGTTTATTTTGTAATAATTGTAAGGATGCTTCTGCTTCTGCCCGTTGGCGGGTGAGCATGGTAAGTGGTTGTTGTCTAATTGGCAATAGTGCTAGACGCGATTGCAGATTAGCTTTCATTGCCTGGACAGCTCTGAATTTATTTTCGATTGCTAACCGCTCAATTTCATTATTGATTAGCTGTGAGGTGAGATTTTGACTGATCTGATCGGTGGCAATGTCTGCTGAAGAAATGTTCTGCCCATTAGAAGATACACGAGCCAGTTCTTGTGTGTACAATGCTCGCATGGAATCTCGTTGGCCAAGCAAGGATATAACTTTTGGATGACTATCTGTAAACTGCAACCGAGCCTCAATCAATTGAGTTTCTAAGTCTGTCAACTTGCCTCGTAGCACTCTTAATTGCTCATCTTGACCACTACGCACTGATGAGTAAGCATTATCCAGGGTTTGGGTGTCAGTAATTTGTCTGAGGGAGGCATCACGCGATCGCGCTTCTTGAAGTTGAGCCAGCAATAGGCGTTCCTGATTTTCTATGTTGGCTAAACTTTCAACCAAACTCCTAGTCTGGCTATCACCCTCAACTACCCCGCTTTGTTGTCTGTATTTATTTTCTGCAACTTCTGCTTGTTGCAACCTCTGGCGAGCCAATGGTACTTCTTTTTCCAAAAATTCTCGCACCTTTGTGGCTTCGGAACGGATGGTCTGTATATTTTCCTCTACCATTGCTTGGGCAACAGCATTGAGAATTTTGGCAGCGAAATTTGGATCTGGGTGTTGATAACTTAGTTCCAGAATATTGGTAGCTGGAACAATTTTTACTCTCACTAAAGGACTGATACTCGCCAATGTGAGTGTATTTTGAGCAGAATTATTCTCTGATTCGGGAAAAACTTTGGCAATCGCCCTTTCTAAAACAGCTTGTGAATTAACTAACTCAGCCTGATCTGCCAGTGGACTGCTACTTATACCACCCGTTGAACGCAATTCTGTGAGATCACGACCCAATTCTGAAACACTTACCCGATTGTTGTTTACCATCAATCGCGCTGAGGTTTCATACAACCGTGGCGTAACATTAAGATAGGCAATTGATGCCCCAATTACCGCCGCAAAAGTCGTAATAGCAGGCAAGCTTCTCCGCCGCAAGACTGCTAGTAAGGTTGAAACGCCTTTTCCCATTACATATACCTTAGTGACTGCAAGTAGGACAGTAAAGCTTGGACAATAGACTACAGCATATTAACTACTCGGTATCATACCTGATCAATGCAACAATATTGACATAAAAATGATCAAGTTTTACTTTTTTCCAAGTGTTCAATCCTATTTATCGGCGGTTCGACCGGTGACAGCAGAGGACAGAAGGGAAGAAAAAAGCTTTAGGTTTACCTAAGAGTCGCTACCAATTCTGTTTAAGACCGCTAATAATTGTTTAATTCAGTGGTCTTTAATTTAGAAGTAGTTCAGACTATATCTAATGACCTTCTGCCTTCTTCCTCCAGCATTACTCCTTTCTTCAATTCGTTTTATCTAACATTCGCAAAATCCCTATCTTGGGTTTCGCTTTGCAATTTGCCTAAACTTTGAGAAGTGTTTAAAACTTTGGCATAAAGTTTCAAATTTTCAGCAGTGATCGAATCCCAGCTAAAATTAGAACTTACGTGTTTTTCTGCATTATGAGCCATTAAGGCTAGTTTTTGCGGATTGCTTAATGCCTGATCTAATGCAGAAACACAAGAGTTGAGATTGCCGGCTTCAAATAACATACCTCGGTTATCACCCAGCAGTTGTTGATGTGGGGGAATGTCGCTACCTAAAACTGGTATACCTTCTTTCATTGCTTCTAGCATGGACAAAGGTAATCCTTCTAAATCAGAAGGCAGAACAAACAAACCAGCCCCGCGAACAATTTCCCACAGACGAGAGCCTCTGAGTTCCCCTGCCAATAATATATTTTCTTGATTGGCTACTTTCTTGAGCAGTTCAGCAGTAAAGGTTTTAGTATCACTGACTCCTCCAGCTAGTACCAGCTTCCATCCTTTTGGCTTCAGGGCGGAAAAAGCATCAATTAGTAAATCTGGGCGTTTTTCTGGTACCAGTCTGCCTAAAAACAGAATATAACGTCCTTTTTCTAGACCTAAGTTAGTACCATAGGTAAAATTCGGATCTGACTGACCGTAGTTAGCAGGAGCTGTGGGAATATAAACTGTTTCTTTGCCATAAGTTTGGGCAAAGTATGCTTGCAGTGCTTGCGATACCACAACCATGCCGTGAGAAAAGCGTACTCCTGCTTTTTCTCCGAGTTGGATCATTTTTGTTGATAAACTTCCCCACTTTGCACGTTGCCAATCTAACCCGTGACAAGTAACTACAATTTTTGCAGAGTCAGCGATTCTGGGTATACAGGTAAACAAAGATGGGCCAAGGGCATGGAAGTGAATGATATCGTATTTTTTGCCAGTAGATGCGATCGCTCCCATCGCTGATGTCACCAAAGCATCCATACCAGCATAATTTAACCCTGGTAAAGAAATAACTTGCACACCTTCATAATCATAGGTGTCCCACCCAGCAATATCTGTGTAAGATGAGCGAGCAAATAAATCTACACTGTGTCCCTGTGACACCATGCGAGGATAAATTTCTGCACAATAATGTTCAATTCCACCTTGTTTTGGAGGTATGCCTTTTGCACCAATTACTGCTATTTTCATAAGAATTAATTATTTTTTACTTGTGGACAATGAAATACATTCAGTAAAATTTGGACTGGGTTTCGTTTAGCTAAAAATTGGACTTATGTATTGATTTTGCTGACATTTTCCTGTGATTAGCTCACTAAAGATAGTTTTCCTATCTCCCAACGGTTGAACATTTCACCGTAAATATCTCTAATTACGGTGCGGGCGGCATAAGGTTGTGCAGTTCTGACACAAGCCTCAATGGGATAATCATCTGGATGTGACAGTACCTTATCTAAAGCATCTGCTAAACATTCGGGTGTACGTTGTTCACAAATTACTCCACTGTCAAGATGTAGTAATTTTGGCGTTTCACCGCATCTGGTGGTAACGATTGGGGTGCCACTACCAAGTGCTTCTAGGACTACTAACGGTAAGCCTTCGTAAGCACTACTTAAAACAAAGACGCTACTCAACCTATGTAATTTAGCTAGTTCCGGTTGCTTCAAGGCACCTAGCATCGTTACTTTATTAGACAAGCCTAGTTGCTCAATTTCCTGACGTACTGATGGTGCTAATTCTCCATCACCGGCTATCAATAAATGAGCATTACTTTCTTTTAACTTAGCAATAGCACGTACTAATAATATGGGATCCTTCTGTGGATGCAGCCTACCAGCAAATAGAATAAAACGTGTTTCTTCATCCAGACCCATCTGTGTTGCTATTTCGCGCCGATGAGCTTGCTTTTCTTGCCAATTCCAGGGGTAAAAAACTTCATTATCAAAGGAATTTTTGACATACTGAATACAATCTTGTAAGTGGGCATAATTTTGCCGATAGAATTCGGCTGCATCAGTGTTGCATGAAAGAATTTGATTAAATTGACCTATTAATAATCGTTCTAAAGCAAAATAAACACCAGGAAATTTTCTCCAGAGGATAGCCTTCTGGTCACTCACAGTTTTCATCTGTGTGCGAATATCATTATGAATAAATAGAATTTTTTCGCCTTGCCAATTCATAGCTGCCAAACTTGGCTCTAGTCTATGAAAGTGCATAAAATCGGAAGAAAAAGAACGACCTAGCAAGGCTGCTGTATATTTCAGTGTTGTGGGGATGAGGCTTCTTTTATTGTCATCCTCTACCAAAAATAAGGGAAAGAAACTGATTTCTCTGCCGGCAAATTCCGCTTGTTGCCATTTACCTATGGGCTGACTGGCATCACTGGCTGTTCCTACTAGCTTGACTTCAAACTCATCAGGAGCATATTTGATAAACGTATTGATGAGTGTTTGAATTCCTCCTATAGAAGCGTGCCAGGGATTAAATTGGTAAAAGATTGTGAGAACTGGTTTACGCATTACTGATACTCTAGATTATCCTTGCTTTATACAATCTCAAATTTGATCAACCAAAGAAACTACGGACAAATTTTGGTATTTTCTTAAACAAGAATACTGAATCACACACAGCAATATAGTAGTATTTCTATGTTCAAAAGTCACTGAATCACGAAACTCTTCACTAAAGTTTTATATTGTCGGAAAAATTTTGTTACCTAGAACTTCAAAACTTTATAATTTCTACCTACAGACTCTTGACTGATTAAGTTTATGAAGATGTTTGTATGTTTGTAACAGGGTATGCAACTAGCTTTATCTTATCTTTACAAATACACAAAATCATGGAGTGATAACTTGGTGCAATATGGTACATAGAATTAATAAACATCCTTAAATTTGCTGAGATACTCATTTGACTTATCAAAGCTGATTAAGAAGTTTATGCAATTTGATGACTGAATTTTATCCTGATCATCGTACTTTTTCCGAGTTACCGATTCCCATAGCGTTACCTGCTAAATAGGCGGTTGTCCAAGCACTCTGGAAGTTAAATCCACCAGTCACGCCGTCGATATCTAGAATTTCACCAGCAAAGTAAAGTCCAGGAACTAGCTTACTTTCCATTGTCTTGAAGTTAATTTCCTGGAGGTTGACACCACCACAGGTGACGAATTCTTCTTTAAAGACTCCCTTACCATTGACTAGGTATTTACTCTGGGTAATTTCTTGGACTAAGAGATTTAAGGTTTTGTTGGAGAGTCCTGCCCATCTGTCATCTTTGGTAATACCTACACGGGCAATCATGTATTGCCAGAGACGGTGGGGTAAATCAACGCCCCGATGCAAGGCGATCGCTTTTTTTCCCCATTCATTCTTAATTGCTAAAATTTTGGCACGTACTTGTTCTTGGGTGAGTTCAGGCAACCAATTCACCAATAAAGTCGCTTGATAGTTGTGTTCATGCAAAACTCTCGCACCCCAAGCTGATAGCTTCAGCACGGCTGGGCCACTTAAACCCCAGTGGGTGATCAGTAATGGCCCAGTTTGTTCTAATTGTGACTTCTCACCTACAAATAATTTTAAGCCTACAGGATTAACACTAATACCAGCTAATGCCCTCAGCTTGTCTTCTGGAATATTGAATGTAAATAAGGATGGTACTGGTGCTTCGATGTGATGTCCCAATGCTTGGGCAATTTTGTAACCTATGAGACTGCTTCCTGTAGCTAGGAGCAGGCGATCGCATCTAATTATCTCACCAGATTTTAAAAGTAGCTCAAATCCAGCATTAATACGGCTGACACCAACCACAGGGGTGCCAGTCCAAATCTCTACGCCCTCGGCTGTGGCGGTATTCATCAGACAGTTGACAATTGTTTCTGAACTATCTGTGATCGGAAACATCCTACCATCGGCTTCAGTTTTGAGTTTTACGCCGTGGTGAGTAAACCAAGCTACTGTATCTTGAGGTTGAAACCGAGTAAAAGCACCACGTAAAGCTTTACCACCTCTAGGATAATTTTGGGTTAACGCCTGTGGTTCAAAGCAAGCATGAGTTACGTTGCAGCGTCCTCCGCCGGAAATGCGGACTTTAGCTAATGGGTGACGACTAGCTTCGAGTAAGATGATTTGAGCTTCTGGATTGACTTGAGCGCAGGCGATCGCCCCGAAAAATCCTGCGGCTCCACCGCCAATAACTACAATCTTTAAAGGTAGCAATTTACAAAATATCTCTTCTACAGCACCTACTTTCTAGGCTAGTACAGTTAGGTCACAGTAGTGAGATGATTGTTAAATTTATTTAACCTTCGGCTGGTTCAAATAAATCTTTGGTAGCACCACAAACCGGACACACCCAATCTTCTGGTATAGCGTCAAAAGGTGTACCTGGAAGTATACCGCTATCGGGATCGCCTACTTCTGGGTCATACTCGTAGCCGCAAGCACTACAGATGTAAATTTGCATAGTGTCACCTGCTTCATAGTTGATCTTGCCTATATTGTTAACGAAAATCCCGGAGCAACACACCTTGCTGATTGCATAAAACAGACGTTTGTGATGTCTTTGCTCAATAAGACTTGAGAGAGATTATTTTTGTGAATAATTGTGGTATTTCTGGTATATTGTTGTGAAATCCTGTGGAAAATCTCCAGAAAATCAAAAACGCCACCAAGTTTTTTGAGCATAAGCAATCACACCTAGAGCGATCGCCCCAAACAACAATAGCCAAATCACGCCACCTGGAATAAATGACAGTAGTCCAAAGCCTCTAAGTAGCCAAACAGCTATACCCATACCGAGAAGTACACCAAAAGCCTGTGTTAACCTGCGGTTTAACGAAGATTGACTCACTATTTTGTCCTCTTAATTCCCAATTGGTTGTATATTCACAAGGTAAGCATAAATTTACAGAATTTTTACTAAAATTTGATTTTTATCAATTGCATAAAATATTCTATAGATTATATTTGTGGTATTTTAGCTTGTTTAAATAAAATTTTCCCTAGGGAAGTAGTGCGATTATTTCTGCTACGGAAATACAAAACAGTATTTGTAGTTTAAACCACGGATTTTTCCGTAAATTTTCAGATATTTTGGGAATGTGATTGGTTCCGGAAATCTGGTGTACTGAAGTGGAACTAATATTGATTGAGGTTGTAATTCATGAATCACAGATGGTTGATAGTTGCAACCTCAGCAGATGGTGAAGTTGAGGAGTAACGGACAAAAATTTATGTTGGCATACCATATCTCAAACCCAGCGTTTACAGGTTCAGATATGACATGGAGTAAAGAACAGCAAAACTTGCTGATGCAGGGCGAAATTTTAGTCAAGACGCGATCGCATACTGCTTGTGGTGGTGCAGTCAGTGCTTGTATGTACTTGCCAATAGTGCGATCGCATGTATGGCAGCAAATCACCGATTACCCCCGTTGGGTACAATACTTTCCCGACATCACTAAAAGTGAGGTGTTGCAACGTGGCGAAGTCAAGCGTCTATATCAAGCAGCACAAAAAGCTTTTCTATTTTTAACGGCTCAAGTTGAAATTTACCTCAACGTTGTCGAAGTCATCGGTCAACAAGTACAATTCCGTATGGAAAAAGGAACTTTTCTTGACTTTGAAGCCAATATTGAGTTAAAAGACTGTGGCAATGGGACTTTACTCCTTTATAGCGTCCAAGCTACCCCAAATATTCCCGTACCTAGCATTTTTGTTCAACAAGCCATGAATTTTGAGTTGCCCGCGAATATGCGTAAAATGCGGCAAGTTATTTGTCAAAATAGATCAGCATAATGTCACAGGCACAGTCAATAAGCGTTTTAGTCGCTTTCCTGATCACAATAGCATTTTAGAGTGTGTTTTTACTCCAGAAGCAGAATTGTTTAAACAGCCAGGCTCAAATTTTTAATCATAAACTTTCAAGACGCTTTTTCCTTCATAGGAGAAAGCGTCCAAACAATTATGCTTGAGTAAATCCCAGCAATTGGTTTTGTGTTGATAAACTTAAGGAATTTTGAGCATAACTAGGCTCACTTTCAAACCATACATTAGCTAGTTCATCTTCATTGAAATGATACCCAAGACTAGCTGCAAACTTAACTATTTTAGTTTTGTCCCAATGGCAACTATTTAATAAACCTCTACTACAGCACTTATTAAAGTATTCTTCATAAATAGTGGGTTCCGATATCAAAACTTCATAAAAAGCATTAACCTGTTCTAGAGACATAGAAATTTATCCTCTAAAAGTCTAATTTTGTATTCAATAATACATACATTCAATTACCAAAGTGTTCCGGATTGTATAATCCAGCCAGAAAAAGACTCTCGTTAAAGAAAGTAAAATTAAATGGATAAAAATTTATCTGACTTTTGGTAGAATTTTGATGAGCTACGAGTATATTTAATTACATAAAACTTTTGCTGATTACCAATTTTGAGAATCAAGCTACTAACAGTATTGGTGAGAGTAATCACGAGTATGAAGAGCGATCGCCTCTAGAGGATAATATCTTAACTCAAAGCAAGTTTACGCCTGATTTCTGTCCTGAAAATTCCACCTTCAACAAGTTAACCCGCGAGTGAAACTCAATTAACATCATCTGAAAATGATGATTTACAGAAATTGTTACTTAATCTCTATGTTTAAAACGAAAATAATCATATTAATGCTTTACTTATACACTCTCAAATAACTTTAACTGAATGTGTGGTAACTGATATAAAATACTCTGAGGATAATCTTCAATATATTCAAGTATACAACGAGCAACATATTCAGCCAGATTCACAGGAACAGCATTACCAATCATCTGTTCTAAATCTGATTTATTACCCTGAAACTTAAAGGTTTTTGGAAATGTTTGAATGTAACTGCGTTCAATTGTAGACAAAGGTCGCAGGTTTTCATTAATATCACAAGCATCTCCTTCATGTTTTTGATATGTTTTGGGAATAGGACGATTTACTCCCCGCACTGTTGGGCTAGGTTCATATATGCTGAAAATTGCCCTTCTTTTATAACTTCTAGGGTGACGATAAAAATATTCGATTCCTAACTGATTACCTAGATAGTCAAAAACAGTCATCGGCTTCTCAGATTGATTTTTTTTAAGATAATGACTCAAAGCATCATCTTCTCCGTGAAGCTGACCAATTAAAAAATATCTTTTTCTAGCTTGTGGAACTCCACAGTAGCTAGCATTTAGAATTGAAGCTGTTAAACTATATCCACTTTTCTTGAATATTTCTAAGGCTATTTTTAAAACTTGACTTTTAGAAATTCTTTCAACATTCTCCATTACAAACCAATTAGGTTTTACTTGAGCAACAATGTTTGCAAAAACCAAAGTTAAGTCCGCCCTACCAAGATTTTCATCTCGTTTCCCTGCGCTTGAAAAATCTTGGCATGGAGGGCCACCAATAATGATTTCTGGGCTAAAACTAGAAATTAATTCACAGACATCTTCTGTTAAAAGGTCTTTCTGAAAAATAGGATGTTGGAAGTTGTTTCTATAAACTTCAATTGCTGGTAGCCAATAATCGAAAGCTGCTACCACATCGAAGCCAGCATTTTGAAATCCTAGTGATAAACCTCCACAACCTGCAAATAAATCTACTGTTTTCATGTTTGAGTCGCTAGTTGAGAGTTGGTAATTTACTAATCAAATATCTCTAGTGAGTTGAATATTATAGCATCAAATCTTCTTTCGGGACTCAACAAGTTTTGACCACCACCTAAAATAATGTTTTTGATTTCTTGTTTTTTAATTCTTGGCTGTTTTAATGATTCCGATTGCATATAAGCATGGGTGACTCTACCGCTTACAGCAAATGCTTTATCATTTTTGGTATTATAAGAAAGACTATCTATAATTCTTCGATGATTAAAAGAACCATTAATACCAAATTCAAACAGCATTTTAAATAGCCAAATAATTGTGCGAGTATGCCTAGAAATATTTTTGATTCTTCCGTATGTACTAATCTCTATTTTTGCTAAATCTATAAATAATCTAGTAAAAGCAAGATTACTCCAAACAAATACATCTAAGCAATTATCTGATAGCCTTGGTGATTTACCTTCTGTTTTCCAAACAGGCTGTAGTAAAAAAGGTTTTTGTTCATTTAATATTGATAGTGCGATCGCATCTATACAATCAATCATATCTAGAATATAAGGTATTACATAAATCCCTTCATTCCAATCCCTAATATTTGCCAGATTTCCAGTAATAACACTTTCAATAAGAGACGGATTAAATCTAAAACTTTCTACAATACTGCAAGCTAAATAAACTATAGTATCTGGTCTTACTACAATTTCACAACCATAATAATCTTCTGCTAACTCACAGGTCGTATTATCTGGTAAAGCCGTCAATTTAATCTCAATTGCCTGTAAGCAAGAACCTAAATCTCTAGCTTGAGTAACCAAATCAACGCCTGGAAGGTTGCCAATTAAATATTGTTGATATGGTGTAAACTGTGTTTCAAAAGCATAGAAAAGGTTCTCAGAGTTTGGGTTGATTCCGTACAAGCTAGCTGTACTAATACTTGAATGCTCAACTTGAAGATTTGAGTTCAGTCTAATGTATACATTATCAAGATTTAAACTGTATAAATATGAGCAAAGAGCAGCCGGAAATGAAGAATTAAAACAGTTTTTACCCCAAGCTTCTTTTTGAGTAAAATCTCGGTTTGAGTGTCTTAAACCAAATAATCGAGGCTGCTGATTTGGTGTATTTCCTAAAAACACAAGTTGTAACCAGTAGTAACGGTTTAACTAGCTAGTTTGTTGGTATCATTGGCACTATACATTAAAATTAGTCAAAAAAATGCAAAGAGGCAGTTTTACCCCTTTGCGTCTTTGCGCCTACCCTGCGGGAACGCCTAACGGCGTATGCGCGAACCAATCTTCAACTAACTACTAAACACCTCAACAGGTAAACGACTAAAAGACAACCTTTCATTCTGCACATCGACAAAAATTGTATCCCCGTCATTAAACTCACCACGCAAAATCGCCTTAGCAATTTGCGTTTCTAACTCGCGCTGAATCGCCCGCTTCAGTGGACGCGCCCCAAATACTGGGTCATACCCTACTTCGGCTAAAAAGTCAAGTGCAGCTTCCGAAAGTCTCAGAGACATCTTACGATCGCCTAACCTATCCCTTAATCTCTCCACTTGCAACTGTACAATTTGCCGCAATTCTTTCTTATCCAAACCGTGGAAGATAATAATCTCATCAATCCGGTTAAGAAACTCAGGCCGGAAACTATTTCTCATCGTCTCCATCACCCGATGACGCATTTCATCGTACCTTGTATCATCCCCAGCCACATCCAGAATATACTGTGAACCGATGTTGCTAGTCATAATAATAATCGTGTTCTTAAAGTCCACAGTATGACCTTGGGCATCAGTTACACGACCATCATCAAGGATTTGTAGGAAAATATTAAACACATCTGGGTGTGCTTTCTCGATTTCGTCGAACAGAATGACAGCGTAAGGACGGCGACGAATTGACTCGGTGAGTTGTCCGCCTTCTTCGTAACCTACATAACCAGGAGGCGCACCGATTAACCGCGAAACTGCGTGTTTCTCCATGTATTCCGACATATCAATCCGTACCAGTGCTTCTTCCGTGTCGAACATATACGACGCTAACGCCTTCGCTAGTTCGGTTTTACCTACACCAGTGGGGCCAAGGAAAATAAAGCTAGCAATGGGACGATTAGGATCAGCCAACCCAGCACGCGATCGCTGAATTGCATCAGCAACAGCTGTCACCGCTTCATCTTGTCCAATCACACGATGATGTAATTCTTCTTCTAAGTGCAGTAGTTTCTCTTTCTCCGATTCCACTAACTTGCTGATTGGTATTCCCGTCCACTTAGAAATAATTTCCGCAATATCAGCTTCGGTGACTTCCTCCCGTAACAGAGATTTACCAGTACCTTGGGCTTGGGATAATTCCCTTTCTGTCGCTTCTAAGCGACGGTGCAAGTCGGTTAACTTACCATATTTCAACTCCGCCGCCCGGTTGAGGTCGTAGTTTCTCTCTGCTTGCTGAATTTCTAAGTTAACTTTGTCAATTTCTTCCTTGACAGACTGAAGTTTTGTAATAATATCCTTCTCAGACTGCCATTGAGCATTCAGGGTTCTCTGTTCTTCTTTAAGATCAGCCAGTTCTTTTTCCAGCCTTTCTAAACGTTCGCGGGAAGCTGCATCACTTTCTTTTTGTAAAGATAGCTTCTCCATTTCCAACTGCAAAATCTTGCGGTCGATTTCGTCGAGTTCTTCTGGCTTAGATGTAATTTCCATTTTCAGCCTAGCTGCGGCTTCGTCTACCAAGTCAATGGCTTTATCTGGTAAAAAGCGATCGCTAATATATCGACTAGATAATGTCGCAGCAGCCACTAAAGAACTATCAGAAATTTTCACCCCGTGGTGAACTTCATACCGTTCCTTCAACCCCCGCAAAATCGAAATTGTATCCGCAACGCTGGGTTGATCTACATAAACTTGCTGGAAACGTCTTTCTAAAGCGGCATCTTTCTCTATATATTTACGATATTCATCTAAAGTTGTCGCCCCGATACAACGTAACTCACCCCGCGCCAACATCGGTTTTAACAAGTTACCCGCATCCATCGCGCCTTGAGTCGCACCTGCGCCGACAACAGTATGAATTTCATCGATGAATAAAACTATATTACCGCCAGATTCGGTGACTTCCTTTAATACAGCTTTTAGGCGTTCCTCAAATTCACCCCGGAATTTTGCCCCCGCAATTAAAGCACCCATATCTAAAGCTATGAGTTTGCGGTCTTTCAGCGATTGGGGAACATCACCCGCGACAATACGCTGCGCCAATCCTTCGGCGATCGCCGTTTTACCTACGCCCGGTTCACCAATCAACACCGGGTTATTTTTGGTACGACGAGATAGAATCTGGATAGTACGACGAATTTCGTCATCCCGCCCAATTACTGGATCAAGTTGACCTTTGCGGGCTGCTTCCGTGAGATCACGCCCGTATTTTTCCAGTGATTGGTATTTTCCTTCTGGATTTTGGTCGGTCACTTTCTGGCTCCCACGAACTTGTTTAATAATATTTTTGAGTTTGTTTTCGTCTAAACCGAATTCTTGAAATAAACCTTTGCCGAAGCGATCGTCTTTAGCGTAAGCCAAGAATAAATGTTCAATAGAAATATATTCGTCTTTAAAATCTTTACGATGTCCTTCAGCCCGGTCTAAGAGTGTATCTAAGCTCCGTCCCAAGTATACAGATGTACTACTACCTGAGACTTTTGGTTGACGTTGGATAAATTGTTCAGTACGGTCATTAATTTTTTGTAAGTTCACACCTGCTTTAGTTAAAATTCCACTGGCTAAACCGTCTTGTTCCAGCAGGGCTTTCATCAGGTGTTCGCTTTCTATCTGCTGTTGTTGATGCTGTTTAGCAATCTCAGGTGTATGGGCGATCGCTTCCCAGGCTTTTTCTGTAAATTGGTTCGGATTAGTTGGTTGCATAGGCTAATTTAGGCTACCACTCTAGACGCAAAAGTGCAGATAGAACAAATTGTTCTTATATCGCCATTTTAAGAACAATGGCACAAATTGCTGGATCGGTCTTCACGTCTTCATCAAGTAGTATTCTCAATATCTAGAAGTAGGGAGTATGGATAAGGGTATAGGCGAGAATAACTAATGACTGATGACTAATGACCAATGACCAATGACCAAAAAACAAAAATTTCCTTTCTTACTCGGTTCTAAGTGGACAGCCACAAAAAAAGTAGATGGCTGGAGACACTTCCAAGTTGCTAACCGCAAAAATCAGGGTAAATGGGTTTATGCGGAAATGGTTGCAGCTTGTGATCCTAACGTCCGGTTTTGGATGAACGCTAAATTATTACAAGATAATTCGCAGTGGCAACCCGGATGGCAATCCCTGAAAGAAATTGAGGCAATTGAAACCGAATCAGGCAGTTAGTCAAGCCTAGATAGATTTAAAAAATTAATATTTTTTTACAAAAAAGTTCTATTCAGCTAATCTTTTCTGAATAGGCGAATTTGAGGTACAGGTAAACGGAGTCTGATCCCCCAACTTTTACCTTATTTCTCTCGTATAAATTACCCAACTGTCACAAATTAGTTTGTAGTAAGGACTTTAGTCCTCGCTGACAGACTCTACACGCACAACATTAGAGTCATATAAATGTCTTCAAAATATTGATAATACGTTATTTTGATAATTTGTTTATTGTAACTAATTTTATAAAATTAAAATTATAAATAAAAGCAAAAAAGCTTATTCAATTATTTAAAATGATTTTGAGAAAATATAAAAGAAATTTTCTTATAGTCTCAATCAGAAGCTATTTATCGCCATTTTTTAGATTTAACCCCCCTTTATTTCCCGTGGAATTTCGTCAATAATCACACTCACATACCTCACACATCACCGTCTGCGTTTAGGTGAAGGCGAAGGTTTTACCCAAGAGTTTGATAAAAAAACGATAAGAGGCAAACAACAGTGAAACTAGCAGTTTACGGAAAAGGTGGGATAGGCAAATCCACAACTAGCTGTAATATATCTGTCGCCCTAGCCAAACGCGGCAAGAAAGTGCTGCAAATTGGGTGCGATCCCAAACATGACAGCACCTTTACCCTGACTGGATTTTTAATCCCCACCATTATTGATACCTTGCAAGAAAAGGACTATCACTATGAAGATGTCTGGCCGGAAGACGTAATTTACAAAGGCTATGGTGGAGTGGATTGTGTTGAGGCTGGCGGCCCACCTGCGGGTGCTGGCTGTGGTGGTTACGTTGTGGGCGAAACCGTAAAATTACTGAAGGAACTCAACGCTTTTGATGAGTATGATGTAATCTTGTTTGATGTCTTGGGTGACGTTGTTTGTGGTGGTTTTGCAGCACCACTCAATTATGCAGATTACTGTATGATTGTCACTGATAACGGCTTTGATGCCTTGTTTGCTGCCAATCGGATAGCGGCTTCAGTGCGAGAGAAAGCACGAACTCATCCACTGCGTCTAGCGGGGTTAATCGGCAACCGCACCTCCAAACGCGACTTGATTGAAAAGTATGTGGAAGCTGTGCCAATGCCGATATTAGAAGTCTTGCCATTAATAGAAGATATCCGTGTATCTCGCGTCAAAGGGAAAACTTTGTTTGAAATGGCAGAGTCTGATCCGACGTTAAACTACGTTTGCGACTACTACCTGAACATTGCTGACCAAATTCTCGCACGACCTGAAGGAGTAGTTCCAAACGATGCTCCAGATCGAGAATTATTTACTTTATTGTCAGATTTTTATTTAAATCCGCATAAACCACAGGTTCCTATTCCTGAAGAAGAATTAGACTTGATGATTGTATAAATCATCTAGTTTTGAGGATGAGGGTCAATATGGCTTTCTTTGATAGCTTTACATCGTCGATTAGACAGAAGTGGTTGCAATTCTTCCAAGCTAATCGTGATTGGATTAAACTCCAGATGCAAGTGGAATCAGTGTATACACCTGATGGTGGGAAGCGTCCACCTTCGCACCTCATCCTAGGTGTGGTGAATGCGCTAGAACCAAAGTTAGCGCAGTTAATGTTTCCCTTTTCCAAGTTAAATCCTGATGCGGATACTTTAGTTGAGGTACTGGAATTAAATTTTGATCCAGACATTGCTCTCGGTAACAGTGTCATTCCAGCAGCAGAACCAGAATTTGAAGCAGAGGAGTCACCGGCGCAAGTCGAGGAAAACACGGAAGTTGAAGCTTTCACAATTTCTGACACCAATGGTTTTGGTGGAGATGTTGATTCTCAAACGCTGATAGTCGGCGACATGGACAATACCTTCAACGGACTCACAGATGAGTCCCTTGCAGTCACTAACTCAGAAGAAGATGATTTTGGTGATATTTCCTTTGATGTCGCTGGTGGAACTGTAGAAAAGCTGGAAGAACAAATTCTCGATGAACTGGAAACACCAGATGAAAATGCTTTTAGTGAAGTGTTATCTGATGTTTGGAGTGATGCAACATCCTTAGAACAGGGTGAAGAAAATAATGATTTGATGGGGGAAGAATTACCTGCTGGCGTTTTTGATGAATCAGAAATTGCCCGTCTCTTCCCCAACGCATAAATAAACCGTTGCTGTTGAATTTAGGGATTATTAGTTGGTGTTATGTGCCGAAAACCACCACAGGATGAGGAAGTAGGGAATAGGGAGT
Source organism: Anabaena sp. CA = ATCC 33047 (assembly GCF_963870205.1). NCBI lineage: Bacteria > Bacillati > Cyanobacteriota > Cyanophyceae > Nostocales > Nostocaceae > Anabaena > Anabaena sp. CA = ATCC 33047. Next base: position 61,772 of record NZ_CAWMSA010000016.1, on the reverse strand, counting down.
AGGAAATAGGGAGTAAAACTTACTACTCACTACTTCCCACTTACTACTCACCCCCTCAGATGCTGACCCTATATTCACCTGCCTTGAGATATTAAGGGGAGAACAATCAAAATGACCGTCGCTCAACAACCAACAGCTTTAAACTTTGAGTGTGAAACTGGAAATTATCACACCTTCTGCCCCATTAGCTGTGTGGCATGGTTATATCAAAAAATAGAAGATAGTTTCTTTTTGGTGATTGGAACCAAAACTTGTGGGTACTTCCTACAAAATGCGATGGGGGTAATGATTTTTGCGGAACCCCGTTATGCAATGGCAGAGTTAGAAGAAGGGGATATTTCGGCAAAACTGAATGATTATGAAGAGCTAAAGCGATTGTGCTTACAAATAAAACGCGATCGCAACCCTAGCGTCATTGTGTGGATTGGCACTTGCACCACTGAAATCATCAAAATGGACTTGGAAGGGTTAGCACCGAAGCTAGAAGGTGAAATTGGCATTCCCATTGTTGTCGCCCGTGCTAACGGCTTAGATTACGCCTTTACCCAAGGAGAAGACACCGTTTTAGCAGCAATGGCTAATCGTTGTCCTGATCATGCTCCTGTAGCGGAAAATGAAAAAGGCGATGGGCTACGCCCCGCCATAGGCGATCGCAATGCTATTCAAAAGCTGCTCAACTTCGGTAAGAAAAAAGAAGAAGTAGTTCAAGAAGAATCTGAGTATGTAGATCATCCGCCCTTGGTTCTCTTCGGTTCTCTACCTGATCCCGTTGTGACTCAATTAACCTTAGAACTGAAAAAACAAGGTATTAAAGTTTCCGGTTGGCTACCTGCCAAACGCTTTACTGAACTACCAGTCTTGGAAGAAGGGTATTATGTCGCTGGTGTCAACCCCTTTCTCAGTCGCACAGCCACAACCTTAATGCGTCGCCGTAAATGCAAACTCATCGGCGCACCTTTCCCCATCGGGCCTGATGGTACTCGCGCTTGGATTGAAAAAATCTGCTCAGTGTTTGGTATTACTCCCAAAGGCTTAGAAGAACGGGAAACACAAATTTGGGCAGGTTTAGAAGACTATGTAAAATTAATTCGTGGTAAGTCTGTATTTTTCATGGGTGACAACCTGCTAGAAGTTTCTTTAGCACGCTTCTTAGTCCGTTGTGGCATGACTGTTCATGAAGTTGGTATTCCCTACATGGATAAACGCTATCAAGCGGCTGAGTTAGCAATGCTAGAGAAAGCTTGCCTAGAAATGGGTGTACCCATGCCCAAAATTGTCGAGAAGCCAGATAATTACAATCAAGTACAGCGCATTTATGATTTACAGCCAGATTTAGTAATTACTGGAATGGCGCACGCCAACCCCTTAGAAGCGCGGGGTATTAATACAAAATGGTCTGTAGAGTTTACTTTTGCTCAAATACACGGCTTCACTAATGCCCGTGACATTTTAGAGTTAGTAACTCGTCCGTTACGTCGTAATAATAATTTGAAAGATTTGGGTTGGGATAAGTTGGTTAAGGAAGAAGCGAAGATTTAAATTTGGGTTTTCAATCAGCAACGGCTTAACAAAATAATTATTTCAGGCGAACTTTGTTCGCCTTTTTTCTTATTGCGCCCATACTCAGTAGATTGACCTAAAAAAACGTAATATCCAGATCCCCGACTTCTTTGAGAAGTCGGGGATCTATCCCATCATCATTTTACATTTAATTATGTTGACATACTTATGTACAATGATGTTGATGGCATGATATACATTAATTCTGCACCCTCTGGTTTATTCTCTTGAGTAGGAGTTAATTTTAGCCATTCATGAAAGCTGATACCTAGTTGAGATATTGCTTGTATTTCCGTTTGATAAGATTCAAAACGGCGATTGGTTTCTACCATAGATTCTATTAGCTCTAACACTTGAGGAAGACGTTTATCAGCTTCTCGCTTCAAATCATTGACATTGGGGCCTAACCAACCTCCTGGAACTTCAACACGACTTAGGATAGCTGTTGGCAGAGATTCCACCCACTTATTAGGCTCTTGCGCCATCTTATATAAGTTTTCTCGTTGCATTTCAAACACCGCATTTTCTTCCAAAGTTGGATCAATCCATTGGTAAACTTTGGTTAATCTTCTCAAATCAATCTGGTCTTTTAAATGAGGTTGCAGATAAGCTGCTGGGTTAGAAGTTAAAAGAATTTCTACATATTTTTGAATACGAGAACGAATAACTATTGTCCCTTCTTGAAAACGACGAAGTGCTGTTTCGTGTTCTTCTAATTCCAAATAACAACGTGTTTCAGCTAGATATGCCAAGGATAAAGTGAGGAGGAATTCATCAGCTATTTGGCTTTGCTGCTCAATTTCGATATCAGTTAACTCAGTATAAATATGTTCTGCTTCTAAAAATCGATTGATAGCTTGTAACGCGCTACTTCTACGGTTTTCAGATTTTTTCATTGTAAAGGCATTAATTGCTAATTCAATAGCTGCACGAAAATTAGCATAAAAACTTAAATCAATTTTTCGGTTAATCTTAGTTAATAACTCTTGTGCTTGTTGTAGGCGTTGCTCTAGTTCTTTAAGACGTTGTGATATCACAGCAAAGCCCATCACAGAAACACCAAGATTAAGTATGCTAGCAGCTGTAGTTACCTTGAAAATTCCTTGAGTTAGTTGTAAATTTTGTCCTAGTGCTTCTAACTGATTTTCAATACTACCCAAACGTCCGTTAACATCAGCTAAACCTTTTCCCGTAACAGCAGCGTTAGCAACAGTTGCAACCAAATTCGCCCCTGAAACAGCAAGATTTCCTAAATTTGTTTGTTCCACTCCGTCTAAACGCTGGCTGACATCTGTTAAACCTTTTCCCGTCACAGCAGCGTTAGCCCCTGAAGCAACTAGATTTGCTCCTGAGAAGATCATATTAAGGAAACCTTTAGAAGATGCAGTTGGTGTTGGCACTAAATCTCTTAACCAAGTAACTACTTGATTTGTTACAGCATCGACAATAACACCACCATTCCTTACATATATGCCCTGGGCTAGCCCTTTAACAATGTGAGGTGCGAGTGCAAAAGTTAATGTAAGTGCGTCCATCGTCTTCTCCTATGTCCTAAATCTCATCAGTTCAATAAACCACATTGTTTTTATGCAGCAGGTAGCTGCGCTTTAGTTAGTATTCCCAATTTGGGTTGGAAAGTATCTCATAAAATAGCGGCTATTTTGTAAATGCAGAGAACACAGTGAACACAGGGAGGGTAAAGCACATCACCCTAACTTACTACGCACCTAAATATAGAAACTTATAATAAATCCAGGTAAATTTTGTGTGTAAATCTAGCTTACATACAAGATTTACCTCTTGTAATTTGGTTGTTAATACCAATGCTCTATCATCTAGCAACAACTCAATGTTTGTATCTGAAGCCTCTGGAGCGTAATCATCTGTATAACTTTTTTTGATAGAAGATTTTTAAGAGCTTCATCAAAAATGTGATTTATCAAGCTTTAAGTTTTACCTAATGCTAAATTAGCAATTATACCTTGAGGATGATAATTTTTTCGCCAAAAGACATACTGTTTTTGATGCTCAGGGATACTTGTAGATATTGCATATAAAGCATCATCAGAAAGAGAAGACTTACAATAAAAAGGATGTTTTGGTTGTCTACTCGTATAATCATAAAATATGGCAAATCTGTCTGAAGATACCGGAACTTTTCCTTTATGAAAAATGCTAGCAGTATCAGCAATAATCACTGTGCCAAAAGCTCCTATGCAGGATTGCCAATTTGATGGGGAGATAGCTTTTGCCATTGTTTCATCTGTAAGGTATTTATAATCATAGTTTAAAGATTTAAAAATAGATGAAGTGAAAGATTTTGGTATGTATTGAAATGGCCCGCAATCTTCGTTAATCTCATTCAGATAAACAATAATTTTCATCATTCTTATATCTTCTTTGTCAAGGTGCCATAACCTTGATTTTTTTTGAACTTGATTACTGATATCCCTACGAAAATAAGCACCGTGATAAGCGACTGGTAGACTCAGATAATTCTCAGCAATATTGAGCAACCTTTGTTGGAGTCCCCAAAGAAAAATATGGGAATGTTCTATGATTTGCTCAGAGGTGGCATGCAGCGCAAATTCATTTTTATTTGCAGAAATGCTCTTGGATATTTTTGGCATCAAACTTTTGGCTGACAAGAGCATTTCCTGAGTTAAGGGAATTGATATATTTTCTAAGGATGTAATGACAATACCATCGTTGTTGAGAGTTTCCACTAATTTTGAGTCATCTGCTGAAAGCGCAGGTAAATTATTAGCATAATTTGTTACTGCTGCTTTATATTCATGGTCAATTGAGTGGCTGATCAATGGCATTTGATATATTTTGCGAACTATTTCGTTACGAAGTTTTTTGACAATAGTCTTCATAATTAATCACAATTTACTTAGAACAAATCGCTGTATAGTTTTTGCTAAATTATAAGTATAAATATTTTACTTTTGCCGTTACGCTCCCTAGTTTTGTCAACCATAAACTGGAAATAAGTCTAAGTAGAATATTTCCTATTTAGACTAAAAGCATAATTTGTATAAGAATAACTATTTTTTAATTTTTTTGGCCGCCATATCGGCATAAATGTCAAAAAATTTCATTAATATAAATAACAAAATTAAAATGACAAATTTGAAGTTTTAATAAAATGATGATTAATTTTATGTTAAATGAAAATTTTCACAAAATAAAAAACTCCCTGAAATATTTTTCAGGAAGAGTAGTTTATCGAAATGCAATTTGAGAGATTACCAATTAGTCATCGACTCGTGCAACTTAGAAAATATTCTAACCAGTAGTGATGACATTGCTTAACTATCAATATCTATTTTACTTTTTTACTGGTTAGTAATTTGTGCTAAACTTCATCAGAATCCTAATGAAGCTAACTGGTTAATAAGCACCGCTATTTCTATTAAATACAATGGCAACTGTTTTGAAGATTAACTTCAAATCGTACATTAAACTCCAGTTTTTCTGATACAGCAAATCTAGCTTAATCACATCTTCAAAACTGCGGACTTTAGACCTGCCATTTACTTGCCATTCGCCAGTCATACCGGGTTTTACATCCAGACGCTGCCACTCTGGGACTTCATAGCGTTCGACTTCATCCGGTGTGGGTGGTCGAGTTCCGACTAAACTCATCTCCCCTTTTAAGACGTTCCAAAATTGCGGAAACTCATCTAGGCTAGTGCGGCGTAAAAATTTGCCAACCCGTGTAATTCTGGGGTCATTTTCATTTTTAAAAAATGCACCTTCCACTTGATTGGTTACTTGTGCTTTTTTCGCTTCCGCATCTACACACATAGAACGGAACTTCCAAATTTTGAATCGTTTACCCATCCAGCCACAGCGAATCTGACCAAAGAAAACGGGGCCAGGATCATCAATTTTAATAGCAATCATGATGGGAATAAACAAAATTCCCATGATTACTAACCCCACCAAAGCACCAATAATGTCTAAAAATCGTTTCATCCAAGATTTGACAGATGGATGAGTAGTTGGTAGTTCAACACCCTTCTGGGTGTCAGTCAAATTATCAGCGTCTATTGATGCTGTTTCGCTACTAGACTCAATAGAAAAAACTTGGTTTAGTCCGGTGAGGTTTAGCACTGCCATGACTTGAGGTGTGACATTCCGCAGAGTCATGGCAATGCCTTTTTCTTGGGTAGTCTTATAACTACTAACCAAGGCTCCTAAACCACTACTATCCATAAAGGTGGTTTTCTGAAAATCAATAATGATTTGTTTGGGGTGAGAATTTTCTTGAGTTAATTCTTGGCAGGTATGCTTAAAGCTTACTGCTTCAATTACGCTTAAACGCGCAGGTACCTGCACTATTACCATTTCATCTAAGGTAGTAACTGGGAATTGTACCTCTGTGGGTTGGCTAGTCATGAAGCTCTGCACTTTCGTTGCCATATAAATTTAATCTGCCAAACATTATTTTGTCCTAAAAAATCACCTAACCTCATGTTAAATAAGTAGAAATAATGACTCATAGTTAGTGCCATAGAATTAAAGCAGAGATTGCCTGCAAAGATTCACAAAAGATTCACAATAGAACAAGAAGTAAAAACATACTTGTTATTGTGCCGATGCAGCGCGATCGCGTTGCTATTTTCCTATGACTGCTAACACTACAGCCGAACCTACTGCACGCCTGATTGAGGTCTTTTCTGCTATTCAAGGAGAAGGACTGAATGTCGGGACACGTCAAATTTTTATTCGCTTTGCTTTTTGTGACTTGCGTTGCCACTTTTGCGATAGTGTCCATACTTGGAATGCACCCACTAATTGTCGGATAGAGCGATCGCCCGGTAATAGAGACTTTGAAACTCACTCTAACCCCGTCCCCATTCCACTGTTACTGGAATGGATTGAACGGCAGAATTTACCTTCTATACACGATAGCATTAGCTTAACAGGTGGAGAACCACTTCTTCATGCAGCTTTCTTAAAGGAATTTCTGCCCCAAGTGCGATCGCTGACTGGTCTACCCATCTACCTGGAAACCGGCGGACATCGCCCAGAACAATTGGCGACTATCTTACCCTATCTAGACTTGGTGGGTATGGATTGGAAACTTCCCAGTGTGAGTGGTGAATCCCGTTGGCAAGAACATATCAAGTTTCTACAAATTTGTTATCCACATTTAGAAACTTTCATTAAAATAATTATTTCTGAGCAGACGGATGTCGCTGAATTGGAACAAGCTGCTTTATTAGTGGCAGATGTCAGTCCTGAGATTCCCGTCTTTTTACAACCTGTTACGCCTTTAGCTGAGTCTGAACAATTAACTCAAACGCCTATACTTGCTCCTAATCCAGAACAAGTTTTGACATGGCAAGCTTTGATGAAGCGATTCTTAAAACAGGTTCGTGTTGTACCCCAGACTCATAAAATGTTAAATCAGCTATAAACTGACAGCAAATCAGTTTGTTCTTGTCTTGGCTTTACCCCAAGAAATTCTTTTGTAAAATTTTGATGAAGATGAATCAAATATCAGCATTATCTGACATTATGCCAAAGCCATAGAATAATCGGATGGGCAATTCTGCCCACCCAAATTAGTTTTTGGTGACTACAGCGCGCCTTCATCTGCTACTCTCGATTTAGCTTTGGCTTTATTGGCACTACGTTTGAGAGCAGAGAGTCGCGCTTCATATCGGGAGCGTTGCCGTTTGCTAGGAGTATTATCGATGAGAGTTTTTAAGGCACTACCTAGACTTTTGTAGGCGTTAGGAAGACTATACCCAAAGCGAGTTGCTAAAGCGATCGCTTTCTCGTCAGCATCAATTAATTCTCTGAGTTGCTTTTCCCCGTTATTCTTTTGATACAGTCGCCAACCGGAAACGCCACTCAGAGCCAAGGCCAATACTAACAATAATCCATCCTGTACCCACAACTCACCTACAGCACCACCTAAGCCGATAGCTAATGCTGCCATTTCCCAACCATCTTTGGGAATTGTGTCATTTTGAATGCGGGCGACTTCATGCCAGAACAGCAGATTACGCTGATCCATTGCTAAGGTGTCCCATTTCACCAAGTCAATTTGAATTTCTACTTGGTCTTTGCCAATTTCTTCGCAACGGATCAGGGGTGGATTGACCTCAGTTGTACCTTCAACCGTGACCCAGCTCTGCAATTCTGGCGGTAGTAAGCCTTTCAACCGCCGGAGTTCACTCATTTCCGCTTTGGCAGAGGAGGTTGCATAGGATGTCATAAAATCCAGCCCTAGAAAATTTCAGTATATAGTGAGGGTATCACTTTGGAGTATAGCTATTTAAGTGATGTTTCGTCTCATTCCGTAGGAAAACTTCCTCGCTTCTTCCTCGCTTCTATTGCTTTTTCCAATATTTCTAGTAATCCGGGTGCTTCTTCCTGAATACTCAGTAGAATTCTTTCCCCAAGTTCTATATTCCCCGGATCTTGTCCTGTTTCCATCACCTCTTTCAGACGTGGTATAGCGATATTGTCCACAATCTGAATTAAGCCACTCAAACAGCGATGAAATTGTCTCTCTGTCAAAATTGAGTCTTCCAAAGGAAACTCTATCATGGCCCGGATTTCACCATCCAATGGGTCATATTCCCATTGCAGCATTTTCGTTTCCCAAGAAATTGTCAGGATTGTCTGTAATATAGCTGCCTTGTGAGGATGATTCTCAACTATTTCTAGAACTTGAGGCGCAAATACCCGGAAAAAATTTCCCCCTTCATCTAGTTGCACAACTATTAGGAAATCTTCTACGTTCTCAGCTTCTACACCTGTGATGATTTGGTCTGCTTCCTCATCAAAACGGTAGTCCCAACCTATTTTGTCTAAATAATTAGCAATCTGTTGTAGATTAGCTCCCATAAAAGCCTCTTTAACCAAACTTGGAGCAGCTGTCACCAAAATCTAGTTTAACTTCTTAGTGGCAAGTGCTGAAGTTGATGTAGTTAATTCACTTCTTTTAGGGACTTCCCAATCAAAAAATATCCCATATCTAGGATGTATCTCTCAGATAAAATCTGGAAATACTCAGAGGATGTTTGGAAAGCCGCAAAGTATACTAAAAACCCCTCTCCAAACCTCTCTCCTTTTAGGGGAGAGGCTTTGAAACCCCCATTCCCTTGTAGGGAAGGGGGGCTGGGGGGTTAGGTCTGAGAGACTTTGAAGTTAATAACAATACTTTTCAAACATCCTCTCAGAGATTCTTCTCTATCAAGCATCCTAATCACAGTCAATCGCACATAATTGATTTTTTGGCATTCCCTGAGAAGTATGCAATAAGTTTCTGCTCATTACCTAATTATGTTGCTGGAAATATCTACATTTATTAACTTACAGTCAGTTCTATTTTATCAACAAAATTTCCATCATCAAGTCTTTCAATTTATTAAAGTTTAACTATATTTGCCAACAAAAAATCAATTTAGTAATGTTATTTCATGTCTTAACCAAGTAGATTTAATAAAACTAAAACTAGATAAATGTTATTTAAATAAATCACATTTTAAATTGCTTAAATTTTTTATTCCTATTAATAAACATGAAATAAAATGTAATAATACCTATGCTTAACGACGAAATATATTATTTGATTACTATTCAGAATTAATCATAATATTGACCATAAATAGGCTTGACGTAAATTATGAATATCAATTTACTTCGCAAATCAAGCAACACAATCATTAATAAACTTGGCATTCCATGAAATTGCAACATAGGTACTCAAAAAGTTTTATATTACAAACATATATTTTGATTTAATCAGAGCATTGTATTGAATAATACATTTTTTTAGACAAATAACTGGGAACTTTATGAGAAAATCAGCTTTAATCCTGGCAACATCCTTAATTTTTGCTATTACTGCCTGTGGCGGCAATTCAGTCACAACAAGCAATCCAGGCAGTGTGTCAGCAAGCGATCGCTCGGATACTGTCAAAAGTCGAGGACAATTAATTTGCGGTGTCAGTGGTGAAGTTCCAGGCTTTAGCTTTGTAGGAACTGACGGTAAATATAGCGGCATTGATGTCGATATTTGTCGCGCTGTCGCCGCCGCCTTGTTTGACAACCCAGATGCGGTAGAGTTTCGTAACCTCAATGCCAAAGAACGCTTTACAGCTTTACAAACTGGCGAAGTAGATATCCTCAGCCGTAACACAAGCTGGACACTTAGCCGCGCCACATCAGTTGGTTTAGAATTTGCACCTGTGGTTTTTTATGATGGTCAAGGTGTGATGGTTCGCAAAAATAGCAACATTAAATCTTTAAGCGACCTAAAAGACAAAGCTATCTGTGTACAAACTGGTACTACCACGGAACAAAACCTAGCAGACCAAATGCGGAAACGAGGTATAACTTATAAACCAGTCGTGTTTGAAGACGTTAACGTTACCTTTGCTACCTATGCCGAAGGACGTTGTGAAGCAGTCACCGCCGACAGATCCGCTTTAGTATCTCGACGTACCACTCTCCCCAAGCCAGAAGATAACGTCATTTTAGATGAAGTCATTTCTTCCGAACCCCTCGCGCCAGCAGTAGCGAAAGGAAATACCAAATGGCGTGATAATCTAACTTGGGTAGTTTATTCCTTAATCAAAGCGGAAGAGTTAGGCATTAATTCTCAAAATGTGAGTCAATTAGCTAACAGTAATGACCCAGATATTAAGCGGTTTTTGGGAACAGAAGGCAATCTCGGCCAAGGACTTGGCTTAACTAATGACTTTGCCGCCAGAGTAATCAAACACGTTGGTAACTATGGTGAAATTTATGATCGCCACCTCGGCCCAAACACAAAACTTAACTTACCTCGTGGCGAAAATCAACAGTGGACAAAAGGAGGACTGTTATATTCACCACCGTTTAGGTAATGAAGACAATTGACTAATGACTAATTACTAATGACTAATGACTACCTCTAAACCCCCTTTATGGCGTGATGATCGCTTTTGGCGAATTGCTGGACAATTCATTGCTGTATTTTTAGCCTTAGCTATAGTGGCGATACTCTGGAGTAATCTTCATCGCAATTTACAGCAATTAGGAATTCAATTTGGCTTTGATTTTCTCAGGCAGCAAGCATCTTTTGATATCGGCGAAACACCCATACCTTATCAACCAACTGATACTTATAGTCTGGCTTTGTGGGTGGGACTGATTAATTCATTGCGAGTAGCAGTTTTAGGAATTATCTTCACAACAATTATCGGGGTAATGGCGGGGATAGGTAGACTTTCTGATAACTGGCTAGTGAGAAACATTATGCGAGTTTATGTAGAGGTTTTCCGCAATACGCCTTTACTTTTACAGTTGCTGTTTTGGTACTTTGCCGTCTTCCTGAGTTTTCCTAAAATAGAAAATAAAATTACCCTGGGGGGATTTTTGGGGCTGAGTCAAAATGGTCTTGAATTTCTGTGGTTTAACTTATCCCCAGAGTTTTCTGCTTTACTGTTGGGTTTAACTTTTTATACTGGTGCTTTCATTGCGGAAATTGTCAGAGGTGGAATTGCGTCAGTATCTAAAGGACAATGGGAAGCAGCGCGATCGCTCGGATTAAACCCTAGTTTAACTATGCGCCTAGTCATTCTCCCCCAAGCCTTGCGGGTAATCATTCCCCCACTGACTAGCCAATATCTCAATCTCACCAAAAATTCTAGTTTAGCGATCGCCATCGGCTACCCTGATCTCTATTTTGTCGCCTCCACCACTTTTAACCAAACTGGGAAAGCGGTAGAAGTCATGTTACTCATTACCCTCACCTATCTCACCCTCAGCTTAACTATCTCTTTAATCATGAACTTATTAAATCGCCGAGTCCAAATTCAAGAAAGGTAATACGTATTGGTTTACTGAGGAAGTGGAGGAAAAAAACTAACAACTAATAACTAATGACTAATGACTAAACAACTAACTTGGTTACGTAAAAACCTATTTAGCACTTGGTATAACAGTTTATTAACTGTTGTTTGCTTAATGTTCCTACTTTGGTTAGCCCAGGGAATGGTGATTTGGGCAACCACTCAAGCACAATGGCAAGTAATTCAAGTAAATTTACGTTTATTTTTAGTTGGTAGATATCCGCCCAGTCAATATTGGCGGATTTGGTTTGTATTAGCAATTATTTCTAATTTAGGCTCAATAACTACAGGTATCTTGTTGAATAAACAAAAGTTTTCTTGGCGTGGTGTGGCGTTATTTGCTGTCATCGCCACCTGGGGAATCATCCTCTTACCTGTAGATTTTACATCTCGCCTGTGTTTATTTGTCATTGCGACTTTACTAATTCCTAGTTTCTGGTTAGGAAAAAGGTTTGCTCAAGTTATATCCCCTTGGCTTTCCTTAATCTGGTTGTTAAATTTCCCCGTGATTCTGTGGTTAACTGGTGGGGGCTTTGGTTTACAACCTGTATCTACAACTTTATGGAATGGTTTACTACTTACCTTACTAACGGCCATAGTGAGTATTGTGCTTTCTTTTCCCATTGGCGTTTTACTCGCTTTAGGAAGAATTAGCAATTTACCTGTAGTTCGTTGGTTTTGTATTCTTTATATCGAAATCATTCGGGGAGTTCCCCTAATAGGGATTTTATTCTTGGCGCAAGTGATGTTACCCTTGTTTCTCTCAGCAGAAATCCGCCTAGACAGGGTTTTAAGAGCGATCGCTGGACTGGTGTTGTTTAGTGCTGCTTACATGGCCGAAAATGTACGCGGTGGACTGCAAGCTGTCTCTCGTGGACAAGTGGAAGCAGCTAAAGCATTAGGTTTGAATACTCCCTTAACAGTTATATTAATTGTTTTGCCTCAAGCTTTACGTGCTGTTATTCCGGCGATTGTCGGGCAATTTATCGGCTTATTTAAAGACACTTCCCTATTATCCCTTGTGGGCTTAGTAGAACTAACAGGTATTGCCCGTTCCATATTGGCACAGCCTCAATTTATAGGTCGTTATGCAGAAGTATATTTATTTATTGGTTTGATTTATTGGCTATTTTGTTATTCTATGTCTGTTGCTGCTCGGCGATTAGAAAAGCAGTTGAGTCATTAGCTATTAGTCATTAGTTATTAGTCATTAGTTACTCAAACTTATGTTCTGCTTTACTGAAAAAATTTGAGGTGAAAATCTGTGAACGAACCGACACCGATAATTATTGCTGAAGATGTTCATAAATGGTATGGCAAATTTCATGTTTTACAAGGTGTGAGTTTAACAGTTAATCGCGGGGAAGTCGTAGTCTTGATGGGGCCTTCTGGTTCGGGTAAATCAACGTTTATCCGCACATTTAACGCTTTGGAAGAATATCAGCAGGGCAAAATTAATATTGATGGTATTATCATCAGTCACGATTTGCGAAATATTGAAGCGATACGGCGTGAGGTGGGGATGGTATTTCAGCAGTTTAATTTATTTCCCCATCTCACAGTGCTGCAAAATATTACTTTAGCCCCGATTTGGGTGCGTCGCTGGCAGAAAACTCAGGCTGAAGAATTGGCGATGCAGTTATTAGAAAGAGTCGGAATTTTAGAACAAGCGCACAAATACCCAGGACAGTTGTCTGGGGGACAGCAACAACGGGTTGCGATCGCTCGTGCTTTAGCCATGCAGCCTAAAATCATGTTATTTGATGAACCTACATCCGCATTAGATCCAGAAATGGTGCGAGAAGTTTTAGATGTGATGCGAAACCTAGCCAGTGAAGGCATGACAATGGTAGTAGTTACCCATGAAGTCGGATTTGCCCGTGAAGTTGCCGACCGAGTGGTTTTAATGGATAGCGGTCATTTAGTTGAATCAGCTACCCCAGAAATCTTTTTCACCCAACCCCAAGAAGAACGAACTCGTAAATTTTTATCACAAATTCTTTAAGTTAGGGCAAACTCAGCTTTTAGTCAGGTCTTTAGGGACTGCCAGATAAAAAAATATTTAAAATGTAGGGTGCGTCAGTACGATAAACCCTAGCTAGACCAAGAAAATATTCATACTGACGCACCATACTAACTAAATTCCTATTAAATCGCAAAATTTAGCCTAAAATGTTTAAATTTACCTATAATTGCTAAACTTCACGGAATATTAGCCGTTGAGTTACTCTACAGCCAATTTCCACTCGCACAATCATCAGGCTGGTATCAATAGGCATGGGAATAGCGATCGCATCCTCTGGTTGACACGATCATTCAAAACTTTATTTTAATATTACAAAATATGTAGTTTTATAAAAAAAAATAACAATCAATCCTGATTATTACTGAGGAAAAAAAAGATGATTTTCCGTGAAATCTTGATATTCAGTGGAAAAAAAAGCAATTTTTCAGATATTTACTCAGTGTTACTGAGATATTTCCTATTAATACTAGCAATTTCTAGAAAATTTACTTAATTACCCCAGAGTTTATGCGTACATCAGATAATTAGAGAATAAGTAATATTTACAATCTAAAATTTCCCAAAAAATTATATCGTACTGAAATAATCTATAGCAATATTTACTAAATCTTCAACGAAAACCTACTGACACAGAAAGAGTATAAAGCCACAATTAAAAATATAGGTCTTAGTTGACGCTCCAGCTATCAACTTGAGGACAAGTATTGTTTTAATGAACACAACAACCAGGGACTTCTGACTAATTTGTTATGCGGATTTTAATTTACTCCTACAACTACTATCCAGAACCAATTGGAATTGCCCCGCTAATGACAGAATTAGCAGAGGGACTGGTGAAGCGGGGCCATGAAGTACGTGTGATTACCGCTATGCCTAACTATCCTGAGCGTCAAATTTATGAAGGATATCGAGGCAAATGGTATCTCACAGAATATAAAAAAGGTGTCAAAATCCAACGTAGTTATGTTTGGATTCGCCCACAGCCTAAGCTTTTAGATCGAATATTGCTGGATGCAAGTTTTGTAGCAACTAGCTTTTTACCTGCACTTTTAGGCTGGCGGCCTGATGTAATTCTCTCAACGTCACCATCATTACCTGTTTGTGTGCCTGCTGCCTTGTTAGGATGGTTACGTGCTTGCCCTGTGGTGTTGAATCTTCAAGACATATTACCCGAAGCCGCTATCCATGTCGGATTACTGAAAAACAAATGGTTGATTAAAGTGTTTTCAGTATTGGAAAAATTTGCTTATAAGAGTGCCACAAAAATTAGTGTGATTGCGGATGGATTTGTAGATAATCTAGTGTCTAAGGGCGTAGCACCTGAAAAAATAGAACAAATCCCTAATTGGGTGGATGTGAATTTTATTCGTCCCTTACCACAAGTCAACAACGCATTCCGGGAAGAACACAACCTGAATGGTAAATTTGTAGTCCTGTATTCAGGTAACATTGCTTTGACACAAGGCTTAGAAACTGTAATTAAAGCGGCGGCGATGTTGCGTCATGTTCCAGACATAGCCTTTGTGATTGTTGGCGAAGCCAAAGGGTTGCAGAGATTGCAACAGTATTGTTTAGATTGCGGTGCTGATAACGTTTTACTACTACCGTTTCAACCCCGTGAACATTTGCCTGAGATGTTAGCAGCAGCAGATGTGGGTTTGGTGGTACAAAAGAAAAACGTGATATCCTTCAATATGCCATCGAAAATTCAAGTCTTGCTGGCTAGTGGTCGAGCATTAATCGCATCTGTACCAAGTAACGGTACAGCAGCCAAAGCAGTCAGACAAAGTGGAGGGGGAATTGTAGTGGCTCCAGAAGATGCCGCAGCCTTGGCAATGGCAACTTTAAACCTATACAAACACCCAGAAAAAGTGAAAACTTTGGGTTATAACAGCCGGAAATATGCCACTGAGCAATATGCTTTCGAGCAAGCTTTAAATCAATACGAACAATTATTTAACTCTGTGACTGCGGAAAGTCAACCAATGGATGCCAAAGTGGTTTCTAAACAGGAAGTTTAAGTTCACCCTTGCGGCAAGGTATTAAAAAGTCAAAAAAAATCAAATATCTCAGGGCATAGAGAAGTGTGATACATCTGATTATCTGTGTCCTGTTTTCGTAGATAAGTACCAAGTTCAATTAGCTTTGTTAGTAATCATTATCAATCAGACTTAAGACAGAATCCACTGCTGTCCGCTTTGTTATATACTAATATATGGCAGAGTTATAGAGTTACAAGATAGTGAGATTGGTTAATTTTCAGCTTGACGACTCTGTGATTAGTCTCCCAGAACAGATGGCGGCTGGGCTAAGATGGGATAATGAACTGAAAGATGGCAAGGCGAAAACAGCCGTTGTGGCAGAGAACGCTACAAAAATTATACCACAATACAGCCATAGAAATATTGCAAGATATGAGCTAATACTTAGCCAATGCCATAAACACCTATTTTTTTGTTAGTATTCAAAAAAACCAAGAGATCAAGTTCTGGTTCGATTGTTGTTTGTCATTAATTCTCAAAAACAGTAACAAAAGGGATAAAGCACCTGAGGTTGAATGTCTGATTATTTCCAAGGCAATTTACCATTACAATCCGTCTCCGTCACCAAAAGCGCACTCAGCAGTCCAGAGGGTGAAACAGACTGGAGTGAAAATTTAGCTGTTACTATCGCCGCAGCTGCATCTGACCGTAAAGCGGGTGATATTTTAGTGCTGAAGGTAGCAGATGTCTCTTACTTGGCAGATTATTTTGTGATGTTGACTGGCTATTCTAGGGTGCAAGTCAGAGCGATCGCGCAAGCAATAGAAGATAGAGTAGAAACAGATTTGCACCGCCGTCCTTTGCGGACAGAAGGCAAAGAAGAAGGAAATTGGGTACTCCAAGATTACGGGGACGTAATTGTACACATCATGATGCCCAAGGAACGGGAATTTTATAATCTAGAAGCATTCTGGAGTCATGCAGAACGTATTTCCCTACCAAATTTTGAAGAAGGTGGTGGTAAACCAACATGATTAATTCCTCCCTGGCAAATTGCCCAGTTCCCACAGAACAACAACCCCTCAACGAGTACGAACAGCTAAAAACTTCCTGGCTATTTCGTGATTGCACCTTGAATGGGCAGGATTATGTCAAAAAACTGGTATGGATTTGGGGTTTATCTTGGTTGGTGGCGGGGCCCGTCGCTGCCGCTAGTTTTCCCCCAAGTAAACAATTGGGACATTTTATCCTCTGTGGCTCTGCTGGGGCGAGTGTCGGGGTAGTCTTGGGACTATTACGTTTATATTTGGGCTGGCTGTACGTGCGCGATCGCCTATACAGTACAACTGTCTTCTATGAAGAATCAGGCTGGTACGATGGTCAAACTTGGATTAAACCACAAGAAGTGATTAACCGCGATCGCTTGATTGTCACCTACGAAATTAAACCAATTCTCCGACGGTTACAAATTACATTCGCTAGCTTGGCGGGATTGTTTCTTATTGGTACTATAGTTTGGCATTTGTTTTAAATAGTCAGGAGTCATTAGTCACAAGCTCATGACTCCTGACTAATAACTCATAACTAAAAAGTGATAGATTTTCACCCATGACAATGGGCAAACGAACTCAAGCAGCAGCACTGGAAGTCCGGTTGTTGCGGGAAGGTATTATTGAATCCAGGCATCTAGTCCAAGCTGTAGTATGCGACGAGCGAGGACGGGTGTTAACGGTGGCTGGCAATGCCGAAACAGCTACCTTTGTCCGTTCCGCCCTGAAACCATTTCAGGCCTTGGCTGTCACCACAACAGGCACACTGGAACGTTACGATCTGAGCGATCGCGACTTGGCAATTATCACCAGTTCTCACAAAGGTACAATTGAGCAAGTCAGACAAGTATTTAACATCCTGTGGCGAGCTGATCTTGACCCCTCAGCCCTTCAGTGTCCCATTCCCCCAGGTAAACGCAGTCCTCTAGAATACAATTGTTCTGGTAAGCACGCGGGGATGCTGGCTGTTTGTCAACAACGCCATTGGCCTTTAAATAACTACTTGGAACGCAAGCACCCAATCCAACAACTCATTTTGGGTAAAGTCGCAGAATTATTGCGAATGCCCGCCGAGGAATTTATCAGCGCGCATGACGACTGTGGCGCGCCCACATATTTAATGCAATTGGGTCAAATAGCTTCTTTATACGCGCTTTTAGCCTCTAGCAATAACCTAGATATGGAGCGCATCGTCCGCGCCATGAGCCATCACCCCGCAATGGTAGCCGGAGATGGAGAATTTGACACCGAACTGATGCGCCTCACCCCAGGAGAACTGATCAGCAAATCCGGCGCAGAAGGCATACAGTGTATTGGTAGACTCGGTGAAGGCATGGGTTTGACAATTAAAGTTATGGACGGTGCTAAACGGGCAAAATATGCCGTCGCTATTCACCTGCTGCAACAAATGGGTTGGATTACCCCCAGCGTCGCCGACAGCCTCGCCGAAAAGTTCCTCAACCCAGGCAAATACACACGTCTAGAAGTTGTTGGAGAATTATCGTTTTTATAGTTGCCAAACTTAGACTCTTGCGTTATACTAAAAAAGTCAAGAGCGACGCGGGATAGAGCAGCCTGGTAGCTCGTCGGGCTCAACTAGCAAAATGAACTACGCGCTTATTAGTTGATTTTGCAGTGGGCGGTACATGAAGAAACTCATGTGCGTTTACCTGTCAAATTCGGGGAAGCCACTAGCGCGGTAATCCCGAACCAAGCTCTCGAAAGAGAGAAGGTGTAGAGACTGGAAGGCAGGCACCCTAACGATAACGCCGAGGGTGAAGGGACAGTCCAGACCACAAACCAGTTAAACTGGGCAACGAAAGTTGTAGATGGTAAGCATAACCCGAAGGTCAGTGGTTCAAATCCACTTCCCGCCACCAAATCAAAAACAAAACCCCTTCATCTCGCAAGATGAAGGGGTTTTGTTTTATGCTTGTATTATGTTTCCTTGCCTAACTAATAGACACAAAGCTGAGGGGAGACATAGCCGAACAAGCTGCTGTTCTTAAAACCGATTGGCGACCGACTACCTTACGATTTAGTATTTGATATAGAGGGAATTTTAGTTAAAATCCAAGTCAAATATGCTTGGTTGCATGAGCCATCTGGTAATTATGTTGTAGATAATCGCCGCACTAAAACAAATCGTCGGCTCATGCTGAGAGCAGTATACAAGCAATCGGACTTTGATTTTGCCCTAGCCTACATAGAACAACTTGATATATTCTATGTCTTCCCGGTAGATGTGTTTATTGGCTATGGTAGCGAAATACACCTTGTCGAAATCGAAAAACGACAGCGTAAACCTCGTTCAGCAAAATATCGTGAGGCTGGGGAGTTAATGTTAACTGTACAATTCGGTTAAGCAGGGTTTTGATCTATTCTTAAGTTGAAATCTTCCAAAAAGCGCGGAGAAACATGGTTGTGAAGTTGCAGCGACCTATATTAGTAGGAGGATTGGGTATATCCTTTTCCTTGTGGATGGTGCAAACTTGGCATCATTCTATTATGCAGGTGGGTGAGCTAGGTTTATTAAGTGCCTTAGCTGTTGGTGGTGGTTTGTGGTGGTGGCAGCAGCAGTTCCCGCAAGACCATGCAGAGCAGCCCAATGGTATGCTTGTAGATCGGGAAACAGCAGTTAGTGCGATCGCTAAAACAGAAGTCGTCATTAACCAACTAGCACAAGAAGCTGAAAACCATTCAGCTTTAGAGACACTGAAAACAAAGCTAGCCACATTACCTTTAGAGTTAGACAGACAAGAGATTAAATTAGCTGTCACTGGTGGTAAATTCGTCGGTAAAAGTACCTTAATCCAGGTGCTACAGTCTGATCAATGGCAAGAAACACAGAAAAGAGTCAACTTCCAAGAAACAGCACCTTTATTGAACGAGGTTGAAGGTTCGGATGCTGCTATTCTGACAGAAGTGACTAAATCTGATTTAGTGCTGTTCTTAACTAATGGTGATTTGACTGATTCAGAATTTCAAGCTTTACAGCAGCTAAAAGCAGTCAATCAACCACAAGTCTTAGTTTTGAATAAACAAGACCAATATTTACCAGATGAACGTGCTAGTATTTTGCAGTCATTAAAACAGCGAATGCAAGATTATGTAGTCGCCGTTGCTGCTTCTCCTGTAGCTGTGAAAGTGCGGAAACATCAGGCTGATGGTACTGTAAAAGAATGGATGGAACAACCAGCAGCAGATATACAGCAGTTGACGCAGCAACTCAATGAAATTTTAGTGCAGCAAAGTCAACAGTTAGTGTGGACAACTACCAGCAGACAGGCGTTTTTATTGAAAGCTGAGGCTAAAAATTATTTGAATGGGGTAAGATGCGATCGCGCCACCCCCATTATTGAACAATATCAGTGGATAGCTGCGGCTGCTGCTTTTGCTAACCCAGTGCCAGCATTAGATATTTTAGCAACTGCGGCGATTAATGCCCAAATGGTCATGGATTTGGGTAATATTTATCAGCAGAAGTTTTCCTTGGAACAAGCGCAAACCGTAGCCGGAACAATGGGAAGTTTAATGCTGAAATTAGGTTTAGTGGAACTTTCGACTAAAGCTATTAGCACAGTTCTCAAAAGTAACGCCGTTACCTTTGTTGCTGGTGGTTTAGTACAGGGTGTGAGTGCTGCTTATCTGACTAGGGTTGCTGGGTTGAGTCTAGTTGCATATTTTGAGCAGCAGGAAATTACTGTAGACTCTGGTAGTAATTTGAATTTAGATAAATTGCGTCAAACCTTACAAAATGTCTTCCAACAAAATCAGCAGTTAGCTGTTGTGCAAGGTTTTGTGAAGCAAGGGATGAAGCGTTTAGTACCAGAAGTTGTAGGTTAATTTCGCGCATACGCCGCTAGGCGTTCCCGTAGGGTAGGCGCAAAGGCGCAAATAACATTCTTGAGTCTGTTTGCGCTTTTGCGTGACATAAGAGAATTTATTCAAATACTCCAAAATAATCCCTGGTTTGCTGGTTGAGTGGAAAAACCTGAATTTAACTACTGCTTACAACAATCCCCGGTAGTGAATAAAAATCAACACCACTGCCCAAGAACCCAAGGCGACTTTGATGGCGACGATGATATTTAAGATGGGGAGAACACCACCACTAAACAACGCGCCTAATTCTCCGTGTGGTAACTCTATTCCCACTAGAGTGATGACTGCAAGGACAATGAACAGCAGTACAGAAACTTTTTCCCAGGTGGCGGCGTGCCAACGTTTATAAATTTCCTGCATCCATTGGTATGATGAGGTAATCGCTACCAGTCCAATGGCTGTTCCGCCTGCGACTCCAGCCGCAAAGCCACCGCCAGGGCTGAGATGTCCCCTAATCGCTAATTCAATACCGACTATGGCGGTAATTGTTGCACCTAAACGCGCCAACATAATTGATGGTTGATCTGTGAAGTGATAGATGGTGCAGGAGGGATTTTCATTAGACAGAAGAAACTTTACGCCCAAGATGGCAATTGTAAATACAATTACTTCAAAAATGGTATCGTATAAGCGATTACGGAAAATAATCCCTGATACAGCATTGGGAACACCACTATCTTGGACAACCAATTCGACAATAGAAGGAAGTGATGTATCAAGTTCGGGATTAGGTAGAACCAGCATTTTAACGTACAGTGCTATCCCCGCTAGGATGTAGACCCATTTCATGAATGCTGCTCCTGTAATTCGGAAACGTTTACGTAAGATAGAATTGTCTGTGGTGTAGACAGTTCAGCTTGCATGATTTCATAGAGGCGTGAAATTCTAGTTGTAGTTTGATAGGGCTGGATTTCGTTGCCATCGCCTACAATTTTTTGCTGACTGTCTGCTGTGCGGACACAGGTAGCATGAATTTCTTTTTCCATCAACGCCCTTTGCAAAGCTTGAGTATTGGTGTAGGGAACAATTTCTATACGCAGATAGTATTTATTAAAAATGGTACGTAGGTCATTGATGATTTTTCCGCAATCTTCATCTTGCACCTCGGTTGACTCATCTTCTTGGATTACCCCCAAACGCATCACCATTGATGAACGTACCGCCACCGCAAAGAGAGTAACTGCTAGCATCGTACCCATCAAGGCTTCGGTTAAAGCTACATCCACCGCGCCTAAAACCGCATCTACTAACGCGGCGACAGCACCTAATACCCCACGAATGATTAAAGCATGGTAGGGATTGGCTTGAGTGACTACCATGCCAGCCGCTAAGGGTAGCAGGGCAATAATTATATATAGATAGGTATCATTCATTTTTCCCCTCTTCAGTAGAACAGTACGCCAATACGTAACCGAGCATGGTATTCCAGATAGCTAAGGAGATAATACCGAGAATGAGTAGCGGCCATTCACTGGGTATTTTTAGCAGTAGTCCGAGAATCATCAGCATTGAGCCGAGAGTATCAGCCACGGAAAGACCATGTAGTTTGAATAATACTGAGCGATCGCTAACTAGATGAACAGTTCCCCAAAACCAGAAAATTAAACCTATGCCGATACAGGTATAACTCAGAATGTTGATCATACTTCATTCAATCGTTTTAGTATTTGTGCTAGTAGCATTAAGCCAGCATTACCCACACTCAAAATAATCACCGCCACCACGCCAATCATCCAATCATCACGGAGAACGGAAACGAACAAAAACATGATGGATACCTTGCTGGAAATGCTGCCCAAAGACAACATTTTCTGCCAAACATCATCAGTTTTCCAGGCTTCATAGATGGGGATGAGTAAGGCCACAATCATGGTAATTAAGGCAATTTCCAGGTTCATCGCTGTTTCCTCCGTTGAATCTGGTGAACTTCGTACCAGCCTTCTTCTAAATACTTGAAGACAATGGTTTTGGGTGTAAAGGTAATGATGAAGATATCTAAAAACACGAGTCCAGGCGATCGCTTGGGCTTGACTCGTTCTAAAATCAGTTGTTCTTCCTCATGGGGACGGAACATGATTTCAAAGGCTTCCAGATAAGCCACCGGCAGGGCTACGATAGTTTTAATTAGCACCTCTAGCCAATCTTTTAATTTTTCTCTTGATGTGTAACCCCGTGGTAATAACAGGGCAATAACCACACCGATGACAATATTTGTCAGACTCACATTAGCGGTGAGTAGTAGCCAGATTACCATTCGTAAGATGAAATGCCCTATCATGCCAGTGCCATCCAAAACAGTAGGATTAAAATCAAACTCATCACCCCAATTAAATGGTCAAATTCCTCTAGTACACGGGGCAAAGATATTGCTAAACGTTTAACAATGAATTGATAAGCTAACCAGCCTCCGCCAACGATGGCCAGGGATTTAACGATGTCGGCAATGTTATAAGCTTGTAAATACCCCAAATTGGCCACAAATAGCCCAGTGATTAATAAGAACACTGCTGGCCAAAAACCTGGTTTTACTGCCTGTTCCCCTTGTTGTTTATGGGGTAGAGTGATGAATTTGGCAAAGGTGATAACTGTTCCTACTGCGGCTACATTCATGGCGATCACTTGCCAGGGTAGTAGGTTTTTCATTGTCCACACTTTCGCCCCAAAGCCACATAATAAGGGAAAGCCGGAAATGGAAAGGCTAGCTATCACTAAGACTATCCAGATGTGATTATCGATTGGCTTTTGTCGTAGTTCCTGGAAGTTACGACTGGGTAATGAACCTGCGGTGAGGAACAATGATGATTTCACTAATCCATGTGTCAGGGCATAGAAACCACCCACTGCTGGTGCTGCGAGTATCCAGCCTAACTGTGAAATCGTACTCATCGCCAGCATCCGCTTGCTATCTTTTTCAAAGATGGCGTAAGTCACTCCCATCAAAGCTGTTCCTACGCCGAAAATCTTGACTATAGTTTCAATGTCTTCAGAAATGGCAGCGCAACGTAACAAAGGTAAAACGCTGGCTTTGACGACTACTCCCGACAGCAAAGCCGACACTGGCGTTTCCGATTCCGAGTGTGTTAACGGTAGCCACAAGCCGGAGACAAATATCCCGGCTTTGCCTAATAGTCCTAAAAATATCAGGGCGATCGCTTCTGGTGGTGAACCTTTTAAACCTGCAAAACCAAAGGAATGATGTGTCTGATAGACTAGCACCGCGCCTACCAGATAAAACAGCATAACTGTGTTGCTGACAAACAAATAACGCAAACCCACCCAAATCGAGCGATCGCTGCGGGGATAAGCGATTAATAAAAAGGCTGCAATCCCACTTACTTCTAAGGCAACGTATAAACTGATAAAATCCGCACAGACAAAAGCAGCATTCAGACTACCATGCACAATAATTGTCTGGGCATAAAAAAAAGCTGTCTTATCGCTGCGCCAACAGTAGATAATCACCGCAGTCGTGACGATGGCATTGGTTAAGATAAAGTAGCCGCTTAACTCATCGACTACTAACGTCACACCGAAATTATCTAGTAAATTGAGTTTTAGGGATGAGCGATCAACAAATAACTGTATGGCATAGGCCGCAGAAGCAATAGCCCCCCACATTGTTAGATGTCGGTTCAGTTTGGGGACGAGAAAAATCAGAAACCCCAAAAAAAATGGTACTGCAATCCAAATTAGTGTAATGGTCGTCATGGCGTATTATTCTTCTCAATCTCGTTGCTTTCCAATGTGGGATTATCCCGTGCCAGTTTCATCACACCGACTAGCATTAATGCTTGAATCGAAAAGCCGATGACTATCGCTGTCAAAATCACCGCTTGGGGAACTGGATCTGAGTACGCACTATTTCGGTTTGGGGCAAAAATGGGTGTGAGTAAGCCATCTCGCGATGAAATCAGCACATAATAGGCAACAACCCCAGTGCTCATAACATCCATAGAGATAATCTTCATCAACAGGTTCTTTTTCAGGATTATGCCGAAAAAGCCGCATAATATTGTTGCGAATATAAAGGCTTCTAACACAGGATTATCTATTGGGTAAGGGTGGAGCGTAATTATCTGGGAACAACAACAGATGCAACAAGCTCAACGGCAGTGACTTGTTGAAGTTGGAATCGCACGAACTGAGAAAATTTTATTGACACAAGCATTACTTTTGGTGCTTTACTTTCGTATTACTGTTCACTTTACACATATTTCCTATACAGAATATGTGGTATTAGGTATCTAAAGCAAGAGATTGCAGTAACTCTAATAAGCTAATAAATTCGCGGATAAGCCCAAAATATTATCATCAATCAATATCTCTGCTATCATCAAAATAACTTATGTCAATCATTGGATATTGCCAACAGGCTAAACTTATGCTGTTTGTAGGACGTGGTGAGATTATAATCCCTGATTTTGTCACTACCTGCAAGCTATTTAGTTTGTATTCTCCCTGATAATTAATAACTTTTATTATTTCCGTAAAAACATAAAACTACTTATTATATATTGGATAAAACGTCAATATCTTCTTGCTAAAATAGTTGATTTGTTAAATATTGTTACGCCTTGTATTTGCTCATTGTTCTCCGGTACAGGGTTTTTGATTTAGTTTTTAAACAAGCGGTTTTAATCTCGTTTATGTCAATAACATATTCTTCCCATTCATGGCAGCATATTTTTATTCACGCCAAGTATGGAAATTACCATCCTCAGAATATGGATATGATCATGACGAAACAGGAGACGTAAATTAAATTATTCAAGGGTACAAGCACAGAGTTTTGGAAGTTTAACCTAGGATGATAGTAAGTGAAATAATATTGTCGGCGTTAGGGATATATAAAAATTAAATTACTTAATTGCTGCATCAAATTAGACTATCAAGTTTATTCCAGAATAACAGTTGTTTATTAGCTGAAAAAATCATGTTTCAGTGCTACCTCATGCTAAACATTACTTGCAACCAAGTTGCCGCAGAAGATAATTCTCAAAACATCTTTTCAACATCTACATTATTGCGGGCATGATTCACTTATGAATATATTTAAAAATATCAGTAATAGCGTACTGATACGGTATCGAAAGCATGAACGCAAGCCATGCTGGATTTATCTGCACAGCACGGGAGAAATAAACACCCCATTGGCAACCTTGACAAAGATTTTCCCGTAAATAGACAAAACCTACCAAAATATCTGGCGGCGCAGTGTCCCCAGTTTCTTCCAGTCCGCTAGTTTTCAAGCTACACTCGAAATAGATATGGTTTAATTATAAGAAGAAGTTTAATTTTTTATAAAGGTTTATCATCAGTTATTTGGTAAAAAGCACGATGGCAGCAGACTATCCAGACATTGATATTGCGCCATTTATCGATCACGCCCTGTTAACCCCAACGGCTACTCCAGAGCAGGTTGAGCAATGGTGTGGACAAGCAGACAGATTTAATTTTGCCTCGGTTTGTGTGTACCCTGCTTATGTCAAGCAAGCTGCGGAACTGCTGCACGGTAAAAAGCCCCAAGTTTGTACGGTAATTGGTTTCCCGACTGGGGCGACAACTGGAGCAGTGAAATTATATGAGGCTCAAGAAGCAGTAGAAAATGGAGCCACAGAATTGGATGTGGTGATGAATTTAGGCTGGTTGAAAGCTGGCAAAACTGATGCAGTTCACCGAGAAATTGCCGAAATCTGTGAAGAGACAGGAAAGCCAATCAAGGTAATTTTGGAAACTAACCTGTTGACGGATGCGGAAAAAAAACTAGCAGCAGAGCTAGCTATGGATGCAGGAGCAGCATTCTTAAAAACCAGTACAGGTTGGAATGGTGGGGCTACGGTGGCAGATGTGCGTCTGTTGAAGGAAGTCGCACGGGAAAGGGTAGGAATTAAAGCATCGGGGGGTATCCGTACCCTGGAGCAAGCTTTAGACTTAATCTTGGCAGGCGCTACTAGATTAGGTACATCTCGGAGTATCGATTTGATCCGCCAGCGCGATAACCTGGAAAAAGGTGAATAGTCATTTGTTCTCTTGTTCTTTGTCATTTGTTTCCAGTCCGATCATCCATTGACTAATTACTGATGACTAATGACTAATGACTAATGACCAATGACTGATGACCAATGACTAATTACTCATGAGTAGAACCTATAAAGCCACGGGGATTAATCTCAAAACCCAAGTGCTGGGAGAATCAGATAGAATAGTGACAATTTTGACACGAGAATTCGGTTTGATTCGCGCAGTTGCCCCTGGAGCGCGTAAGCCTCACTCCAGTCTGGGTGGTAGAAGCGGGATGTTTGTAGTCAATGAATTACTAATTGCCAAAGGGCGATCGCTCGATAAAATTACACAAGCTCAAACTGTCAAAACTTACCCAGGTTTAACACAAGATTTGGGAAAATTGGCTGCTAGTCAGTATCTAGCAGAAATCGTGCTTTGTCAGGCTTTGAGTGAACATCCCCAAGCAGAACTCTATGAATTATTGAATCAACATCTCCAACTTTTGGAGGCTGTACCTTCAACTGAGCCATCTAGTATCATCGCCTGTCTAGCGCATGCAGTTTTTTACCTCTTAGAATTAGCCGGACTGAAGCCGCAAGTCGAAATCTGTTGTCTGTCTCAACGCTATTTAACACCAGATTTTGCATCTCCCAATTGGCAGGTAGGTTTTAGCATCCCGTCTGGGGGAATTGTCGCCTTGGAGGCTTGGGAAAATTTACGTCAAGAAGTTAGCAGGAAAGCCCATGAGAAGCTAGTATCTCATGCTTCACAGTCTTCTTCTACTTCTCAACCTGACTACCAAACAGTTGTGCATCGGCAAGAAATACCCGTAATTTCTATGCGTCTGAATGCTTCAGAATTGGCGATGCTGCAACAGATGTCACAACCAGAGATAATGCAAATTAACCCCACCAGCTATGAAAGCTGGTTATCTGTAGAGCAGATTTTGCGCCAGTATGCTCAGTATCATTTAGGTCGCCCGATTCGCTCTGCCTGTTTAATCGATTCTTATTTTGCTGCCAACCATGATGCAACCGTCTGATTTGGATACAAAAATTCTGCCGTTGTCACCTACTCACAGCAGAAAACAGAATAGGGTATCAGAACTTACACCCAATTATTTGAGTGCTGTGCCTCAGCCTACCCCTAGTCGCGCTGATAGCCAAGAATATTCTGCACCTGATGTCTCTCAAAACGGTAAAAGTGGGAAATCGGAAATCCCAAAAACTGGTGTGTCAGAAAAATTAACTCATGATCATACTGCCAGTGAAGACAACGCCAAAGGTCAACCAGTCGCCACCACTGTCAAAGAAGAATCTACATCATTCGATGGTTCTGGTGTGTCTGGGGAAGCACCATCAGAATATCAGCCACAACAGGGGTTTGCACCAGTGTTTAAAAACCCTAATTTTTTGGCACTTTGGGGTGGTCAAGTTTTTTGCCAGTTGGCAGATAAAGTTTATTTGGTACTGATGATTGCCTTGATTAATACTCAGTTTCAGGCCAGCAATCAAAGTATTAGTGGTTGGGTGTCAGCCTTAATGATGGCTTTTACTATTCCCGCCGTGCTATTTGGTTCGGTAGCCGGTGTATTTGTGGATAGATGGTCAAAAAAGACGGTTTTAGTAGCTACCAATGCTTGGCGTGGCATTTTGGTGTTGGCTATTCCCCCACTCTTGTGGTTGACTCATGATTGGCAACCTCTAGGGATGATACCTGTAGGTTTTGCCATTATTTTAGGGGTGACTTTTTTAGTATCTACATTAACACAGTTTTTTGCACCAGCAGAACAGGCAGCAATTCCTTTAGTGGTAAAAGAACAGGATTTACTGTCGGCGAACTCGCTATACACAACAACGATGATGGCTTCGGTAATCGTCGGGTTTGCCGTAGGAGAACCAATATTGGCACTGGCTGATAGTATTTGGGCGCAACTTGGTGGTAATTATGGATTAGGTAAAGAAATTTTAGTAGGTGGAAGTTATGCGATCGCTAGTATTATCTTGTTACTATTAGTGACTAACGAAAAAACCCACGCCCCAGAAACCGAGTTCCCTCACGTATTTTCTGACCTGCGCGATGGTTTAAGCTACCTGAAAGATAACTCTCATGTGCGGAATGCTTTACTACAACTGATGATTTTATTCTCTGTTTTTGCAGCTTTAACTGTTTTAGCAGTTCGCATGGCAGAAATCATCCCTCATATCAAAGCTTCCCAATTTGGCTTTTTATTAGCGGCTGGCGGTGTGGGAATTGCGGCAGGAGCGACTATTTTGGGTCAGTTTGGTCAACGCTTCTCCTATACTCAACTTAGTTGGTTTGGATGTTTAGGTATGTCGGCATCTTTGCTTGGCCTTTCTGTGTTTACGACTCAGCTATGGCTCGTGTTACTGTTGGTAACACTGCTGGGTGTTTTTGGCGCATTGGTAGGTATCCCGATGCAGACTACCATCCAAACAGAAACCTTGCCAGAAATGCGCGGTAAAGTATTCGGCTTACAAAACAATGTGATTAATATTGCTCTGTCTCTACCTTTAGCATTAGCAGGTGTCGCTGAGACATTTGTGGGTTTAAAGGCTGTATTTATGGGATTAGCTATGATTGTCTTTTCAGGAGGTATCTTAACTTGGTATAACTACCGTGATTAATTGTGAGATTTTTGAGCAAATTTATTGAATACCACAACCTGAGCAATTACTGAATAAAAGCTTTTGCTTTCATGCTAAACTAAACCTGAGAAAAATTTTATCGCCAACTTACCGGGTATCAGGATAAAATTAGCCAGACGAATCAGTTGTAAATCAATGTAAATTTACAACTGATAGACAATATAAATAAGACGATGAATTATCTGCTTTAGTAAACCTAAAGTTTGGCTTTGTGGCTAGTTTAGGGTGGGAACATATACTAAATAAACAGCCAACAACTAAAACCAGATAAAAAACAAAATTCCCCATAAATAACTAAACCCGCTCTTCTGATAGCTGAGAAAGAATGCGTATAGCCTGGATTGGAAAAAAATCACCCTTTTGTGGCAACGTCACTTACAGTAGAGAAATTACTAACTCTTTGTTAGATAGAGGGCATCAAGTTAGCTTTCTCCACTTTGCTCAAGAAGAATCTGAAAGCGACAACTGGCCGAATTTTCAAGAGGTTCCCCTACCATTTCTTTATAAGTCACAGGTTTACACGATTCCTACTTTTAAAGCCACAAAGGTTTTAACTCAGTCACTTAAGGAAATTCAGCCTGATATTGTCCACGCCTCTTTGACGTTATCTCCTCTAGACTTTTTTTTACCAGAGATTTGTGAGCAATTAAAGTTACCCTTGGTTGCCACATTTCATACACCATTTGCTGGTAAAGGGGCTAAGTTAATCTCAGGCACACAACTCTTAGCTTATCAACTATACGCGCCTTTTTTGGATAACTACGATCGCGTGATTGTATTCTCTCAGATTCAGCGCGAATTGTTAGCCAACATGGGGGTAAGGGAAAAAAATATTGCTGTTATCCCCAACGGTGTGGATGTTGATAAATATTCTCCGGGATATTCCACAGTTAAGGCAGAATTTAAAGCAGAGCGTTTATTTGTTTACCAAGGAAGACTCGCCCCAGAAAAAAATGTAGAATCGCTGCTCAGAGCTTGGAAACAAGCAAATATGGACGCGGGTAGTAAGTTGTTAATTGTGGGTGATGGCCCGTTAAGAGCTAGTTTAGAACCATTTTATGGTGAAGAATACAATATTATCTGGTTGGGATTTGTTGCCGATGAAGCCCGACGTATAGATATTTTACGGGGTGCAGATGTATTTATTTTGCCTTCGTTGGTAGAGGGTTTATCTTTATCGCTATTAGAGGCGATGGCTTGTGGATTAGCTTGTATAGCCACAGATGTAGGTGCAGATGGCGAAGTATTAGACAAAGGTGCAGGGGTAGTCATCAATCCCAAGACAGCGCGATCGCAACTGAGAACTCTTTTACCATTATTTCAAGACCATCCAGAGTTAACCACATTACTGGGACAAAAAGCTAGAATGCGGGTACTAGATTTATATACCCTGAGTAAGAATATTAGTCAGTTAGAAGCACTATACCGTGAAGTGTTGGCACAGCGTCCCGTAAAAATCACTTTGTAAGCATAGGCCAACCTAACTTAGTTGGTTGCTCATAAATCCGCTTCAGAGTATTTACATCTCTGGCAGAAATCGGCGGAGGGTTGCGAACTTGGGAATAGTATAAAGCATCAGTTTGTACAGGACTATGACCCCAAATTCCCAAGGCGTGGCCTAATTCGTGACGGGCGGCTGCAAATAAATAATTACCAGTTTGGCTGGGACTTAATAAAATTTGGCAGCGGTGTAATAAAACATTATTGCTAGTATATAACTCATAACGCGCCAGAGCAGAACGCGCACGCGGGATTTTACGGTCACGGGAAAACTCCAGAGGTGGGGTTTTGCGCTCAATTGTAATATCGGCAATTTCTGGCTGTTCTACAACTGTCAGAGGTAAATAATTATTCCATTCCTGTACAGCTTGGAAGATGCTATTAACCCAAGCTTGCGCCTGTTCGTTGTTAATTGTTTGTGGTCGTTTGATGTGAACTTTAACGGGAAATTGCGACCAAACTAAGTAACCAACTTCGGTGGTTGTGACTTGCGAGAAGTAATCACCGCTATTTGTGTTGTCTTGCCATTGTTGAAGTTGCGACGGTAAGGGGTGGGGTTTGGGTGCAGTGGTTGCTAAGTTCGCTCCTACAGGGTGACTAAATTGCAGGTTGATCAAAACAACTAGCAGCCCTGTACTTATAGCTAAGACAAAAGCTGCTAGTAATTGTTTATTAATGAATGTTTTCAGGGTATTAGGCTTTGGGTGTTGATTTTGATTTCCCATTTACCTATCTCCTGGGGATTTTATTGTTACTTAGGTAGCCAGCCAGCACTCAAAACTACTGTTAAACCCATAAACACCACTGTCAAAGCCCAGGTAACTCGGTTTAAAGTGTTTTCCGCGCTTTTGGTGCTGCTGAATAACTGGGCTTGTCCGCCAATAGCTCCGATACCGTCGCCTTTAGGGCTATGTAGTAATACTAAAACAATCATACCAATGGCGGCGATCGCCCAAATGAGTTGCACAATACTTGTAACTGTCATGGTAACAATCTCTTTTATAGAAATTTCAAAACAGAGGAGTTTCCGGTAAGAAAACAGTTAACAGTGTAAGTGTTAACTGGTTTCTCAAAGTTGAGTTTACAGACCTACTGGTACAGGTGTACGTGGGCGTTGCACTTCATATTCTGCTGGTTGCAGTAGCGATCGCCCGGTCATTTCTGGTGGTTGGGGTAGCTGTAAAATCTCTAGTATAGTCGGGGCAATGTCGGCTAATTTGCCATTATTTCTGAGTGTGACATTTGTCCCGTATCCAGGGATTTTCACTTTTTCCCCTTCCACTAAAATCAGGGGAACCGGGTTAGTTGTGTGTGCCGTCCAAGAATTACCTTCTGGATCTAGCATATACTCGGCGTTACCGTGGTCGGCGGTAATAATTGTAGTTCCGCCTACTTTGCTCACACCTTCTACCAGACGACCCACACAATTATCTACGGTTTCAATGGCGGTGACAGTAGCTGCCATCTGACCAGTATGCCCTACCATATCTGGGTTAGCATAGTTGATTACTACCAGAGAGTAGATACCCTTTGTAATCGCAGCCAGTGCTACATCTGTGACGGCTGTTGCTGACATAGTGGGGGCTTTGTCATAAGTCGCTACCATTGGACTGTTGACTAATTCCCGGTCTTCTCCCGTAAAAGGTTCTTCCAAGCCACCGTTAAAGAAATAGGTGACATGGGCATACTTTTCGGTTTCCGCAGTCCGAAACTGCTTTAAACCTTCGTTGGCGATGACTTCACCGAGAATGTTCGTCAAATTCTGTGGCTCAAAAGCTATAGATACAGGCAAATCAGAATCGTACTGTGTAAAAGTCACAAACGATAAAGGCTGAATTTGCTCTCTTTCAAACCCTGTAAAATTTGGGCTAACAAAAGCCTGAGTTAATTGTCTAGCTCGGTCTGGGCGGAAGTTGAAGAATATCACCCCGTCTCCTGGCTCGACAGCACCAGGAGCAAGGCGCACGGGTAAAATGAATTCGTCAGTCACGCCTTCTGCATAGGATGCTTGCAGGATATCAGCCGCTTTGCGTCCATCACCTGCACCATCTTGTGTGATCACATTGTATGCTTTTTGGACTCGATCCCAACGGCGATCGCGATCCATTGCATAGTAACGACCACTAATAGTAACAATGCGCCCAATTCCTACACGGTTGATGTAGTCTTCTATAGCATTAATTGCTTTGATTCCATCTGTTGGCGCAGTATCTCGCCCGTCAGTGATGGCGTGGATACAAACTTCTGAAATTCGCTGATCTTTGGCTAAGTCAAGTAGTCCGAACAGATGGGTAATATGTGAGTGTACGCCACCCTCAGAACACAGCCCAACTACATGCAGCTTGCCATTCCGAGAGCGAACTTCCTGGCAAATTTTGACAAGAGCTGAGTTGCTGAGGATAGAACCATCTTCCACAGCATCAGAAATGCGTACCAATTCTTGGGGTACGACTCTACCTGCGCCAATGTTCAAATGACCAACTTCTGAGTTACCCATTTGACCTTCTGGCAATCCTACGGCTTTCCCTGATGTGTGGATGAGGGTATGCGGATACGCTGACCATAAACTGTCCATGATTGGCGTTTTGGCAGCGACAATTGCGTTTCCTCGCGTCTCCTCGCAGTAGCCCCATCCGTCTAAAATGACTAGCACCACAGGAGCAACAGGTGCTTTGGTCATAGTAAAATTGCCCTTTACTTTTTGTAATACCCGAATGATACCACTGCTAACCACCACTGCAAGTGAATTTCTGCTTATTAACTTGTTTTATGCAATTAATCAGTGTTTGTTAGAGTTTTTTAAAGTTTGGGTAATTATTACACATCTTTTGTGATAAATATGCTAGCCAAACTTAGCAACATGGGTGTAGGGGTGTAGGGGTGTAGGGGAGAAAATCCAGTCTATCAATGCCCCATGCCCAATGCCCCATACCCCATGCCCTATTCCCTATTTTCCCAACAAATGTTTTACTTCTTCTTTGCCGATGCTTTGGCTGCTTTAGCGGCTTTTTTGGCGGCTTTTTCGGCAGCGATCGCAGCTAATCTAGCGGCTTCTTTTTCTTCGGCGATTTTATCGAGATAATAGTGGTAATCACCGAGGTAAACGCGAAATTCACCATCGCGAATTTCGACAATTTTATTCGCTACCTGAGAAATAAAATAACGGTCGTGAGAAACTATAATTGCCGTACCATCATAGTTTTGTAGTGATTCTTCTAACATTTCCTTGGCGGGAATGTCTAAGTGATTGGTTGGCTCATCTAAAATGATTAAGTTAGCCGGACGTAAGAGCATTTTGGCTAATGCTAAACGCGCTTTTTCTCCTCCACTCAATGCACCAACGCCTTTAAATACTGTATCCCCACTGAATAAGAATTTTCCTAGTAGGGTGCGGACTTCTTCATTTTTCCAGTCTGGAACTTCATCGTGAATGGTTTCCATGACGGTTTTTTTCAAGTCTAAAGCCTCAGCTTGATTTTGCTCAAAGTAACCAGGGATAACGTTATGTTCGCCTAATGCTACAGTGCCTTCTGTGGGTGGTTCTAAACCCATAATCATGCGTAATAATGTCGATTTACCAGCACCGTTAGGCCCTAAAAACGCGATGCGATCGCCTCTTTCAATCAGCAAATTTGCACCCAAAAACAAAATCTTGTCGTCGTAGACATGGGTTAAATCCTTAATTTTCACTACCTCTCGTCCGCTACGAGGCGCAGGAGGAAAGCGGAAATGCAAGGTTCTCACACTAGCTGTAGGTGCTTCGATGCGTTCAATTTTTTCGAGTTGCTTTTCGCGGCTTTTAGCTTGGGTGCTGCGGGTAGCACTGGCGCGGAATCTATCCACAAAAGCCTGTTGTTTTTCAATTTCTTTTTGCTGACGTTCATAAGCACTCAGTTGTGCTAATTGATTTTCAGCTTTTTGTTCTAAATAAGCAGAATAATTCCCTAGATAAGTTGTCGAAACACCCCGTTCAGTTTCCACAATTTGGGTGCAGAGACGGTCAAGAAATTCCCGGTCGTGGGAAACTATCACCATTGGGGTAGTTAAACCTTTGAGATAATTTTCTAACCACTCAATAGTTTCTAAGTCGAGATGGTTTGTCGGTTCGTCCAGCAGTAATACATCTGGTTTTTGGAGGAGAATTTTACCCAAACTCATCCGCATTTGCCAACCACCTGAGAAAGCACTGACGAGGCGATCGCCGTCTTCTGGCTCAAATCCCATTTCAGGTAAAATTTTGCCAATACGTGCTTCTAATCCGTACCCGTCTAAAGCTTCAAACTGACGCTGTAACCGATCCAATTTATTAATTAGCGCATCCAGTTCTTCTGGAGTCGCCTTTTCCATTGCCTGTTGTACCTCAGTCAAGGCTAACTGTACTGCGTTAGCTTCTTTAAATACAGTCCAAAATTCTTCTCTAACTGTCCGACCTGGGTCTACTTCAAATTCTTGATTCAGGTAAGCTATGTGTAAGCTAGCAGGACGAATAATTTCGCCGGCTGTCGGTTCCATTTCCCCCATGATGATTTTCAATTGGGTGGATTTTCCCGCACCGTTAACACCGACTAAGCCAATGCGATCGCCTGGTTTCACTTCCCAGTTGATATCTTTGAGAACTTCGCCTGTAGGATAAATTTTACTAATATGTTCTAATCTTAGCATCGAGTTTTTCTCAGGTAGGAATTATGGATAGTTGCGGACGAAGTAACAGTACCGTCTTCAATCTTAACAAAAATTAATCCACAATTCCTCGTGAGAAACTCTTTTTAGATGTATCCTGAATAATCTTTTGGCATTTAAGAAACTTATAAGCTCAATTCTCGCTTTGAGAATTAACAGACTGCTGTTGTGCAGCTTGCTGTACTTCCTCCACACTCAACTCTAAAGCTTGTGCTATTTGTTCTATAGTCAAACCTGCTGCTAACATTGGTGATATTGCTTTTAACTTACCTAAGCGTACACCTTCTTCTCTACCTTCCTGAAAAACTTCCTGATAAAATCTGGTTTGTTTTAAGTCACTCGTTCCAAACATTTCCTCCATCTCCTCCTTAGTGATTGTCGGCAACTTATACAACAAGATAGTCTCTATTAATTGTAATAATTGCTGTTGTTTGATGGTGGAGTTGATTTCTAATTTTGTTCTTTCTATCAACTCCCTAGCTTCTATGATTGCCGTATCTTCTGATGCCACTATTAACCTTACAGTTGCAATACCAATTGGTAGAGACGTAATTTTACTTAACTCATCCAGGTAAATGCGTCTGACTCTCTCACTTACAAAGAATTCTCTGTAATGTTTGATATCACCTATATCTATACTTCTGCTTGGGTATAAAATCACCGCACCCCAATCATTTACAGGTTGATTTTGGCGGAGATATAAGCAGACTTCAGCAAACAAGCGCGAGTAAAGTCTTTCGTCTGGTTGAAACTGCACTTCCACAAAATAAATCGGCTGTTCAATTTCCACTGTCGGGACAAACACACCATCAATTCTGAATGCTGTTTGTTTAATTTCAATTGATGAAAATTGATAGATATTCGCCATATCAGGAGAATTTCCGATTAATTCAAAAAATATATCTGGAAACTCTTGAAATATGCGATAAAAAATGCTGTCGGTTCTCATTACCTTTGACAAATCATTTTGAAATGTGAATTATACATTGGTGTCTTCAGAACCATCACGCACTGTCAACAATCTCTCTTTAGTAATTCCTAATATTCTTGCCAATGGTGCTAATAAACTATCATCAACTTCTTCACCAGCATAAATATTGTTTAATTCTGTGGGAGAAAGTTTAAAGGTATCGCAGAATTTAGCAAACTCTTGATTGCCTAAATCTAGTTCTTCTTGTCGCTCACGTAATAAAAGTGCGATCGCTCTCGTTCCATATTTAGGACGTTCACTAATTTTTATATATTTTTCCATTAAAATATCAACTTTGCTAATATCCTTACCTGCGGCTTTCAGTAAATCAACGCAAGCAATTTTTAAAGCTTTTTTTAAAACTTCATCTTCATTTAAAAATTTTATCAATTCTTCTGCATAATCTTGCTTAAAAAAGCCCACCAAATCCCCTTGATGGTAAACCGGAACATAAGCATCTTGAGAGTCTAATTCCCAGTCTAACTGTTCGTCACGTAGTCGCATAGCTGCACCTGTATAAATTTGAGTCTCACCATTTTAAAACTGTT
The DNA here is from genome assembly GCF_963870205.1 of Anabaena sp. CA = ATCC 33047. Lineage (NCBI taxonomy): Bacteria > Bacillati > Cyanobacteriota > Cyanophyceae > Nostocales > Nostocaceae > Anabaena > Anabaena sp. CA = ATCC 33047. Next base: position 25,034 of record NZ_CAWMSA010000016.1, on the reverse strand, counting down.
TATACCCACGCGCAATTGGTAAAATTTGGGAAAAATGGCTCATACATAGCTTAAATCCCCAACTTCTTCAAGAAGTCGGGGATCTGGTTTTGACGAATTGACAAAGGTGATATACCAATTCTCTATAAAGTCGCACCAAATAAATAATGTAGAGACGTTGCATGCAACGTCTCTACAGTGCAGAATACAATGCAACTTGATTAAGCAGCATTATTATATAAATGATTAAACCGGACACCAAGGGCCTATAATATTAATTCCCTGTTTTTCTTTCTCAGCTAAATCTAAATTTAACGTCAGCAGTTTTTCTAAAATATCATCATCAGAATTAAAACCGTAAGCTTGTATCACTAATTTATCTAACTGTTGATGCAGTTTATAAAGCTGGCTTGTGGGTTCATCAAAAAACTTATTGTAAAGTGTAGTTATTCCCCACTGTTTTGACTCCATTTGTTGTGTGCGGTATTCGTGGAGTTCTTCAGCCTTAGCGCGAATTTTTTCAACTAATTTAGCCTCTGGGTTTTGCGGAAAGGGAAATGTTTCAAAACAGGTATTATGAGTATAGCGAGTGTCTCCCTTTAACGTAGAGCTTTGAGCTTTAACCCAGAGGCGATGAATTTTAGATGTTAAAATACCAAGAACATAGGAATCATCTGATGCGAGAACAATATTTAAGTCACCTGGTAGCCAGTGTAAAGGAGCAGGAATAAATACAGCCCATTTTGAAACTCTGGGAACTATAAAATAGCACGAGAGAGGTACTAATGCCTTCCTCATAGCTGGTCTTTTTTCCCCATATTTCCACCAATTAATTCTAGTAACTTCCCGGCGATTATTATCACGTTTTGGTTTAACATTAGTTTTAATATATTCAAAAGGTAATCGATAATCACTCGCCTCCTCAATAATCATATCATTAAAATCAATAATCCAACGCTCAGGCTTACCATGAGGATTTTTCGCCAAATTCGCACCCATTGAAAATAACTTTAATACCTCTTGATTTTTTGCATCAGCTTGAATCCAATCTTTTACTTGCTGTTCAGTAACTATAAATCCCTCACCAACTGGAATTACACCCTGAAAGCATTTATTTAAATTTGCTTTTAATCTGACAGCTTGAGAAACATCAATTGTAGATTTGAGTGAAGAATTAATTTGTGAAACTATCTGATCATCTAAATAAAGCTTATCCGATTTAACCTTACTCCAATTAACAATACTAACATGAACATTAGCCTCACCAGACCAAGGTTGAGTAGAAACAGCCTCATGAATATATCCGCCATTTTGCGTAATGTAATCTAATGCTGCAACTCTACTTTTACCTTGACTAATAGAGTTAGTAGCAACTAACCCGGCTCTACCTTTGTCGTCAATATGTTGGTGCGCTAACCGAAACCAATAAGCACAAAAATCTACAGAATCTTTAACATCAGTAAACCTTTGAAAAACTCTGTCGATATATTCATCACCTAAAGATATTCTGAGATGCTTACCATCTAAAAACGGTGGATTTCCGATAATTGCATCAGCCTTTGGCCATTTACTAAATAACGCATCTTGACAAACAATATTATTATCCAAACTATCCAGAGGTAAAGCAGCCTCAGTGAATTTTAAATTATCAATAGCAATCTTCCGCGCAATCATCAAAGTTACTCTTGCCAATTCCACAGCAAAAGGATTTGTATCCATACCAAAAAAATTTAATGGTGTTACAAAACCCATTTGCATTTGTTTATCTTCTGACTTACGACGTTGCTGCATTTTATCTAACAACAACATTTCAATCCGCTTCAGTTCTTGATATGCAATGTAGAGAAAATTTCCTGAACCACAAGCCGGATCAAGTACGCGATAACTTTGTAATTCTAAATGCAGTTTAGATAATTGATTAATTGTATTAGCTGCTTCGATTCTTTCTTCCCAATAACGGCTAATTGTCGGACGGACAATTTTCATAATATCCGCCTCAGAGGTATAGTGAATACCTCTAGCATGACGCTCTATACTATCTACTGTACTTTCAAATAAATTACCAAAAATAGCAGGTCTAACTTGACTCCAATTTTCCTTAGCTGACAACTCTAAAAACTGCAATTCCTCCTTAGTTAATTCAATCGGATGAATTACCGTAAACAAACCCCCATTAAAATAATCTACCCCTTGATAACGTCCAGCCGGTATAATTCCTGGCTGATTCATTTCCCGAAATAAACCACCTAAAACATCATAAGAACTAACCCCATTGATACAATCTTCAATGCAAGAGATAAACATATCACGGGGTAAAAGTTGTCTATCTTCTGCAAACATAGCTAACACACATTGCAGGATAAATCGCTGTGCTGTTAACTTTTCAATCTTGCGTTTTTCCAGTTCTAGCAGTAGCTCACCCATGCGACGAGCCGCCCTTTCTGTCACCTCTACCTGATTGTTACGGAAAATAGGAGTTTTTTCCCCTAATTCCATAAATCCAAAGGCTCCATCCCTTTCTGGTAGCTGCTCCAGAGGAATTACATCAACGGGTGTATCTAATTGGATATCAAAATCAAAAATCCAAAACTCATCAAAATTGCACAGAATGACATATTTAGGACGTTGGGGAACTAAGCGCGTCCAATAATCAAAGGCTTGCGAGTAATGCTTGCTTAAATCTTCCCCGCGTTTTTTCATTTCAATTAAAACGCGAGGTTTCCATACCAAATCAGCAAAACCTGTTTTACCCTTCTTGCTACCTTTTTTAATCGCCTCCTCGTAACTAGCTCCTGCTTCTAATGCGCCCTCATGTCCAAAAGCCCGAAAAAAGCGGTCTAAAAAAGTTTGTGCTTCTTTCTTTTCTTGTCCTGTAATATGCTGCTGACAAAAACTAACAAATTTATTCAGGCTTTCGGGTGTTGCTCTTACCATTTGATTGGGAGATTAGTTTCAGTAATCTTAACTATTCCCATGTTATAAATTAATCAATACAATTGGTGATAAAAATCTCAAGGATTTTGTTATTTAACTGGCTTTTGCTTGATCATCTGATGCGTCTGTGAGAGTAGCTAGTCTATCAGCCACCGCATGAACAACCAAAGCAAGTTGACTCTCTGGCATATACTTGATTTGTCGTAAGATAAAATTCAAGTCAGACTTTTCTGCTACTGGTTTACCCTCTAAGCAACAGAGTAATTCTTCCATTGTGTAGCCGGCTTTCGCGGCAATTTGCGCCAAATTTTCTGTATCTGGGACTTTTACGCCTTTCTCCCACATCTGAACCGCAGTGGCAGAAACTCCTAACATTTTGCCAAAGGCTCGCTGACTCAACGAACCACGAGCTAATTTAATGATTTCAACCAGTTTTTGTCTGCTTTCAATGTTCACAGTTTTGATAATTCGTTAGTTTTATTTACAAATTTAGTTCTAACACTACCAGTTTACTTTTTGATTGACAAATTTGTTTTTTAGCAGTAAACTATAAATCCTGAGTTTCAATATTATAACTAAAGTAATAGTAAAAATTGCTCTTAACTAGCTAGTCTTGAGCATAAATTTATTAGCCAAGGCTGCAATACCAGTGTGTGTCATTAGAAAAGGTGCATCGTGTCTCGTAAACTACGTAAAATTAATCAATATCGCCGTAAAAATAAAAACTTAATAGCTGCTAAGAAAATTCAACCAGAAAAATGGTGCATATCTAAGTCTGAGGCACAAGCAGCTTTAAACGCTCAAGGTTGTAATGTTAAAGAAATCAAAAAAGTTCATTGCCTCAAGCATCAAGTTAGTATCTCCTACTGGGATATCAAAGGTAATATATGTAGCAGCTTTTTTAGCTATCGAATTTTTAGCCGTTGGCAACAGGAAGTAGAAACTTTGATTGCGGAATGTCAAACCCTCAAGGAATGGCAGAAGTTAAATTATCTCCTGAAGTACGAATTTGCCTATTATCACTATCCTAGTGAGATGGCTTATAGACTGCAAGCGGCATTAGAAAATCGTCTGAGTTTGTTAGAGGATGTTGGGCAAGTCATGAAAATTACTGAAAACCCCTCTCAAAATCTCTCCCCTAAAACTGTAGAGACGTTGCATGCAACGTCTCTACATTAGACCCCCCTTCCCTTGTAGGGACGGGGGTTAAAGGGGTTAGGTTTGAGTGACTTTGATTTTAATAAAAGTTTAAGGGTGTAAGGGTTTGAATACTTACACCCCTACACCCCTATACACTTATCGAAAATTTGGGTTGAAAACCCCGTCGTTCTACGACGGCTTTCTGGTATACTAGCAGTAGGTTGTAGACCGTGAGAACGATGTTCGCGTAGCGTCCCGCAGGGAGGAAACAGGTAAAACGTCCTACTCCGTGATCTCAAAATGCCTAACAGTCAATGGTGTAAAAATAAGTCCAAACTGTAAGGTCGAAAAGCAATTAAATAGGGTAGGGCATACCCAAATTTACGCTTGGGGAGTAGTCCTTAAGTGGGGTATATCGAGAGATATGTTTCGGACTAGACATGAAACTGTAAGACCAAAATCAACATCGTTGGTGGAGGCAGGATTCAGCCCAAGAATCTCCGCACTTTTAGGGCGGAGAGTGTCAAACCCCGAATAACTAGGCAGCAGTGCCGGATGCGGCTAATTCTGCTAGTCGTTCCTGTTGATCTTGAGAAATACAAGATTGGATGAGTGATTCTATATCGCCTTCCAAAACTGGGTTAAGAGAAAAGTTTTGACCTAGACGGTGGTCTGTGACGCGGTTATCTTTATAATTATAGGTACGAATTTTTTCTGAACGCGATCCTGTACCAACTTGCGATCGCCGCATGGAAGTTACTTCTTCTTGTTGTTCCCGCAACTTCATTTCATACAGTTTCGCCCGCAGAATTTGCATTGCCCGTTCTTTGTTTTGTAACTGGCTGCGTTCTTCTGTACAGAAAATCCGTATTCCTGTTGGTTTGTGCATTAAGTCAACGGCAGTTTCTACCTTGTTGACGTTTTGTCCACCAGCACCACCGGAACGCGCTGTAGTCATTTCAATATCTTTCGGGTCAATGTGGATTTCTACATCATCCACTTCTGGCATAATTGCCACTGTCGCTGTAGAAGTATGAACTCTTCCCCCAGCTTCAGTTGCTGGTACACGCTGCACACGATGAACGCCAGCTTCAAATTTTAGCTTACTGTAAACGCTATCGCCCTGAATTTCTAGAATTACTTCTTTGAAGCCGCCCATTTCACCCAGGGACTCACTGACTAGCTTGACTCGCCAACCCTGAGTATCAGCATAGCGGGAATACATCCGCAGTAAATCCCCAGCCCAAATACTCGCTTCATCGCCACCAGTCCCGGCGCGAATTTCTAACATGATGTTTTTATCATCATTGGGGTCGCGGGGTAGCAGCAACACCTTCAAGCGATGCTCTAAATATTCAATTTTTTGTTCTAGTTCATCTACTTCCAGGGCTGCAATTTCTTGTAACTCTGGATCACCGTTTGCCTCTTTGAGTACCTGACGCGCCCCTACCAATTCTTCTTGGGCGGTTTTCCAAGTTTCGTAGGTATTGACTACCTCTTCTAAAGAAGACCGAGACTTAGCAATTTGTTGATACTCATCGGGGTTTTTAGCGGTATCTGGGTCGGCTAGACGACGAGTTAATTCATTGAATGTTTGTTCAACGGATTTGAGTTTGTCCAGCAGGTATGATTCAGCCATAACGAGTGCGATCGCTCCTTAAAAAAATAACAAGTTGGCTCGGCAAAAAATGACAATCGACCCAGCAGACGCAGGGTCGTCGTTAACAGCAGAGCCAACCCGCTACTTTTTGTTTTGGTCGCCAGCAGCTTGAGAGCCGCTCATACCGTACTTGCGGAGGAATCTTTCTACACGACCCTCAGTATCAATAATCTTCTGAGTTCCGGTATAAAATGGGTGGTTTCCAGACCAAACATCTACGTGTAATTCTGGTTTGGTAGAACCAACAGTCATTACAACTTGACCGTTGCAGTAAACTTTTGCGTCTGGATACCACTGGGGATGAATTTCAGATTTAGCCATTTTTCCTTTTGTGGTGAATCTAAAAGAATTATAACTTGTTGCGCTTGATTCGGGACTAGGTATTAGGGACTGGGGACTGGGGACTAGGAACTTTAAACTTTGCTCAATTAAAAAGCGTTTCCCAATACCCAATACCCAATACCCAGTCCCCAAAATTTTATCGCTTGGAGTATTGAGGAGCTTTGCGGGCTTTGTGCAAACCATACTTTTTCCGCTCTTTTGACCTGGGATCACGAGTTAAGTAACCTTCGGTTTTCAGAGGTGGGCGGTTATCGGGGTCTAGTTGGCATAAAGCACGAGCTACGCCTAAGCGGACAGAATCAGCTTGTCCGGTTAAGCCGCCGCCTTCTGCTTTAACTACAATGTCGTATTCGGTTTCTAAACCCAAGGTTTCCAAGGGTGCTTTGATCAGTCCCAAGTAGTTGGCATTGAATTGGAAGTACAAATCTCCAGGTTTGCCATTGACAATTATTTGACCGCTACCAGGAACTAAACGTACACGTGCGATCGCGGACTTACGGCGACCAGTACCCCAGTACACGGCACGGCCGCTATTTGCTTCTGCTACTACCATTAACCTTCTGCTCCAGGAATTGTATTAACGTTCAGTTCTTTGGGTTTTTGGGCTGCGTGGGGATGAGTAGGCCCAGCATAAACTTTTAGTTTAGTGAACAATTGCTTACCCAAGCTATTTTTAGGTAGCATCCCTTTAACAGCGTGTTCCACAATTCTTTCTGGTAAACGCTGTTGCAACTTGGTAAAAGTTTCGGTCTTCATTCCACCAGGACGGCCGGAGTGGCGACGGTAAACTTTTTGAGTCCGTTTTTTACCTGTGACTGCTACTTTTTCTGCATTGACAACAATCACAAAGTCGCCTGTGTCCAGGTGGGGGGTATAGTGAGGTTTATTTTTGCCTCTTAAAATCATGGCAATCTCGCTAGCCAAGCGACCGAGGCGTTTATCGGTAGCGTCTACTACGTACCAATCACGCTCAAGAGTATCTTGAGGAGGAAGGTAGGTTTTAGTCATGTTGGTTGTTCCTTTGTCATTTTATTTGGGAGTTCTTAGTCAATATTGACTCTTAACTCTTAACTAATAACTAACTTTGGCATGGTGTCATACCAAACATCGGGGGAAAAGGGAAAATCTGGATAGCCGACTCGCAACAAGCATAAGCCTTGGGGGGGTGCGGCGTGTTTTACTTCTTCCCGCCGTTGTTCTTTCCAGATGTCGGTGAAACTGGCAAGGGTTCTTTGCCCAGAACCTACTTGTACTAGCATCCCTACCAATAGCCGCACCATGCCATATAAAAATCCATCTGCTTGAATTTCAATATGGATAAACGGGTCTTGGCGATAACACTCGACTGCTTGCACTTCCACCCAGGAATGCGATCGCTTAGAACCGGCGCGATGAAATGCCTCTAAGTCATGCTTACCTACCAGTGGTTGCAAAGCAGCTAGGATGAGGGATTCATCCAGGGGTGCATGATAATAATGCCAACTGAAGGGTTTCACGAACAAGTTCGGACGACCTTCAGTATATATTGTGTAGCGATACCGTCGATATGCTGCACTAAAGCGAGCGTGCCAATTTTGGCTGACACCTGCGGAAGCTCTGATCAATATATCTTCAGGCAGATAACTATTGAGGATTGTTGCCCACTTGTGCGGCGGGATTAAACCAGGAGCATCAAAATGGGCGACTTGAGCAGCAGCATGGACACCGCTATCAGTGCGACCAGCACCGTGGAGTGTAACATGATGCCCGACAATTTGGGCGATCGCTGTTTCGATTTCTTCTTGAACTGATCTGTGATTTTTTTGCCGTTGCCAGCCATGAAAATGAGTGCCAAGGTATTGGATAACCAAGGCGACTCGCTCTTTTGGGATAGGCTGGTGGCTGAGTATCATAAAATCTAAATAGAGGCTGAAGTATAAAGCGTCAAGTATGAAATTTGAAATATGAAACGTGAAGCAATTCAGCCATATTTACCCTTCTTTATGCCTTCTGCCTTCTGCCTGCTGTTTAGACTAACTCAATGATTGCCATCTCGGCATTATCTCCCCGGCGAGGTACGGTATGCAGGATGCGAGTGTAACCACCTTGACGATTACCATACCGAGTAGGGACTTGCTCAAACAGCGCATGAACTAGCTGTTTATCATAGATATAACCTAAAGCTTGGCGACGGGCTGCTAATGAACCATCTTTAGCTAAAGTAATCATTTTTTCTACTTCACTACGTAGCACTTTAGCACGTACCAAAGTAGTGGTAATCCGACCATGACGAATCAGTTCAGTGGTGAGCGCACGCAACAGGGCGCGACGCTGATCAGCTGGTTTACCTAGTTTTTTAACTCGACAACGGTGACGCATAATAATTGTTGACTGTGAACTATGAAAGGTTTTGATTTAGCTGTGTTTAGAGCTTCTTTCTTGGGGCAAGGTAATACCTAAACGTCGCTGTAAAGCTTCTACTACCTCTTCTGCCGACTTCTGACCGAAGTTTTTAATTTCTAACAAGTCTTCTTGGGTATAATCCAATAAGTCAGCCACAGAATTAACCTGCGCTCGCTTCAGACAGTTATAAGCCCGCACAGACAGTTGTAACTCTTCGATAGGAATCTGAGCGGTGGGATCGTCTGGAATCTCTGAACTCGTATCTGTAGGTTCTAGAGAAATATCTTTCAACGGGTTGAATAAATCTACCAGAATCCCTGCGGCTGAAGACAGTGCTTCTTGAGGCGAAAGACTACCATTTGTCCAAACTTCTATCAATAGTCTGTCTTTGGTAATCGAACCATCTGCACGAGCTTCTTCAACACTGTAGTTGACTTTTCGCACCGGCATAAACACCGAGTCAATTTGCAAAAAGTCTAAAGATGTAGCTTCTTCCCGTCCTCTTTCTACGGTGCGATAGCCTTTACCTCTCTCAATGCGAAATTCCATTTCCAGTTTGCCACCTTCGGCAATGGTGGCTATATACTGGGTAGGATCGATGACTTCTACTTCACTTGGTAAATCAAAATGGGCGGAAGTTACTGTTGCTGGGCCGTTCACCAGTAATCTACCAATCTGGGGCTGAGAAGAATAACTTTTGAGAATGACTTCCTTCATTCGCATGATAATGTCAAGCACATCTTCCCGGACTCCCGGAATTGTCGCGAATTCGTGTGTCACACCTGCAATTCGCACGGCTGTAACTGCTGTTCCCTCTAAGTTGGACAGTAATACCCGCCGCAGGGCGTTGCCGACTGTGGTTCCTTGACCACGTTCTAGCGGTTCTAGGATAAATTTACTGTAATGGCTCCGACTTTCTTCTGTACTGGAATCTACACATTCAATTTGAAACTGCGCCACGGAGTAGCCTCCCTTATTTAAGGTGCTGCTAGCAGGCAAAAATTTTGCCTCTCGAATTTAATTTATTGCCTTAGACTGAATTTAGGTTGATCAAACTGCCAACTGCTGATGCCGACAATGTTTGTTGACCTGATTGAGTCTAACGGCGTTGATTATATTTTTGGTAATTTGAAGTTTAGCAGCCCTCCCTTATGGAAGAGCTGGTACTCTTCTTGTTGCCATAGCCGTCGGAAGTTTGCGCTCACCCTACTTAGCAACAGTAATTGCAGATGATTGTTTTTGCTGCAACTTATTGACCTGACTGGTCAAAGGTTTGGCTCTACACGCGGCGACGCTTGGGTGGACGGCAACCATTATGAGGAATGGGTGTGATATCCCGAATCAGTGTAATTTCCAGTCCTGCACCTTGAAGGGCGCGAATTGCAGTTTCTCGCCCTGCACCTGGGCCACTTACCATTACCTCAATTTGGCGCATTCCTTGGTCGATGGCTCGGCGGGCTGCACTTTCGGCGGCTGTTTGGGCTGCGAAAGGAGTTCCTTTTTTAGCACCTTTGAAACCGCTAGAACCAGCACTGGCCCAGGAGATGACATCGCCATTTTGATCGGTAATGGTGACAATGCTATTGTTGAAAGTAGACTGGATGTATGCCTTTCCGTTGGGAACGTTACGCTTCTGCTTCTTACTCCCAGATTTTTTAGTTGGTTGTTTCGCCATATTTGTTCAGTAAATCTAAAGGAAAACTTGCTTGAGTCAGCAAGCATAGAGATGTTATTTACCGGGAGCTTTTTTCTTACCGGCAACTGTCTGCCTTCTCCCTCGACGGGTTCTGGCGTTAGTACGAGTTCTTTGTCCTCTAACTGGTAAGCCCATGCGGTGACGGCGACCTCTATAGGTACCGATGTCAACCAACCGCTTGATGTTCATAGCTTCCCAACGGCGCAAGTCACCTTCAACTTGATGGTTGCTTTCGATTTCTGCGCGTAAGGCTGCCACATCGGCATCACTGAGTTCTTTAACACGGGTATCAGGATTTACTCCTGTCGCCGCTAAAATTTGGTGGGATTTTGTTAAGCCAATCCCGTAAATGTAGGTCAGACCAATTTCAACACGCTTGTCGCGTGGCAGGTCTACTCCGGCAATACGTGCCACAACTAATCTCTCCCTATTGTTTTCGCAGTTGCTGATCGTAAAACGCTTTGAATGCGTCTGTATCTTCTCTAGTGATTATCTGTGTTCCTAGTTACTCTCAATGTTTGAGAGGATTATCCTTGGCGTTGCTTGTGTTTGGGATTAATGCAAATCACCATGACGCGACCACGACGTTTGATCACGTTACACTTTTCGCAAATCTTTTTGACTGAGGCTCTGACTTTCATGCCTGTTGTAATGGACTCCAAATATTAAATTATAGCATTTTTAGGAAAAATTATCCAATTAAGTGAGTGAGTAACACCCAAATAAATTGTTTTATGGTAAACTTCCTTACATACGATTATTTTTTCCGCAAGCGATAAGTAATTCTACCTTTGGTCAGGTCGTAAGGGGTGAGTTCCACTTTGACGCGATCACCAGGTAAAATCTTGATGTAGTTCCGGCGAATCTTACCAGAAATGTGGGCTAAAACATTAAACCCGTTGTCAAGGTCAACGCGAAACATCGCATTCGGCAATGATTCGGTGACAGTGCCTTCCATTTCGATTAAATCTTGCTTAGACAACTTATTTATTCCTCAACTCAACAGTTTTGTTTGTTTTCACCTTGCTGATCTGCAAGAGAACACAAATTGATAAATATATCAATGGTTTATTAATATATCTTAGCTAAAATTGTCTAGCATCCTGAAACCGAAGGGAGTAGTGAGTGACGAATTCTCGATCTACTACTCCCAATGCTCAGTTTAGGAACGGATCACATTTTGCAATTCATCAGTGACTTCTTCTTGGGACTGATTGCCATTCACAGTCAGGAGTTTCTGGCGATCGCGATAATAATTGATCAAGGGTGAAGTTTCATTACGGTAAACTTCCAGACGACGACGAATAATTTCTTCCGTATCGTCTTTGCGTCCCCTTGCTAATAACCGCGTTACCACCACATCATCAGGCGCATCCAAATTGACCACCCTTTCGCCGCCTTGACCAGTTTTTTGCAGTAATTGTTCTAAAAAAGCTGCTTGTGTGACTTTACGGGGAAAGCCATCTAAAATCCACCCAGATTCAGCATCTGGTTGTTTTAAACGTTCCTCTACCAAGTCCTGCACCAACTGATCAGGAACTAGCTCACCGCTATCAACATAGCTTTGGGCTTTAACTCCTAAAGGAGTTTGCTCTTTCATGGCTTGTCTCAATATTTCCCCAGTGGAAATATGAGGAATGTGTAGATGTTCTGCCAAAATTTGAGCTTGCGTTCCTTTACCGGCTCCAGGCGGCCCCAAGAAGATTAATCGCGTCACTATTGCTTCACCATTCCTTCATATCGCTGAGAAATCACATAAGTTTGGACTTGCTTGGCTGTTTCTATCGCCACACCCACAAGGATGAGTAAGGAAGTAGCACCCAATCCTCTAAAAGTTGGCACTCCTAACGCTCTTTCAACGGCGGTGGGAATAATCGCTACCAAGCCCAAAAAGATAGCACCTAACAAAGTCAGTCGGTTAATTACACGCTCGATGTACTCGCTAGTTGCTTTACCTGGACGAATACCAGGAATACTAGAACCCATTTTCTTCAAGTTTTGCGCTATATCTACTGGGTTAATAATCAAAGAAGAGTAGAAATAGCTGAAGAAAACAATGGAAATTAAGTAAACTAGGGCATAAACCCAAGAACCAGAACCACCGGGACTTAAATAAGTATTAACAATGTTTGCTAGTTCGGGGTTTTTTGTAAAATTGGCAATCAATAGTGGCAAACTCAGAATGGCAGCCGCAAAAATAATCGGCATTACACCACCAGAGATGAGACGCAGAGGTAAATAACTGCGTTGTTCAGCTAATACACGTCTGCCTACTTGACGACGCGCCGAGATGATGGGGATACGGCGAATTCCTTCTTGAACAAACACGATCCCCACAATCGTCAACATAAACACCAAGACGAGGACAATCACGCGCCCGACGATTTCCCTACCGCCTACTTGCACCAAGTCAATTGTGTCACCCAAGGATTTCGGCAAGGAAGCAACAATGTTGACAAAAATCAACAAAGATGCTCCGTTACCTAGACCACGTTCTGTAATCAGTTCAGAAGCCCACATAACGAACATGGAACCAGCAGTGAGAGCGATCGCCGTTTCCCCGACGAATACCGGCCCTGGATTTAAAGCAAATTGCTGGAGAAATAAAGCCGAAAAAGCCACGCTTTGAACAATCGCCCAACCTAGTGCTACATAGCGAGTGATTTGGGAAATTTTCCGCCGACCAGCTTCTCCCTCATTTTTCTGTAAATTTTCTAAAGATGGAATGGCAGCTGTCAGCAATTGGATAATAATGGACGCATTAATAAAGGGAAGAATTCCTAAAGCAAAGACTCCTAATGTGGAAAGTCCTCGCCCGGAAAATATATCCAATAAACCGAATATGGAATTGTTTCCCGATATAGCTTCCGCGAACCGAGTCCGATCAATTCCTGGTACTGGTAAAAAGATACCCAGGCGAACCAAAATTAAAATACCGACAGTGACAAGCAGCCTACCTCTGAGTCCAGCTGCTTGTGCCATCTGCATAAAAGTTTCTTGAGCCGTTGGGGCTTTATCTCGACTGATCATAGAGTGCTACCTTTGTCGTGAACCAGACGCTGGAAGCGAGTTAGACGGCAGTTAAGTAAGTGCGCTTTGCTGGCTCACCCTAAAACTTCGCAACTCCCTCCAGCTGCCTCAATTTTGCTACGAGCTTGCCCTGTGAAAGCTGCCGCTTTGACTTGGAGTGCCACGCCCAATTCTCCGTTACCCAAAATTTTCAATGGGCCTTTCACAGCAGTGATGATCCCTGCTGCTTTGAGTGAGTCCAAAGTTACTTCTGTATTGGTAGGAAGAGAGGCTAGCTTCTCTACATTAATCGTAGTGTAAATTTTCCGATTAACTAAAGGAAAACCCTTGAGTTTTGGTATGCGGCGGTACAATGGCTGCTGACCACCTTCAAACCCTGGTCTGGTACTGCTACCAGAACGAGCTTTTTGACCTCTCATACCTGCACCAGCACTTGCGCCTTGACCAGCAGAAATACCTCTACCTACACGGCTACGGCGTTTTTTAGAGCCTTTTTGGGGCTTAACATCGTTGAGTCTCATAACCTTTCTTGTGTTTGTCAGTTGTCAGTTGTCATTTTCACATCGGACAAATGACGATTTAGATGTAGAGTTTTTCAATGGCAATGCCTCGGTCTTCAGCGACTTCAGCTAAGGTACGCAGGGTAGACAAGGCGTTAACAGCTGCTCTGGCGTTGTTGAGTGGGTTGTTAGAGCCGAGTTGTTTAGCTAGAACGTTACGAACTCCGGCTAATTCCAGCACTGTCCGCACAGCACCCCCAGCAATTACACCAGTACCAGGGGCGGCTGGCCGCATAATTACTTTAGCACCGCCACCTACACCATCAATCGGATGAGGGATGGAGTTAGATTTGGTGATGGGAATATCAATCAGGTGCTTTTTGCCATCGGCTACGCCTTTTTTCACAGCACCGATCACATCTGAGGCTTTACCAACTCCGACACCGACTTGGCCGCGTTCGTTACCAACGACGACGATCGCGCGGAAGCTGAGTTTTTTACCGCCTTTAACAACCTTGCTCACCCGTCGGATTTGAATTACCCGCTCTTGCCAGTTGGTTTCTTCTTTTTTCGCGCGGTTAGCTTTACGACGATTTGTTGCCATAATTACTGTTCTCTCAATGTCATTTGTCAATTGTCATTTGTCAGTTGTCATTTGCCCTTTGTCATTTGTTGAATGACCAATGACTAATGACTAATGACTAATGACTCTAGAAATCTAAACCAGCCTCGCGTGCTGCTTCAGCTAGTGCTTTAATGCGACCGTGATACAAGTTACCACCGCGATCAAACACGACTTGGGTAATGCCCTTTTCGAGCGATCGGGCGGCGATCAATTTACCCACTTGCGCTGATGCTGTACAGTTAGCACCTGAAGCTAGCTCAGATTTCAAACCTGGTTCTAAAGTCGAAGCAGCGACCAAAGTTTGATGTTTTGTATCATCAATTACTTGAGCATAAATATGCTCATTAGAACGAAATACAGACAGCCGTGGGCGTTCTGGCGAACCTTTAATTTTGGCACGGATGCGTCTGTGACGACGCTGTTTTGATTCTCTACGAGTAAGTTTCATGTTTACTTCTTACCACTCTTACCAGTCTTACCAGCTTTGCGTCTTACCACCTCATTGGCATAGCGAATACCTTTGCCCTTATAAGGTTCTGGTGGACGAACGCCACGAATTTTGGCTGCTGTATTCCCTACTACTTCTTTGTCATAACCACTGACAATGACGTTAGTGTTGTTTTCTACAGCAAACTGAATTCCGTCTGGTGGTTCAATTTGTACTTGATGGCTAAAACCAATATTCAAAACTAAGTTTCGCCCTTGTACTTGGGCGCGATAACCTACACCTTGAATTTCTAAACGCTTTTGGAAACCTTGAGAAACTCCCTCTACCATGTTGGCTACCAAAGTCCGGCTTAAACCGTGCATTTGTCTGGATCTACGGGAGTCATCCTTACGGGTTACTAGCAGTGTGTCCCCATCTTGAGTAACTGTGACATTGGTGGGTAAATCTTGGGAAAGTTCACCTTTCGGCCCTTTCACGCTCACTTTACTACCATCAATTGTCACTTGTACTTTGGTGGGAACAGTAATTGGACGTTTACCAATACGAGACATGATTCTGTGTCCTTTATCATTTGTCAGTTGTCAATGAGAATTGACCATTGACTATTGACGACTACCAAACGTAGCAGAGCACTTCACCACCCAAGTTCTGCCGCCGTGCTTCGCGGTCGGTCATGATCCCACTGGATGTAGAAATGATGGCAATACCGATGCCGCCTAGTACCCTTGGCAATTCTTTTCTGTTGGAGTAAACACGCAACCCAGGCTTACTTATACGCTTGAGGGCGGTAATTAAAGGCTGGCGATTTTTCCCCTTATATTTCAGGGAAATAACCAAGTTACGTTTTACACCTTCACCTTCTTCTGAAAATTCAGCAATAAAGCCTTCTTCCTGTAGCACTCTAGCAATGCTACGGGTCATTTTTGTGGCTGGCACTTGTGTAGTTTGATGCCTTGCCATGTTAGCATTGCGGATGCGCGTCAGCATATCTGCAATTGTGTCGTTAGCCGCCATCGTTCCCTCTTTAGATGAACTTATTGATCGCGAAAGGGCATTCCCATTTCTTTAAGTAGGGCGCGGCCCTCTTCGTCGGTTTTCGCTGTAGTGATAATAGAAATATCAAGACCACGGATTTGGTCGATGCTGTCGTACTCGACTTCAGGAAAAATCAACTGTTCTCTTACGCCCAGGGTATAGTTACCACGGCCGTCAAAGCTTTTGGGGCTAATGCCTCGGAAGTCTCTGATTCTAGGTAGAGATAAGTTAATCAGTCGGTCGAGAAAGGCATACATTCTCTCGCCTCTGAGAGTTACCATGATGCCGACAGGCATACCTTGACGAATTTTAAAGCCAGCGATCGCTTTTTTCGCTCTGGTCACCACTGGTTTTTGACCAGTAATCACGGCAATTTCGCTCAAAGATGCTTCCAGAGCCTTAGCATTTTGTGCGGCTTCCCCTAGACCTCGGTTAACAGTAACTTTCACCACTTTTGGTACTTGATGAACGTTGGTGTACTGAAACTGCTGGGTGAGTTTGGGGACAATCGTCTCTAGATATAAGGTTTTGAGTTTGGGTGTCGCCATAGTTTTTTGTCCTGATAATCCCTGGGCTTGGTCAGGGAAACTTAATTTCAGAGTTTCGATTTGGGATTAAATTTACAATCTCAAATCTCAAGCCAGCAAATCCTTTAATTATCGAGGATTTCGCCAGTTTTCTTGAGTTTCCTTACTTTCTTGCCTTCTGCGGTGAAAGTGTAACAAACACGGCTAGCGACGTTTTGTTTGGTGGAGTAAAGCATGACGTTGGAGCTATGGATGGGTGCTTCCTGAGTCACGATCCGCCCAGATTCCCCTTCCTGTTGGGGCTTGACGTGCTTGGTTTTAATATTTACGCCTTTGACAATGACTTTACTAAATTCGGGCAGTGCTTTGATCACTTCGCCTACTTTGCCTTTGTCTTTGCCAGCAATCACTTGCACTGTGTCGCCGGTTTTGACGTGCATTTTGTGGAATGTTTTGTCCTTTTGGCTTGCCATTACAGCACCTCCGGAGCCAGAGAAACAATTTTGGTAAAGTTCTTGTCGCGCAGTTCCCGCGCTACTGGGCCAAATACCCGTGTACCTCTGGGATTACCATCTTTGTTGATAATTACGGCAGCGTTATCGTCAAACCGAATGCTCATGCCGCTATCACGATTGATGTTATGGCGGGTGCGAACAATTACCGCCTCGACCACATCGGATTTTTTCACTGCCATATTAGGATTGGCATCTTTGACAACAGCGATAATTTTGTCGCCCACGAAACCGTAACGTCTGTTACCCCCGCCTAAAACACGGATACACATCAGTTTACGTGCGCCACTATTATCTGCCACATTCAGATAAGTTTGGGGTTGAATCACAATTTATCTCCCTTCTGCACAACTTTTAAGTTGTAGCCTTAGTGTTGAGGATTTCGGTCACTTGCCAGCGTTTGGTTTTACTCAGGGGTCTGGTTTCCTGAATCCGCACGCGATCGCCCACTTTACATTGATTTTCTGCGTCGTGAGCTTTATAACGCCGGGTTTGGACTACAATCTTGCCGTATTTGGGATGGGGAGAGCGGTTTTCTACGGCGACTACCACCGTTTTTTGCATTTTATCGCTCACTACCAAGCCAACTCGTTCTTTGACTGCCATAAATTCCTACTTTTCTTCTTGAGTCGGTTGACTGGCCACCTGCTTTCTTTCTGCTTCTACTGTCAGTAGTTGGGCGAGGCGATGGCGGGCATGGCGGAACTGGTGGGGTTTATCTAACTGTCTAGTTGCCTTTTGTAAGCGCAACTGAAACAGTTGTTTTTTAACGGCGATAATTTCCTCCGCCAGTTTCTCGTCAGTTAATTCTCTAGCTTCTGAAATCTTGGGAAGAGGCATAACCTACTCCTGCTCCTCTACTTGTTGAGAGCGCACAATAAACTTAGTTTTAATCGGTAGCTTGTAAGCTGCCAAGCGCATGGCTTCACGGGCGACTTCTTCAGAAACGCCAGCGATTTCAAACAAGATCCGTCCTGGTTTGACTACGGCTACCCAGAATTCTGGATTACCTTTACCGGAACCCATCCGGGTTTCAGCCGGACGCATAGTTACGGGTTTATCTGGGAAAATCCGAATCCAAATTTTACCACCCCGGCGGATGTAGCGAGTCATTGCCCGACGGGAAGCCTCGATTTGCCGAGAGGTGATCCAAGCTGGCTCTTGAGCTTGGAGAGCAAAATCTCCAAAGTTGAGGGTACTACCACGGTGGGCTAGACCCGTCATCCGTCCGCGCTGTTGTTTGCGGAATTTAGTTCTTCTAGGACTTAACATGACGACTAACTAGCGATTAGGGATTAGAGATTAGGGATTAGGAATTTAGGACTAAAGTCTAGTATGTTCTGTTCTAGGCTCTAGCCTAAGTTGGTCTAAACCCTAGCCTTCATTAGAGCGGTCTTCAAACTGTTGGCGACGACGCTGTTGTTGACGACGACGAGGTTCGCGTTCACGGGTTGCTGGTTGGGATGGGGCTTCTTCTTGTCCAGGAATAATTTCTCCTTTGAATACCCAAACTTTGATGCCCAGAATTCCATAAATGGTTTTAGCTGTGCAGTAAGAGTAGTCAATGTTAGCCCGTAAGGTATGTAAGGGTACTCTTCCCTCACGAGTCCACTCGGTTCGGGCAATTTCCGCACCGTTGAGTCGTCCACTGACTTGCACTTTAATGCCTTGAATACCTGCACGTTGAGCGCGTTGAATTGCTTGTCTAACTACACGACGGAAGGATACACGACGTTCTAGCTGTTGTGCAATATATTCGCCGATTAAGTTAGCATCAGCGTCTACTTTTTGGACTTCAACAACGTTAATGCGAATTTGGCGGTTGTTGCCTAACAGTTCTTGCAGTCCGGTACGTAATGCTTCAATACCTTGTCCACCACGACCTACAACTACACCAGGACGGGCGGTGCGTACTTCTAGGTCGATTTGGTCTGCTTTGCGCTCAATTTTTACTTCAGAAATGCCAGCATTGTTTTGAGCGTATCTACCCAGTTTCTGCTCTATGTATTTACGGAGTTTGTGGTCTTCTTGGAGCAGTTCTGGATAGCGTTCTGGATCTGCAAACCAACGTGATTGGTGTTCTTGGGTAATCCCCAAGCGAAAACCAATTGGATGAATCTTCTGTCCCACAAATGTTTCCTCTAAAATTTCTAACTTTACGCAATTTTTTGGGATGAGAACTTACTTAGCATTGGCACTTGCAGCCACAGCCAAGGTGATATGACACGTTGGCTTGCGAATTTGGTAAGCTCTACCTTGCGCTCTAGGTTGGAAACGTTTCAATACAGGGCCTTGATCAGCATAAGCCTGAGTAATTACTAGCTCGGTGCGATCTAACCCGGCGTTGTGTTCAGCGTTGGCGGCAGCACTTCTTAGCAGTTTTAAAACTGGCTCAGTGGCTCGATAAGGCATGAATTCCAGGATAATTAATGCTTCCCGATAGGAGCGTCCCCGGATTTGATCAAGTACACGACGTACTTTGAAGGGAGACATGCGTATATAACGGGCGATCGCCTTTACTTCAGTAGTCTCTGTAGCCATAATTTTCTCCTTGAGTCAATAGTCAATAGTCATTCAGTAATTACTTGCGACTTTTGACTGTTGACTTTTGACTATCTCCCTGCTTTTTTGTCACTTTTCCCATGCCCCCTGTAGGTGCGTGTGGGAGCAAATTCACCCAATTTGTGACCTACCATTTGATCACTGATAAACACTGGTACGTGCTGCCGTCCGTTATGAACTGCTATGGTATGGCCTACCATTTGGGGCAGAATTGTCGATGCTCTCGACCAAGTTTTAATTACTTGTTTTTCGTTTTTTGCATTCAGCTTTTCAATTTTGCTGAGTAAATGATCGGCAACGAAAGGACCTTTTTTAAGAGAACGACCCATAGTTCAGTTTTGGATTTTGGATTTGGGATTGAGAATTTTAGATTTTGAATAATTAAATGTCTAATTCAATGACAGTTAGACCCAATCTAAAACCTACAATTCTAGGACTCACGACCACCGCGACCGCGTTTAGAAGATTTACGACGACGACGTACAATCAACTTGCTGCTGGGTTTCTTAGGCTTGCGTGTTTTTGCACCCAAGGCTGGTTTACCCCAAGGTGTTACAGGGCCGGATCTACCGATAGGCGCTCTACCCTCACCACCACCGTGGGGGTGATCTACTGGGTTCATGACGCTACCTCTAACTTTGGGGCGGCGGCCTTTCCAGCGATTTCTTCCGGCTTTACCTGCACTCAGGTTTCTAGCATCTGTGTTACCTACTTGCCCAATGGTGGCGTAACACTCGCGGCGAATCATGCGGACTTCCCCAGAAGGTAACTTGAGTGTGACGTAATTACCTTCTTTTGCCATGACTTGGGCAGATGCACCAGCTGCGCGGACGATTTGCGCGCCTTTACCGGCAACTAATTCAACGTTATGAACGGTGGTACCCAAGGGAATATTCGCCAAGGGTAAAGCGTTACCATCTTCAATTGGGGCTTCAGGGCCAGCAATAATTTTTGTCCCTACTTTTAAACCATTCGGGTGGAGAATGTACCGCTTTTCACCATCTTCATAAGTTACCAGCGCAATCCGAGCATTGCGGTTTGGATCATATTCAACAGCTACTACTGTAGCGGGAATATTCCGCTTGTCTCTCTTGAAGTCGATGATCCGATACAGTTTTTTGTGTCCACCACCGCGACGACGGCTAGTAATCCGCCCTTGGTTGTTCCGACCTTTGGCGCGGTGTATATATACCGTCAGAGATTTTTCTGGTTCGGTTTTGGTAATTTCCGCAAAGTCAGAGATGGTAACTTGACGAGTGCTGGGGGTATAGGGGCGATAAGAACGAGTACCCATGATATCTTAGACCTCTGGGAATAGAACTTGTCTAATTTTCTCTACATCCCCAGGCGCAACGGTGACAATCGCACGCTTATATTGGGGCTTAAATCCAATAAATTTACCTACACGCCGCTTTTTCCGGGGAGGTAATGAGGTGTTTACTTGTACAACCTTGACCTGAAATAAGTCCTCTATTGCGGCCTTAATTTGTGGCTTGGTGGACTTGGGAGTGACTTCAAATGTGTATTTGTTCTGCTCCATCATAATGGTCGCTTTTTCCGTGAGGATGGGGCGACGCACTAAGTCAGCAAGGTTGCGGGGGTCAAACTTAGCCACTGTAGACCTCCTGAATTTTATCTAGGGCTGAGGTTGTCACTACAATCTTGTCAGCGTGTAGCAAGTCGTAAACATTTAGTTGGTCAGCAGCAAGCAGCTTTAAGTTCTCGATGTTGCGACCTGACAAGTAAATATTTTCGGAAAGCTCAGACAAAATTAATAATGTCTTTTGTTCTGGTGCCGCACCCCAACGCGCAAGTGCTGTTACCAATTCTTTGGTTTTGGGGCGAGCTAACTCGTTGTTAAATTCTTCTACTACAATCAGGTCTTCTGCACGGCTGACTAATGCTGTCCGCAGTGCTAACCGGCGTTCTTTCCGGTTCATTTTGACGTTGAAATCTCTGGGTTTTGGCCCGAAGATCACACCACCACCACGCCACAATGGTGAACGAATAGAACCAGCACGAGCGCGACCTGTGCCTTTTTGCCGCCAAGGTTTACGACCACCGCCTCGAACTTCAGCACGGGTTTTGGTGCTGGCAGTTCCTTGGCGGGAGTTGGTCATTTGTCTTACTAAAGCGCGGTGTACAATATGAGATGCTGTTTCCGCTTTGGCAGAGCGCAAGTCGAACGTTTTCTGTCCAACTTCTTCTCCTTGCCAATTTTTCACTACACTTTCAACCATTTTTGTGTCCTTTGTCGTTAGTCCATAGTCCATAGCTTGTAGTCCATAGTCCTGAGACTATCGACTGTTGACTGTTGACTACTTGCCAACTTTCTTGGCTGGCACAATATTCAGTAATGAGCCTGGTTTCCCAGGAACAGAGCCTTTGATTAACACCAAGTTACGCTCGGCATCTACTCGCACTACGGTTAGTTTGCGAATTGTGACTTGGCTACCACCTAAACGCCCTGCCATCCGCTTACCGGGATAAACACGACCTGGGGTTGTACCAGCACCTATTGAACCGGGTGCTCTATGGTTTTTAGAACCGTGTGACATTGGCCCACGACCAAAGTTATTCCGCTTTTGGTTGCCTGCAAAGCCGCGACCGATACTCGTACCGATAACGTCTACAATTTGACCTGCACTAAAAATATCTGCTTTAATCTCTTGTCCTAAACTGTAATCGCTAGAACTATCTGTGCGATACTCTTTGAGATGCCGTAATGCTGGCGCGGACGATTTGGCTAAATGTCCCAACAAGGGTTTATTGAGTGCCTTTGGTTTAACTTCGCCATATCCAACTTGAATGGCGGTGTAACCATCGGTTTGTTTACTTTTTACTTGTGTAACGACACATGGCCCTACTTGGACGACGGTTACAGGAATGGCTACTCCTGCTTCATCAAAGATTTGGGTCATGCCCAGCTTGGTGCCGAGAATTCCTACAGACACAGTAACTGGCTCTCCTTTCTACTAAATCGGATTTGGTGACACACTGTGCGAATTCCGGTGATGAACGGACGAATTAGATGAATTTGTAAGCGGCTGCTACCACTGCAAATTCTGCCGGAGACAACAGGCGGTGTCTTTACTGTTTGTGAATCTATTTAGTTGCACTCACTTAATCACCAGAACATCCACAAGCACCTTCTATCAGGGAAGGTTTAACTTCTGGTAGCAAGGCAAGGCTTGATAGCTTTGCGCTTCGTGCAGTAATGCTTTCGTCCTAGCAATTACTTAGGCACTTTCTGGCGGCAGTTTTCTGAGCGGTTCTCCCGATTCATTAAGACTGCCGTGTTTTAGTGGGACTTAAGCGGCTTTTGCTGCTCAGTATCCTTTCCACTGAGTTTTAGATAATGTCATGCAGGTGACATACTCACACACTGATGCTCAACATACAGTGTGGGCTTCTCAGCGACTCCCGGTATCCCGTCGGACATTGACTGAGCTTTGTTTATACTGCACGAGATGCCCCTCCGCACAGTTGAACAAGTACAAAATTTTTAGGTTTTGCTTGTTTTTCCATGACTACAAGAGTCAATGTAGCCTGAAACTCACTATAGGCTCGTTTTTTTGAGCCATCAGCTTTGTTGTGACTTTAAAGCTTTTCAAGTTTACCAGTTTTTGTGTAATCTCAGTGAATTTTTTTCTAGAGATTTCGGTGATTAGGCGCGAGGGCGATCGCTCTCTATCCTAATTACATAGTATCTTAAATTTGCAATTTTGGTCACAATCTCAGATTATAAACTCTTTGTTGCCGCTTGTCTAGAAACTTTGTCACAATTTTCTAAATTTTTTCGGGGCAGGAAGTAATTAACATGATCATTGCGTCTTTGACACCCTTACACCCGTAAGAAAACCGTTAACGGCTGGAGAAGATGCTGATAGAGACTGATAGAATTGAGTTTAGCTTATTTAGAGCATAAGCTTTGTTATCTCATTAATGATCACTTCAAAGTAAATAATAGAGATATCAAAGTGGGATAGGACAAAACTCCGGAAAATTTATGGCACTAATTACCACTGGCAACGGTTTCATCCGCAATCTAGAAAAATTTGGCTCTTTAGGGGTTTACGTACCCTTGGAAGGAGGCTATGAAGGTAGGTATCTTCGCCGCTTGCGTGCAGTCGGCTATAAGAGTCTGCATATAACTGCGCGGGGATTAGGCGATGTAGCTGCCTATCTTACCGGAATCCACGGGGTTAGACCTCCCCATCTTGGAAAAAAAAGCACTGGTAGTGGTGCAGCAGTAGGCGATGTCTATTATCTGCCACCAACTCTTAATTATCAACTAGAGCAGTTACCGCCAAAGTCTAAAGGTTTGGTGTTGTGGATTATTGAAGGACATATTCTTTCTGATCAGGAAGTAGAATTTTTGACCACGCTGCCTAGTGTAGAGCCAAAAGTGAAAGTAGTTGTTGAAAGAGGTGGCGATCGCGTCTTCCGTTGGAAACCTCTGAAAGATACATTCTCTACGAGTTATCAAGCCAGCTAGAGCAAGTATCAGACAGAAAACTTGATTTTCTGGTCTGAGGAGCATAAAATCTGGGCGATCGCCTGTGCCGTAATTCAGCAGAGTGCGATCGCCCATTTTTTTCAGAAACTCACTGCGTAAATTAAATCAAATTCACGATATAAAGTTATTTGGCAAGTATTACTAGGGTTTTCCAGGACTTCGTAATCTAATCCGCCTGTAATTTGAGTAACAGGTCGTTTTAAAGGTTTTTCAAACTGATACCATTCGCGGTTACTCCACTCAAAAATGGCAGCATCAACATCATTTTGTAATTCAGAAGCAAGCAAAAATAACTCTAGTTTTTCAGAAATGCTACCGATAATAAAAAATTTCACAGCAATTGACTGGCTAATAACTGGTCTGGGTTCGTTAGCGGCGGAAGTGTTGCATTCTCCGAAGTTGAGATCATAAGGCTGCAATTGCAGAGTGTCTGGTTGCTTCCAGCTATTAGCGATTTCCTGGAGACGTTGATCTAGATATGGTAGTAACCCTAGTTTGGCATCAGTTAACAACTGACGAATGTTAGAAGGTTGGGTCATTGCACAATTTTGAGCTATATACCCAGTAAGATTAGCGGTTTCTAGACATCAGAGGCGATAAACTTAGAAAAACTTTGTTTGTGGCTAGTCTTGTTGATGGGCGAATTTGTAACCACCCCACAGAGACAGAGCGATCGCCATCACTAGTAAAACTGGTACGCTATACCAAGGAAACTGAGTTAAAGGTAAATGGGCAGCTGCACGTAATCCAGTGCTGGCGTAGGTTAACGGTAATACGTAAACCACAAATTTCAGGGCGATGGGTAGTGTACTAGGATCAAAAAAAGTCGCTCCTAAAAAAGACATGGGGATAATCACAAAGTTATTGTATAGCCCCACCGATTCGAGCGATCGCACCGATAAGCCAACAATCACACCCAACCCAGCAAAGACAGCACAATTCAACACTAGCAACAGCAAAAACAAGGGACTGAGAAAATGCCAGTTCCTAGTTAATAGCAACGCCACCAGAATCACAGAACCAGAAGTCATCAACCCCCGCACTACACCCGCTAGCATTTTCCCAATGTGCAGTGGTGAACTACCTACATCGCCCTAGCGGGTCGATGTAGGCTTCTGGCACATTTTTAATGTTTCCAGAACT
>NZ_CAWMSA010000015.1:0-23207 GCF_963870205.1 Anabaena sp. CA = ATCC 33047 | reverse complement strand
CGGCTCTCTCGCCTCGACACTTATCTAGAATAGCGAGGATTTTTGGCTTCGTCAAGGGGTAAAGGAAAATTTTTTTTGCTTTGACCAGTTCAAAGGGCAGGCAACAGTTTACCAAGCAGAGTATATAAGGATGACAGCACTTCAACTTTCCCTTGTCGCATTCATTTAACTAGCTTCAATTTAGTTGCTCGGTTTTTGACTTAGGTCTTGGTTGCAGGGAGCTTGGTTATGTTGGTCATGCTGAACTTAGCCGACGTTACCGGGGTTTGTAACGAGTGATCGCCCAATCACGGTTTAACTGATTTAAGTGGGTTTTATGTTTTTTCCAGTTCCAGAATTTTCTTCTCAAGAAATTCTTACTCAGGTAGATTTGCAAAGACTTTTCTAACTAACTCTTTGGTCTTGACTTCCAAGTGCTGCCAGTCAACTTCACCAAAGTCATCAATTAAGGTTGTATCAATATCAACATTTTCTCTTTCTGGGCTGTAATTAATAAAACATACTTGATAACATAGTTCCCACAAATCAATACTGATTTCTTGGTCTTGACGTTGCAAACATAAGTGATATCCTGGATGAGGCATTGGCAACCTAGCAAGGGTTTCTCTGATTGTATCTGCCTGTTCTGAAGTTGCAGTTTCCATTTCTTGCAATAACTGAGTAACCAAAGCTTTTGTCTCATCAGTGGTGTTAGCAGGCCAAATCAGCACATCTTTATAGATTCCTTTCCAAGCTGATTCATCTAACTGCTTGCGAATATTATCAACAACGCGAATGAAAGTAGGCTGCATGAGAAGTTCAGCCTGCTGCCATGTAACTTGGTCTGTTATTCTTGGTGGCATTGGTAATTCACAAAGGCACTAAAAGAAAAATTTACAGTCTGTGTTTATTAAAATAATTGCGTATTAAGTTCAAATCTTTTATCAAGATAGCGGATTTCACTGCCAAAAAGGTGGAGATATTTATTACTATCGGGAAAATCTAGGTGATAACTGTGGGGAGGGAATTATGATAGGCAAGTTACTAGATCATCGTTACCAAGTCCTGAGAGTCCTCGCTACAGGAGGATTTGGTCAAACCTACATAGCCCAAGATACCCGCCGACCAGGTAACCCTTACTGCGTTGTCAAGCACCTTAAGCCCGCTAGTTCTGACCAAAGAGTTTTTGAAACTGCCAAACGTCTGTTTAACAGTGAAGCGGAAACTTTGGAAAAGCTGGGTAATCATGACCAGATACCCAGACTATTGGCTTATTTTGATGAAAATCAAGAATTTTATTTAGTTCAAGAATATATTGAAGGACACACCCTAACAGAAGAACTTATTCCTGGTAAGCGTTGGAGTGAAAGCCAAGTTATTCAACTATTGCAGGAAGTTTTGACTGTATTAGAGTTTGTTCACCAGCAAGGGGTGATTCACCGCGATATTAAGCCAGATAATATCATTAGACGCGCTTCAGATAAGAAATTAGTTTTAGTAGACTTTGGTGCAGTTAAGCAATTGCGTTCACCACTGGTAACTGTTGGCGGACAACCCACTGCTACTGTTGCTATTGGTACTCCTGGCTATATGCCCACAGAACAAGGACAGGGTAAACCCCGCCCCAATAGTGATATTTATTCTTTGGGTATTATTGTCATCCAAGCTTTAACAGGACTACCAGCAGCCGAACTACAAGAAGACCCAAATACAGGTGAAATCCTGTGGCAGCATTTGGTAGACGTTAACTATCGCCTAGCAGAAGTGTTAACTAAGATGGTGCGTTATCACTTCAAAGACCGTTATCAAACAGCAACGGAAGCGTTGCAAGCTTGTCAAAATGTGGTTAATCCTGTAGCTGTATCTGTGTCTTCTACAGAAAAAAAATCTCTGAATAGTCACCGCTATCAAGCAACCACACCAGCTTCTCAGTTATCTCGACAGCAAACTGTAGCAGTTGCACCAGCCAACCCCGCTAAAGTTAAACCTTCTCGCCAAGATTCGGAAAAATCTGACCCCTGGCCTTTTTTAATTGGGGTGTTATTGGCGGGTAGTGCGGCTGCTTTGGTAGGAAATTTTTACCCCCAGGTGAAAAACTTTGCTGGTAATTTCTTAGGTAATGATTTGACTGCTGCTAATAAATGCCTAGCCGTGGTGGCGGGTAATTCTAATATCCGTTCTGAACCTAGTGCTATTAATTCTGATAATGTCTTAAAAACTATTGGTGAGAATAGTAAATTTGAGGTGACTGGTACACGCACAAAACGCGGTTGGGTGGAAATCAAACTCAATTTTAGTCGTTTAGCTTGGGCGCACTCAGATGTAATTGTTAACAATCAGGAATGGTCTTCTTGCTTGCGTGATAAAGGCATTGCGATGAAGACCGTAGATGATAGTACATTGATTGCTGCTAGACCTGTTCCCCAACCCCAGCGCAAATTTGACCAGGTGACTATTACCCCCTCATCAGTACCAAAAGTTTCTCCAAGTTCCACGCCAGCGCAGTCTGAGGAAAGTAACACCGAGATGGTCGCCAAAGCCAGACAAAAGTATGATTCCGGTGATTTAATAGGGGCGATCACTACACTCAGATCGATTCCTGCCAATGCCTCGGCTGGTATTCGAGAAACAGCAGCAATGATTAACCAATGGCAGCAAGATTGGGAGAAAGCAGACGCATTATTTAAAGATATCAACCAGGCGATAGACGATGGTCAATGGGATAAAGTTTTAGACTACAAAAACCAGCCGGAAAAGTTACCGAATATTCAATACTGGCGAGATAAATTAGAACCGTTGTTGCAACAAGCCGCCGAGAATGTCAAAAAACAAGCACTTCCTCAAAACAATAATCGAGTGAATCAAGAGAATTCCTCAGAGGAAACACTTAAGAATGAGCAAGTATTTAATAATTCAGCAATTATTAAGTCCCCTGAATTGCCGCAAAATGGTTATTAATTAGCGATGCGTTACGGCTTGCGCCTAACGCACCCTACGAGTTTTTTATTTAACTAAGTATTTAATTTAAAGAAACAGATTTACCGCCCTGATTTAATGATGCGGTGAGTGCAGAGAGAATTTTGACTAACTCCGTACCCACCCGGCTAGATGAGATGTTTGAAGGTGTATTCTGGAGGATACAAGTTAGAAAGCTTTGACAAACTCGTTTTAAAGGTTCTCCGGTTTCTAATTCCAGTATCTCTTGACTTTGATTTATGGGTAAAAACAGATTTCCCTGACGTTCAAATTCTCCATGTAATAGCGTCAAGGGTGATGAAGATGACATCTCATCAAAAATTAAAGTCCCAAGACTACCTACTACTGCTAGTCTGCGCTGTTTATCAGGATTCAACCAGCACAGATGAATATATGCTTGAAAACCATCAGGGTATGTGAGTGTTACCCAAACTAAATCAGCTAAATTTGAGAGAGAATTGTTGGTTTCTCCACTTCCTTCAGTTTGTAGCCACACCCTACCCGTTGCTTGTACGCTGATGGGGACTTGACCTAACCAGTGGTTAAAGATAGCGATGTCATGAATGGCTAAATCCCAGAGTGCATCAACATCTTGGCGAACTGGGCCTAAATGGGTACGTGCTGCATAGCCATAACGCAATTCACCTAATTTACCTGCTTGTACTACAGCCTGTCCTTTCTCAACGGCTGGATGAAATAAATAGGTGTGGTCAACCATCAGTATCAATTGTTTCAATTGTGCCAATTGGCAAAGTTCTTGACATTCTACTGGGTTGAGAGTTAAAGGTTTTTCTGCTAAAACGTGATAGCCCCAATTTAGAGCGTCTTTCACTAAAGTATAGTGGGTAGTAGCGGGGGTGGCGATCGCCACTGCTGTCAATCCTGATATGTGTCGTATATCACTCCACTGTGTTGTTAATAAGACATTTTCATCTAAGTTAAATTGCTGTTTGACTACTGCCAACCTTTCTGCGTGCGGATCTACTACCACCACGACAGTGACTTGAGGTATTGCTAAAAAATTTCTTAGTAGATGCACTCCCCAACGCCCAACCCCAATAATTGCAATGTTAATCATTAGTTATTAGTCATTAGTCATTAGTTATTAGTCATTAGTTTTTCTCCCCCTGCCTTCCCTACACCCTTACACCCCTACACCTCTACTCCCCTGTCTCCTTTATCCCTTAGCCTCTCTTGCTTCCTCAACAGTATCTTCCTGGGGATTTACTGCTAAAAATGCTACTTTAGCGGCGGCTTGTTCGGCAGCTTTGATCGAGCGTCCTTTACCTTCGCCTAGTTTTTTCTCGTGTAGCCAAACTTCAGCCATGAAACGCTCTTGAGTGCGGTTTGCTTGATTGATTTCTACAACTCGATATTCTGGTAAAATTTTAAACTGGGCTTGTGTCCATTCTTGTAAAGCAGCTTTGTAGTTTAGTCTAGCGGGGTCAAGGCGAATTTCTGCGGCTAGCTGGCGAAAATGGGGGTCTAACCAAGGACGGATGAGTTCTAAATTTCCAGTGCTAAGGTAAAGCGCACCTAAAACCGCTTCAAAAGCATCAGCTAGACGTGATTCTTGACCAACTTTATCACTGGTGGCACTACCAGCGACTAATAGATGTAACTCTAAACCATATTCTCTAGCTAATTGGGCGAGGATGCGATCGCTCACCAACACCGAGCGAATAGCCGCAAAATCCCCCACTTGACAATCGGGATAAGTTTCCCACAACACCACAGCAGCAGCTAATCGTACCACTGCATCACCAACAAACTCTAATTGTTCATAATTGGCTGAATCGGAAACTGTAGGATGAGTCAAAGCTAAGTCTAGCAATGGCCACTTAATTGGCGCAGTAGTCGGTAGACCTAACTTTCTGATTAAACTTTCAAGCTGACGCTGACGACGGGGATAAACAAGGCTCATTAGTTATTAGTCATTAGTCGTTAGTCATTAGTTATTAGTCATTAGTCATTGGTTTATATTCACATCATGAAGCACGTAACACTTAAATTCGCAGTAACAGGAGTAAAACCTAGCAGATGGAGGGCGAAATCTTAGTTTTTCATGAGTCCGTGTAGGCATACTTCTTTGATAACTGCGACTTTCAGTCATTCGGGCTTAGGGCAAGATGTGATTAGTCATGAATCAACAGTGTATAGTCGTTGCTATGGACTATGGACTATGGACTAATGGCTAATGACTAATGACTAAAAGAGGAGAGAGTTGGTAGTAAGCCGGGTTCTGTTCTCGATGTAGATTGCTCTACATGAGGGCGGTTATCTATCTGGGACGTTTGTTACCAAACGCCTCTAGCGGCTCTTGTTTAGCGGAACTGGTAAAAGACCAACCGTAGTTCCTGCGGCCTTGCTCCCGACCGGGGTTTACCGAGCCAACGCCTCTCGACGTTGCTGGTGCGCTCTTACCGCACCTTTGCACCCTTACCAGGGTTAGGGATTGGGGATCGGGGATGGGGGATTAGGAAATTTCTTACCCAGTCCCCAGTCCCCAGTCCCTAGTCCCCAATCCTGGCGGTATTTTTCTGTGGCACTATCCTCACGATCGCTCGCACTGGACGTTATCCAGCAAGTCTGGTCTTTAGGGAGTCCGGACTTTCCTCAAACCAGTGTTGACTGATCTGCAACCGCCTACGCCTACTCTCTCCCTAATTCCAGTGTAATCCCCGATGATATCATCTGTGTGTTTTGATTATTTCTTTTTATTCCAAGGTAAGGCATAAGTCCACGGTAATTTTCTGACGGTGAAGGGAAAGTTGATAATGCAGATGGGAGGATATTCTGCACCAGGGGCGAGACCGGCGCGGATTTCTGATAACCTGAGTACCAGTTGTAGTGAAAATTCTAATTCTTTACCTCTGTTCATAAAGTCGTTATACAACTTTTTCTGGCCTGCGCCGCCATTTTTCAACCCACCGATACTAATTAACGGTTTCTGCACTGTGTAAACACCAGTTTCTTTATCGCGTTGAAATAAATCTTCGGCGGTGATTGTTTCTGTGAGTGTCTTCTTAGGAACAATCAAGCTAGGACTTTGGGGGATAGCTAAGTCGCGGGTTAAGTCTGGTGATTTTCTGATGACGCGACATGATTTGTTGTTGAGGATTAAAGAGCTATTATCCCAGTCTACATAGATGGCCAGATTCTCAGATTTATTCTCAATACTCATTGAGAGTTCTTTGAGGTCGTCTAATGGGCTGGAAGCACTGAGTTTAAAAGAAATAGAAATCTTATCTGACAAATTTTGCTCTTTGAGTTGTTCATCGACAACTGCCTTTTTTAACTCATATTTAATCCGGTCATCGATGGATTCAACCATGCGATTAAACACGTAAGAAACACCGATAATATAAACTGTCAATACAATTAAATTTTGGTCGCCACTTCTAGTCATAACTTAGCGTCCAGACTCCCGATAAAAAGTTGCTCTATACGACTCATCCCAACTTAATATTTAATCACGTTTAATTGTCGTAGAATTTTCTAACCAACCCCGTCGCCAAAATAAAAATAGTAAACCAAAAGCAATTAACGCCATTACTGCCAGAGAAAACGGATAACCCCAATACCAATTGAGTTCAGGCATATTATAGGGCGATTTTTCCGGGTTGAAATTCATGCCATAGATACCTGCAATAAAAGTGAGGGGAATAAAGATGGACGAAACTACCGTCAGTAGCTTCATCACTTCATTCATTTTGTTACTGACGGCGGAGAGGTAGACATCCATCAACCCAGATGCTAACTCGCGGTAAGTTTCCACCATGTCCATCACTTGCACAGCATGGTCATAACAGTCTCGGAGATAGATTTGTACATCTTCACTAATTAATTCACTGCGATCGCGTATTAAAGAATTAATCGCATCCCGTTGCGGCCAGATAGCGCGACGTAGTTGCAGTAATTCTCGCCGCAGTTGATAAATTTTCTGTAGAGTTTGGCGCGTCGGGTTGACAATTACCTCTTCCTCTAATTCCTCCAGTTGTTCACCGTAAACTTCCAAAACCGGGAAGAAACCGTCAATAATCGCATCTAAAAGAGCATAAGCTAAATAATCAGCCCCCTTTCGGCGAATACTTCCTCGCCGTTTTTCAATTCTTACCCTCACCCCCTCAAAACAATCATGTTCTGGTTCTTCTTGCACAGTTAGCAAGTAGTGTTTTCCTAAAATTAAACTGACTTGTTCATTATAAAAACCATAGGTTCTGGGTTTAGGTACAACCATCCGCGCAATAAATAGCAATTGGTTATCATAATCCTCAAATTTAGGACGCTCCGAGACATTGACAACATCCTCCAACACCAGAGGAGATAAATCAAACAACCGCCCCACCCGTTCTAAAATATCCTGATTACCTAAACCCTGAACATCAACCCAAGACACCGACTCCGTATCAAGATAAGAAATACAATCTTCTGGCGTAGCTACCTGTTGACGAATAAAATTAGTTTGGTTGTAGTCAATCAATAAAATCGTTGGTGGTGGCGCATCTATATCAATAATGATAGTTCCCGGTACAGTTCCAGGGTGGTGATAGAACTCATCCCGATGTAATTTAGTAGACTCTTGGCGACGCAGTTTTTTCAGCATTCTAACCATGTACTGTTCCCCAATAACACTTAGTCCAACCATGAACCCTCTTCATTTTCAACAGGAAACAGGAAAATAACAACCGACTAACTAAAAAACAAAAAATACACCAAAACCCTCCGCGCTCCTCTGCGTTTCCCTCCGCGCCCCTCTGCGTTTAAAAATCCCACCTGCAAACACCTCTCCTACCGACCATAAGAACAATAAGTCAGATATATTAAAAAATGTGTCTAAACACTAGACGATAAAAAATTTCGTCAAAGTGCAGAATATCAACACCCAGTCCTAACTTCCACGAATGGCCACAAAAATTCCCGTCACCGTCATCACAGGCTTTTTAGGTAGTGGAAAAACTAGCCTAATTCGCCACCTACTGCAAAATAACCAAGGCCGCCGCATTGCGGTGTTAGTCAACGAATTTGGCGAACTTGGTATAGATGGCGAGTTGTTGAAATCCTGTCAAATTTGCCCAGAAGATGAAGAAAATGGAAAGAATATTTTTGAATTAACTAATGGCTGTCTGTGCTGCACTGTGCAGGAAGAGTTTTACCCAACAATGCAGGAGTTAATCAAACGGCGAGATAGTATTGACTGCATTGTGATTGAAACCTCTGGGTTAGCGTTACCTAAACCCCTGGTGAAAGCATTTCGCTGGCAAGAAATCCGCAACGCCGCTACAGTGGATGCAGTGGTAACGGTGGTAGATTGTGCAGCTGTCGCCGCCGGGACGTTTGCCAGTGATTTAGAAGCGATCGCCGTCCAACGACAAGCTGATGATAGTCTAGAACATGAAACACCTTTGCAAGAATTGTTTGAAGACCAATTAGCCTGTGCAGATTTGGTAGTATTAAGCAAAACTGATTTAGTCGATGCAGACAAGAAATCACAAGTCGAGCAATTAGTCAAGCAAGAGTTACCACGAGTTGTGAAAATAGTGGAGAGCGATCGCGGTCAACTCGACCCATCTATACTATTAGGATGGCAAGCTGCCGTTGAAGATAATTTAGATAGTCGTCCTAGTCATCATGACACAGAAGAAGACCACGACCACGATGACGAAATCAATTCAACTCATTTAATTTTAGACCGTGCCTTTGAGCCAGAAAAACTGCAAAAGCAGCTTGAAGCATTAGTAAATCAACAAGAAATTTATCGCATTAAAGGTTTTGTAGCAGTACCAAATAAAGCCATGCGGTTAGTAATGCAAGGGGTAGGAAATCGATTTGAGAAATTTTATGATCGTCCTTGGCTACCCACAGAAACTAGACAAACCCGCTTGGTTTTCATCGGTCGTGATTTGAATTCAACCGAGATAGAATCACAATTGGTAGCTTTGTAATTTATTGTCATTTATTTTTTAATATGGACATCACACAATTATT
The DNA here is from genome assembly GCF_963870205.1 of Anabaena sp. CA = ATCC 33047. Lineage (NCBI taxonomy): Bacteria > Bacillati > Cyanobacteriota > Cyanophyceae > Nostocales > Nostocaceae > Anabaena > Anabaena sp. CA = ATCC 33047. The sequence goes on along the minus strand of NZ_CAWMSA010000015.1, from coordinate 14,264 downwards.
CAATGTTGCAAATCTTTTTGTTTTACCTTTTTGGGCATTAATGATTATTCTGCCCAACTGGAAAGTCACAAGGCGAGTTATGGAATCATACCTGCTTTTTGTGCCTTTAGCTGGTGCATATTTATATTTATTTATTACTAGCATCACGCCAGAAAATGCCCAAGCTTTATCTAATCCTCAATTAGCTGATATTGCGCGCTTCTTTGCTGATGAAAAAGCTGCGGCGACTGGTTGGATTCATTTTTTAGTAATGGATTTATTTGTTGGTAGGTTTATATATTGGGAAGGTCAAAAAACTGGTATTTGGACAATTCACTCTTTAATACTATGTTTATTTGCTGGCCCTTTAGGTGTGCTATCTCACATTTTCACAGTTTGGATTAGTAAAGTAATTTCTTCCAAGCCTGAAACTCAATTAAGTGCTGAGTCTTAAGAGGATGTTGAGAAAGTAAGGAGGGAGGTTTTGAAACCCTCCTTCCCTTCCAGGGTAGGGGGGTAGGTAGGAGGGTTATGTTTGAGAGAATTTGGCTTGAATAACAATACTTTTCAAACAGCTTCTAAGTCTTGATTAGGGGAAAAACGAGGGAGACAATTCTCTCTCTTTCCCCTCAAGCTTTGACAACGATAATTAAGAAGCTTTGGCCATTCTATAGTTCGCATCTAGCCAACAACGTGGTAGACTTTCTCCAGAAGGAAAAACAAGATTTTCTTTTTTAAATTCATCGGGATCTTGTTCTTCTTGACCTTCTTGGTCTTGAGCATGAACAATATCAAGATTGGGGTCGATTAGTTCTTGAATATCCAGAATTTTTACTAAATCTTGACTGTTTTTAATTTGTAAAAACATATCACTACCTCCAAAAAATCAATATCAAAATTGAGTGTTGATAGGGTGTTGTAATTGCAGTTAACCCAACCTACGCATCCCAACACATCCAAAACATTGTGTGTATGTATCTAGAATTATTGAATTGTTGTTAAATTTTATAAATTCGACTAGCTCAATTCAGGCAAACAAATCTCCATGTCTATATGTTTTCAGCCTATGGAGAAATGTTTGCTGTATGTCAATAACTGCCTACCTACACCTATAATTATATCTCGCGTTGATATTTCTCTAAGATATCTACCAAATTAACTTGACATTGCAGTGGTAGTAAATCAATTAAAGGCAATTCTCGTCTGCCACCGCCAATTTTAACGGGTATAGATGCCAATACTTCCATCACTCGGTCTTCATTGACTGTTTTAGAAGTAATTAAGGGATATAGCTGTTCAGCAACGGCAGTATGTAGTTTAGCATCAGATAAATACAGATGCCATTTAGCAATGTCTATATAAACATTTTCGCCGATTTCGGCTGCTAGGGCTTCTAGTAATTCTGTAGTGTTAGTCTTAGGCATAAAAATCACCCTATATCAAAAAAGAGCGCAAAGTCTCAGACTAATTAACATTATCGCGCAATTAATGAGGCACGCATCACAACCACAGGTTACAATTGCCCTAGCTTCAGTGATACATCTTCAGGTAGATTTAGGCGGTGTGGCTGAGTAGTTAGCGATCGCACTAATATAAATCAGATGCACCAATAATACTACGACCCAACCAGCCGTTACTAAGGGTAACCATTGCCAATTAGCTGCTGTCAGGTTATGGAAAAACCACAAGCCAGAGTTAATTGTAGCTGCAACAGCGACATGAACTGCAAAATTCATGCGATCGTCTAATTTGCGGAATTCAGGATCATTACGATCAGGTTTACGAGGCCAACGAGGAGGCATAAATTTTTATTACATATTTCAACATACCTGATAATTTTAAGGTATTTGTGAATGCTGAACAAGAACGCTAACACAGTAAACAGTTAGCTATATATTTGCGTCCTGTAACAGTTGACACGGACAACCTCCTTGGCAATGAAACCTAGCAGTGTCAACGAAGGGATGCTTGATAAGCAGACTCTATAGTTTGCATTAACTTGGGAATGTCGTATGGTTTAGAGACAAAATAAGTAATATCCAATTTGCAAGCTAGTTCCTGTAAAGAACCGTAGGCTGTTGTGAATACAATTGGCATATCAAAACCTTGTGATTTTAGGTGTTGATAAACTTCCACTCCTGTGAATTCTGGCATTCTATTGTCTAAAATTAATAAGTCGGGTTGTACCTCAATTAACTTTTCTATAGTTTCTTTGCCATTGCTGGCTTCCTGAACCTGCCAACCTTCTTCCTCTAGTATAAAAGCCAGCATAATTCTGCTATCATCGTCATCATCTGCTATCAGCACTTTCCGTTTTCTTAAGTTTGACTGGTTCATTATTAATGCTTGTTTTGGTAAAATTAACAATGTGTGGTTTTGGTGGGCATTTATCAGCATTTAAGCCCGGAAGTGGTGTAAAACTTACTTGGGCTATATCAGAATTTAGCATACTATAAACGCCTATTTTGACTGTTCCCCCTTGAGTTGCAATTTCAAAAGCTTGCAAAAAATAACGTAATAAGCGGTGGAAAAAACTTCTAGGTTCAGCAACTACTGTAACTGGTTCTTGCCATTCAGTTATTACTTCAATTTTCCGAATAGCTGCCTCTGTCGATAATATATCTACCAGATCCTGAATACTATCAGTGAGTGACAGAGGTTCGGGTGTACCCGTCTCTGATGATGCTAAATTATGCCAAATTTTAGCGCGATGACGAAATATTTTAATGGATTGTTCAGCCTGTTGCAGCAATTTTTTAGCGTGTTCTATGCTATTTTTGGCTAACATCCGCGAGCTAACTTCAAGTTTTAAACGACCAGCTTGATTTGCTTGGATCAAATCCTGACGCAGTTCATCTAATCGTTGATAATCTTCGGGACTTGATGTTAACACAAGGTGTATATCTCTTTCTAAGTTAGCAATCACAAATTCTGCTTCAATAGCACGAGACGCGCAGAGTAATATCTCTTTTAAGCGTTTTCCTGCATCTTGTTGGAGTGATGATATGCTCAACACGCCGATGACTTCTTGTTTTTCATTACGGAGGGGAATTCCTTGACAAGTAAAAGGATGAAACCCTTCAATAAAATGCTCGGCGGCGACAATTTCGATATAATCTGCTTCTGCTAGGGATGTACCGATACCATTAGCACCAGCTACAGCTTCTGACAACAGGGAACCGGGTTGAGGGAAAGGTTCTGATCCGTGTATGGTTTGCTCGTCACCGATGACATCTAGTAAAATCGCTTGGCGATCGCCTAACATAACTGCATGACGCTCATTTCCTGCTGCTTGCGATAAAATGCGGAAATAGGGGCGAACTGCATCAATTAAATAACTATGTTGCTCTACTAAACGCTCTGTCTCTATGCTAGATAATGTTTCAGCTTGTAAAGCGCAAGGGTTAGCCCCTTGCAGGTGTGATCTTTCCCAAGCACGATAAACTGTTGGACGCAGCATATTGCTAGGAATTGCGCCTGTAGATTTATACACACGCCCAGCTTCTAGCACATCAATATTAAAAGGAGACATGGCGTTAATATTCGGTTAGTAGTCAGTCACATTACTATTGTTATGTTAAAGTTTTCTGATGTCGTTGGTTGATGTAACTGGTGTGGCGTAGCCATAAGGGACTTCCAGATAAAAAATATCCAAAGTTTAGGGTGCGTCAGTACGAGAAACCCTAGCTATACCAAGAAAATATTCATACTGACGCACCCTACTAACAGTCGATGTGGATAACTTACATCTTGCACCACTTGCGTTATTGCGATTGCAGGATGGTGGGCAATGGTAAAAATTCGCTCAAAAGATAGATTTTTACGTTGTGGCCATTGCCCACCCTACGTTTATTGAGAATAGTGCAAGATATCAGATAATTTATTGTTTGGTGTTCCCTAAATGTCCTTGATTCTGAACTGTAGAAACGTTACATATAACGTCTCTACGAGCTATATGGCATGCCACCTTATACAGAAAACGCTATTAATCAATCAGAATTAAGATAATTTCCTGATTTTCCCCCAGTCTTACTAATCAATCGAATTGATGAGATTTGTATCGACTTTTCTAAAGCTTTAGCCATATCGTATAAAGTCAAAGCTGCCACAGAAACGGCAGTTAAAGCTTCCATTTCTACACCAGTTTCAGCTTTAGTTTTGACTGTCGCCTGAATTTGATAACCAGGTAATTCGAGATCAGGTGTAATCTCAACAGCGACTTTTTGCAATGGTAGAGGATGACATAGAGGAATTAAATTAGATGTCTGTTTAGCTGCCATAATTCCAGCTATCCTCGCCGTGGCTAAAACATCGCCTTTAGGGGTGTTTCCAGCTTGAATAGCGGCTAAAGTTTCTGGTAGCATCCGCACCTGTCCAACCGCTACGGCTTCCCTAACGGTGGGGGCTTTAGCTGACACATCTACCATCTGTGCTTGTCCCTGACTGTCGAGGTGAGAGAGATTTGCAGAATTTTTGGGAAATAGGTCTTGCATCTTCCTGAAAAACTTGTTAATATATAATTCTTGTAAGGGCGTGTAGCTCAGTGGACTAGAGCACGTGGCTACGGACCACGGTGTCGGGGGTTCGAATCCCTCCTCGCCCGTTAGACTAAGCAAAAGGCAACAGTAATTTACCTGTTGCCTTTTGTTTTGCTTAATTAATATTATTCACTGAATAGGCATCTTCCGCACGCCCGACAGCAAAACGCAGGGAGGTGGATAGGTTTTTGCTGGAGAAGGTGAGAAAGATGAGTAACCCGATGAAAGTTAAGATGGCGGTATAGGCAAACATCTGATTGTAGCCTACTGTTTCAGCCACAAAGCCTAAAACGGGCGGAGCGATCGCAATTCCCAAGTCAAACCCAGCGATACAAATCGCAAAAATCCGTCCACGTTCATGCGGTAAGGAACGGTCTGCCATCATTGTGGTAATCATTGACATCACTGTACCACCACCACAGCCCTCAGCTAAAGCAGCCAAAATAAACACATAGGTACTATTAGCTTGCCAGAGGAAAAAGGAGGCTAAGGTATAAGCAGCGATGCCAAAGGTGATAAACAAACCACGCCCAAAGCGATCGCTTGCCCTACCAGCAAATAATCGGAAAATAAAACTAGCCATAGCTGCGATCGTAAAAAACAATCCAGCATTAAAATTTACCTGTGTTGATTGAATAAACAGCGACACAAACACATGAACAGCACCAACAGAGATACCCACCATTAACAAGACTAAAGCTGGTACTCTCACCCGTGGACTGATCAAAATTTGCCAAAATTTACGATCATTACCCACAGTTTGCACCCTTGTCTGTGTGGGTGGATTAATCACTTGTGCCGCACACACCACCCCAATAAAAGCCAAACCTGCGGATAATAAAAATAGAGTCGGGTAGCCAGTAGTAGCTGCCAAATATCCCCCCAAAACTGGCCCTATTGCCAAACCAATGGGAGTAGTTAAACTCATATAACCGATAATTTCGCCACGTATAGCTACAGGTGCTAAATCTGCTACTAAGGCAATGTAGCCCGTAGTAAAAGCCGCAAGGCTAATACCATGAAAGACTCGCACCAACATCAGCATAGGAATTGATGTAAATGCCAAATAGCCAAAAGGTGCTAAAACACCTACGGTTGTACCAATCAATAACAATAGTTTGCGCCCATATTCATCGGCTAACCGTCCCAATATCGGGCGAAATAGCAATAATCCAATGGCAAAACCACCCATGACTATGCCAATTTCTTGCTTGCTAGCCCCTACTGTCTGAATGTAGACGGGTAGAGTAGGCAAGAACATAGACAGACTAGACCAGAATAATAAACCTGCTGTAAATAAAATCAGTAGGTTACGTCGGAGACTTGCGTCAAAAGTATGAAAAGCTTTCAAGGCAGATGCAAATTAATGCTAAGTGTATTTATTGAGAATGCAAGAGTCAGAATTCAGTATTCTGACTCCCAGATTCTTTATTAATTATTGTTACGCTACTTAACTTTTTTTTGCCACTACTTCCCTAACACGGTATATTGGTCGTCCTTGGGATTCGTGGTAGGTACGCATGAGTAACTCCGCCAACAGACCGAAGCAAAATAGTTGTACTCCGGTTACTAGCAACAGTACCCCCAAGATTAACAGAGGGCGATTACCAATCATCTGACCTAAAACCAATTTCAGGAATGTTAAGTAAAATCCTATACCAGTCCCCACCACTATAGAACTCAACCCCAATAAACCAAATACGTGCATGGGGCGGGTAAGGAACTTCTTCATAAACAAAATGGTCAGTAAATCCATCAGTACGCGGAAGGTACGAGATATACCGTATTTACTGCGACCAAACCGACGGGCATGATGGCGTACAGGGATTTCTGTAATTCTCGCCCCTTCAATGTAAGCCAGTGCGGGTAAAAAGCGGTGTAGTTCGCCGTAGAGATTCATATCTGCCACCAGTTCCGCACGATAGGCTTTGAGGGAACAGCCATAATCATGAATGTAGACGCTAGTAGTACGACGAATCAGCCAATTAGCGATTTTAGAAGGAAGTAGCCGATTTATTGCCCCATCTTGACGATTTTGCCGCCAACCACTCACCAAGTCATAACCTTCCTCTAGCTTGGCTAACAACAGGGGGATATCAGCCGGGTCGTTTTGTAGGTCTGCATCTAATGTTACAATGGCTTTACCAACAGCATACTTAAAACCAGCCGCCATTGCCGCAGTTTGACCGTAATTACGCCGCAGAATTACCGCTTTTAAATCAGGGCGAATTTGTGCTTGTTCTTTGAGCAAAGCAGCAGAACCGTCAGTAGAACCATCATCTACACAGATGATTTCATAGCTTAACTGACTAGCTGTTAAAGTAGATGCGATCGCCTCCAATAACAAAGGCAAACTTTCCACTTCATCACGCACCGGCACCACTACCGATACATCTGGGACAATAGCAGCGATCGCCCCATCTTCTCCTGATATCCTATCGGAAATTAACCCACTCCTCATAAGCAATTCAAAACTCAATATTGTTGATTAGTTATTAGTCATTAGTCATTAGTCATTAGTCATTAGTCAACCATCCCTCATTGGTATGTAACTTTTCGCCACTCGCCCAACCCCTCGCAATAGCTGGTAGTATGACTGACTTACCTTATCCCCCTGTTCCGAGAGGATATCAATACCAATACCATTGCGTCCTATTTCTGTCCCAGAACTATGGATATAATGACCATTTCCTAAGTATAAACCGACATGAGTCGCTTTGGAATGAGTACCAAAAAACACTAAATCCCCCGGTACTAAGTCAGCAATAGCAACGGGTTGGGTGAAAGCTTCTTGTTGATAGGCATCTCTAGGTAGCCAAATTCCCACAGAAGCAAAAGCTGCTTGCATTAAACCAGAACAATCATAATTTGGCCCTACAGTGCCGCCCCAGAGGTAATAATTAGACTGTTGCATAGCTTTTTGAGTAAAAGCGATCGCTTCTGGTAGCAGTTGTTTAATTTCTGCTTCCGAGACTGACTGAGCCTGATAAAGTACAGTAGCAGGTTGTAACAAACTCAAATCATCAAAACATACCCACCCTGGATAGTCATCTTCACATAAATACACCTCAACTGCTGTACCTTGCTGATTTGATGTTATCCGCAAATGTCGCCCAACTGCGGCCTGAGTTGCCAGACGGTTACATTCGGGAGAATCATATAAGTTTAAATCAGCTAGACATTGGTATTCTGCCAATTCTAGATTGAGGATTTGGGATTTGGAATTAAAAAGCATTCTTGAAGGTGAATAGCTAATGGTTTTTTTTAAACAAGACGAACAATTAGAAAATCTCGGTAATGGTATTTTAGAAGCTACTTGGTCAGCATTTCCCGACTTAGCCCGTAACCAAGTGGCGTTGACTTGGATTGTTTATGATCCACCAATTCCGGTGAATACTGGTGGTGCGTTAACGCCTGATGCGTTTTGGCATCATCCGGTGCGTGGTTTTGATTATCGTGGTGGAGAACGTATTTACCCCGCAAGTGTAGTTAAACTATTTTATTTGGTAGCAGCCCACGAATGGATCGAAAAAGCCATGATCCAAACCTCCCAGGAATTGGAGCGTGCTTTACGCGATATGATTGTTGATTCTAGCAATGATGCTACCAGTTTAGTCGTAGATATTTTGACAGGCACAACATCAGGCCCAGAGTTACCATCAGGCCCCTTTGAAACTTGGAAGCAACAGCGTCATTTTATTAATCGCTATTACCAGTCTTTAGGGTGGGAGGAGATGGAAACTATTAATGTCTGCCAAAAAACTTGGGGTGATGGCCCTTATGGACGAGAGAGGGCGTTTTATGGTGAGATGTTTGAAAATCGCAATATGCTGACTACTAATGCTAATGCTCGGTTGTTACATAGTATTGTGGGAGGTGTAGCGGTTTCCAGTGTGCGATCGCAACAGATGATGAATATGTTGCAACGCAGTCTCAACCCCGATGATTTACCCCAAAATGTAGAAGAAGATCAAGTCACAGGCTTTTTAGGTGGTGGACTGACTCAAGATGCCCAAATTTGGTCAAAGGCTGGTTGGACAAGTCAAGTTCGTCATGATGCAGCCTATATCGAGCTACCAAATCAACGCCCTTATTTGTTAGTAGTATTCACTGAAGGCAAAGCCCACGCTCAAAATCGTGAAATTCTACCATTTATTTCTGGATTAGTCGCACAAGCAGTTAGCAGTCTCTAAAGTTAATAGTCATTAGTCATTAGTCATTAGTCATTAGTCATTAGTTTCTCTCCCCTGCCTCCCCTGCCTCCCCTGCTCCCTCATCCCTCATCCGTCAAAATCAGCCTAAATTAATATCTACTTTTTACGTCCATGTAAGGATGTAATAAGGGATTTTATGGTGTTAAAGTTTGGATATTGCCTCAAAAAGACAAATTTTGTGGGATTAGACCCACGTTAATTGATTTATTTGTTGGGCGACAGTTTGTTAGGAGTGAATGTGAATACTATTTTGGTTCGTAAAGGTTTCTCTTGGTTGTCCGGTTTAGCGGCTGTTGCTGTTGTGGGTGGTGGGTTGTCTGCTCATGCTCAAACAGTACCTACAGTTGATGCTGCTAGCAATGCAATGTCTACAGAATCATCAAGTGCTGAACTAGAGGCTGAAAACCAAAACTTCTCTTTTGCCAGTGAAACAACCCTCAACTCTATCTCTGAAAATGCGACTGCATTACAGCAGTTCCCTAGCTATACTACCCCAGAAATTGCTAGTCGTACAGTTGTACCCATCCCCGGAACAGTAGCCACTTCATCAAATACTCTTGTTTCTCCAGAGTCTACACAGTCGGCAACTCAAGTAACTAATACCAGAGTGGCACAAGCAGATATTAATATAGGTGGGACTACTCGTGGTGGCAGCAGCTACATCGGTGTTGCAGGTAACATTGGTGTAGGCGGTGGTGACTCTTCTTTAAGTGATGGCAATTTTGCAGTGATTAGCAAAATTGGGTTAAGCAATGCTTTATCGGTTAGACCATCAGCAATATTGGGAGATAATACTACAATTGCGATTCCTGTGACTTATGATTTTAGGTTTAGACAGGTAGATCCTTTTGATGAACCGCTTGCGATCGCACCCTATGTAGGAGTTGGTGCAGCTATTAAAACAGGTGATGATTCCCAAGCCGCCTTTTTAGTATCCGGTGGTGTTGATGTTCCCCTAAATCGTCAATTCACCGCTACAGCAGCTATCAATGCTGGATTTTTTGATGAAACCGATGTCGGTCTATTATTAGGCGTTGGTTACAATTTCTCTGGCTTCTAATTGACATTGTAGAGACGTTGCATGAAACGTCTCTACGAAGTGGTCTATTTATTCGCCTTTCTCACTGCTTAGGCGTAACTTTGTCAATGACTTTCAGCTTGCCATCGTCTTGAACTGTCCACACATCATAGACACCGACAACATCGCCGTTAGCGTCAACATCGACGTTACCGCTAGCACCTTGGTAGTTAATATCTTGTCCTTCTTTGAGTAACTTTAATCCCTCACAGACATCAGTCACTTCTACACCTGGTGCATTCGATACTTCCCGAATTTTATTAGCAATACCAACTCCTGTGTTTTCTTTAGCGGCTTGTGCTGCTAATACTAACAACGCCGCCGCATCCCAAGCTTGAGGCGCAAATTCTCCAGGTGAACCACCTTTTTTAGATTGCCACAGTTTGCTAAAAGTTTCTAACGCTTTACCATCAGAACCGGGTACTGTACCAATGACTCCAGAGACAATATATTTACCATCAGTGGTTTTACCAACTTGGGCCGGAAATTCGTCTGATTTCATCCCGTCTGTCAGCATCACCTGTACACCTTGGCTCAGACCTTGCTGATATGCTGACTTTAATAGTAGACTACCTGTTTCTACATAAAATACACCCAAGACTGCATCTGGTTTACCTGCAAATGCAGCTGTGGCTTCAGTTTCAAAGGTAGTTGCTTTGGGGTCGTAGCGTACAGGATTATTTTTATTAACTACAGTACCGCCTAATTTCTCAAATGCTTGCACAAATGCTTTTTCAAAACCAACTCCGTAGTCATTATTAATCACTACGGTAGAAACACGTTTATAACCTTTTTTATGGGCAAGTTCGGCTAGGGCTGGGCCTTGGTAGCTATCAGGGGGAACTGTACGCGCCCAAAATCCATTGAAATCACCTTTTTGGGCTTTTTCGGTAAATACGGGACTGGTGCTACCTGGTGAAATCAGCATGACTTTATTTTGGGCAGCAATGGAGACAGCAGCCGTAGAAACGCTGCTAGCAAACGAACCAACGACACCCGCAACTTTATCGATATTTGCTAATTTAGTCATCCCGGCTGCACCGGCTCTGGGATCTGTTTGGTCGTCTACAGCCACTAGGGTAACAGGTTGACCATTCACTCCACCGCAAGCGTTGACTGTTTCCACTAATAAGGGAACAGCTGGAGCCATTTGTTGTCCGATGGATGCTAAATCACCTGTGGTTGGCAGTAGAGAGCCTATCTTTAATCCTGCGCCACTACTAGCTGTGGTGTTGGTGGCTGGGGTGGCTGTGGGATTGCTTGCTGTATTATCAGTAGTGTTGGTTGTGGTACAAGCTGCCATAAAAAACCCAGTTGCTATAGTAGTCAAACTCAGGGCAAGGGCAGCACTAATTCTGGGCATGGTGACTTTCACTCCTCCGATATGTGGGAGCTTGAAAGTGAGATTGAAACTAGATTTCTAGGCTAGCTCGATCTAATCAAGACTCCAAAGGTTAAATAATAACATCTACCTTTGGATGTAGAGGAAAATACATTTACATTAATATTTTTTTACAATACAGAGTTTTGGTTTTAACTCCGTTCTGGAAAACGGAGAGGGAGGGATTCGAACCCTCGGATGGGTCTTACGAGTCCATCAACAGATTAGCAATCTGCCGCTTTCGACCACTCAGCCACCTCTCCACGGTTACAAATACTTATGTTAGCAGTTCTTTTTTCCAGTGTCAACAGGCAATGATGATTTAGTCAGTAGTCAGTAGTCAGTAGTCATTAGTTTGTGCCTATGGACTATTGACTTTGGACTATTGACTAACATTTATAGGACTTGCGATCGCATCCAAGCTATGGGCAGGGTGCGTAACTTTTGCCATTGGGGGACAAAGGCACGTTGATCAAAAACGTTGTAATCATTGCGTTCAATTGCATCTAATATCTGTCCGTACAGCATGGATGCTGCCCACACTGGCCAGCGAGCATCAGGTGCAAGATAAGTAATACCCTTTTCGGCTTTGATGTAGAATTGCCTCGCTCTGTCAATTTGGAAGCGCATCAATGCCCGCCAACGTTCATCTACGACACCGTTAAAAAAGTCTTGTTCGCTGTAGTTAAACCGTGCCAAGTCTTCTAAAGGAATGTAGATGCGTCCGCGTCGGGCATCTTCTCCCACATCTCGCAGAATGTTTGTGAGTTGATTGGCAATGCCGAGGGCGATCGCTTCTTCTGTGGGAATATATGGTGGTTTATGCTGTTGCCACGGTGCTGTGTTGGCATTGGTGTCTATTTCCATGACAGATGTTGACATCAAGCCAACTGTGCCAGCAACACGATAACAGTAGAGGTATAACTCCTCAAAGGTTTCATAGCGACTACGGTATAAGTCCATACGCTGCCCGGCGATCATATCCCGAAAGGGCTGAATGTCTAGGGGAAAGCGTTGGAGTGTATCTACCAAAGCTACGTCATAGTTTTCTTGGGGACGACCCGCAAAAAGTGATTCCAGATGCTGTTCCCATCGGTCTAGGGTTTCTGGTGTAGTAATGGCAGCTGCGGGGCCGTCTACTAATTCATCTGTACGGCGACACCAAGCATAAATTGCCCAGATGGCTTGGCGTTTTGCCGGACTCATCAACAAAGTACCCAAGTAAAAAGTTTTGGCATACTTGGCGGTGAGTTGCCGACAAAGTTTATAGGACTCATCTACGGAGACCAGCGTTTTCATGCGCGGGGGGGAATCAGGCAGTTGCAGCATTCGTTGCAGGCGGTCGGGTTAGCGTTTGCAGGTTTGAGGCATTTGCCATTGGCAGAGATTCGCAGATGGCCTGCGCTGTTAGCTTACCAGAAAGTACAGCCCCTTCCATACTGCCTAAATAGCGTTGCATGGTGTAACTCCCAGACAGAAAGAAGTTGGTTATGGGAGTTTTTTGATCAGGACGATACTTTTGACGACCAGGAGTCGCTGTGTAAACTGAACGCGGCGTTTTTACGACATGAGATTTCAGCAATTTGGCGGGATTTTCTCCGCCAAAGTGATCAGGAAAGAGTTTTTCCAATTCAGTCATAGTTGCTGCCACGATTTCCTCGTCAGATTTGCTAATCCAATCTTTGGCAGGTGCGAGAACTAATTCCAGCATGGAGCGATTGGGGTCAGCATATCCACGGCAGGTATTACTCATATCAGCATAAACGCTGAGGAGGGGCGATCGCGAAAATAACAGATGATCAATGTCTGTTAATTTCCGATCAAACCATAGATGCAGGTTAATAACTGGTACACCTTCTAAACCTTCTAGCTTTTGGAAATACTCCATTTGCTTCCAAGGTTCGGGCAACATGACTTTTAACGGGTCTACTGACATAGCGGACACGTAACAGTCTGCTGTTAACACTTCATCTGGCTCTCCATTTAACCCACGCAGCAAGAACCCTTTTACTGTACCATCCGGGTTCAGCAAAATTTCTTTGAGGGGGGCGTTGAGCCTGACTTCTCCACCTCGTTCTGTGATGTAATCTACGATGGGTTGGCAGAGTCTTTCTGTGGGCGAACCATCCAAAAAGGCAATCTTTGAACCATACCTTTCTTGCAAAAAGCGATTTAAGGCAGTTAAAAGAATGGTTGATGACACTTCATCAGGATTGATAAAGGTTAGTGCTTTACAAGCTGCGATAAACACGTCACTGGTGACGCGCTCACCTACACCTTGCCTTTCTAACCACTCTAAGAAGCTGTACTTGTCCATTTCTTCGACATACTTCTGACCTCTGACCACTGCTGGAAAGAGGCCGACGGCGAAGCGGATTTTCTGCTCCCAGGTCAACATATCGTTATTGCGAAGAATCGACGCAATGATGTTGAAAGGAGCAGGAATATCTGGAACATCAAATCGTGAATATGTTCCTGGTTTCTCTGGTTGATTAAAAATCAGTGTATGCTCTTTCCACTGGAGTCTGTCCTCAATGCCCAACTCTTTGAGCAACTGGAGCATATTTGGGTATGCCCCAAAAAAGGCGTGTAACCCAGTTTCATACCAGTCGCCGTCAGAGTCTTGCCACGCCGCTACTAGGCCACCCAATACGTCCCGACGCTCTAAGACAATGGGAGTGTGACCTGCGTCCGTGAGATATTTCGCGCAGGAAAGTCCTGCTAGACCAGCGCCCGCGATCGCTACTCGCATTTAAACCTACTATTCTTCAATATTTCTTCATCGTTTTGTCGTTCTCATTATACGTTGCAAACTGTTACATTTGGCAGTGATTGTGCGATCGCTTTGGTAAAAAACTTCTGTTTGCGGGTTGGGAACTGGGGAAAAATCAATTCAAAATTCTCTCCTGCACAATTCTCTTTTGCAAAATTAAAGAATTTTGGGGAAAAATCTCCCCTGCCTTCCGCAACTTCCTCCACTCACCTGCTGCCTCATCTCTTGAAAGTTTAGCTGAATCAAAAAGAAGCCTCTCGCCTACCCGAAGAGGCGACGAGATGAATTTTTGGGCGGCGAC
>NZ_CAWMSA010000014.1:0-1004 GCF_963870205.1 Anabaena sp. CA = ATCC 33047 | reverse complement strand
TTAGCTTAAACAAAAAGAAGCCTCTCACTCACTGCGTTCGCGCAGCGTCTCGTAGAGAAGCAGGAGTGATGAGATGAATTTTTGGGCGATGACGAATTGACTCACAACCAATTCAATCCGCAGGATTGATAGGGCAGGGAGTCGATGAGGAATCGCCAATTTCAGGTTTTTCTTGCGCTTGAATGTACTGCTTCAAAGTTGAGATGGTCACTCCTCCACAACTAGCAATAAAATATGAACCATTCCAAAAAACATCTTTGGTGTAGAAGCGACTTAAATGGTCTGAAAACTCTTGTCTGAGCCTACGGGAAGTTGTGGATTTAATGTTGCCCACCAATGTACTTAATTGTAAGTCGGGGTGGTACTGAAACAGCAGATGTACGTGGTCTGATTCACCACTAAACTCTACAAGCTTGCATTCCCATTTAACCAACAAATCTTCAAGGATAATGTGCAATCGCTGTAACATCTCGCCTGTAATAGCCTGGCGACGATATTTTGTTGTCAAGACGAGATGAGCTTTAAGGTCACTGATAGACCTTCCCTTTGAGACAAAATCATTTTTCACAAACTTTATATTGATTGCGTCATATTCAGTGTATATTAAAATAATAGCGTTGCCTAGCTAATAAGATGCGTAAAGAGCTTAAAACCCTTAATGAGAAAAGAATGAGGTTCAGAGGTACCGTTGAACGGTTCGGCAAAAAGACCAACTATCACGGATATCCAGAACCAACAATACTGCTTAAAGATGTGTGTCTCGTAGATACTGATAAGCAAGTCACAGACCATATCTGGTTCACTGTTGGCAAAACAATTCAATCCCTAGACTTAAAACCTGGAGACACTGTAGAGTTTGATGCCCGTGTTGGTGACTATGTTAAAGGATATGTAAATCATCGTGAATATATTGATGAGCGCACTGTAGACTAAAAACTTAACCGTCCCACTCGTTTTATGAAGGTAGTTGTAGCTTAATTATGTTGCTTAATTACCAGTATCGA
>NZ_CAWMSA010000013.1:18541-40385 GCF_963870205.1 Anabaena sp. CA = ATCC 33047 | reverse complement strand
GCTGCGCTCGTCTCATCGGCACTTATTCAATATAGCTAACCACACCTGGATTGTCAACTCTTTCCCAGAAATTTTTTTCGGCTCTTTTTTCTGCCCCTTCAAATTCGCCACAGTAGGGCTTTCTAGGCAACAATGGTGTATGCACTGTGCTGAGTAAGGAGGGTAGAGCGTGAATTTTCAGTCGGTAATAGCTACACTGCATCAGTTTTGGAGCGAGTCTCTTTCAGAGAGACCTGGCGGTCAACGCGGTTGTTTGATTGCCCAGCCTTATGACATGGAGAAGGGCGCAGGGACGAAAAATCCTCACACTTTTTTAAGGGCTTTGGGGCCTGAACCTTGGGCGGTTGCTTATGTTGAACCCTGTCGTCGTCCTACGGATGGACGTTATGGTGAAAATCCTAATCGCTTCCAGCATTATTATCAGTACCAGGTTTTGATTAAGCCTTCACCAGATAACATTCAGGAAATTTATCTTGATTCCTTGAGGGCTTTGGGTATTCGTCCAGAAGACCATGATATTCGGTTTGTGGAAGATAACTGGGAAGATGCAACGGTGGGTGCTTGGGGTACTGGTTGGGAAGTTTGGTTAGATGGGATGGAAATTACTCAATTTACCTATTTCCAACAATGTGGGGGTATTGATTGCCGTCCGGTATCCATTGAGATTACTTATGGTTTAGAGCGATTGGCGATGTATCTCCAGGAAGTGGAGGCTATTACTAAAATTGATTGGACGGATAACATTACCTATGGTGATGTCCATCTCCAGGGTGAAATTGAGCAGTGTACTTATAACTTTGAAGCGTCGAATCCTGAGTTACTGCTGACTTTGTTTAATTTGTATGAGCAGGAAGCTACGCAGTTAACGGAGAAGGGTTTGGTTTTACCTAGCCTAGATTACGTAATGAAGTGTTCCCACACATTTAACTTACTAGATGCTAGAGGCGTGATTTCTGTAACGGAGAGAACTCGCTATATTGCTAGGATTCGGCATTTGGCTCGGAAGGTGGCTCATTTATATGTTGAGCAACGGGAGAAGTTGGGTTTCCCGTTGTTGAAAAATGCCTGAGTAGCATAGTAGAAACTGGTGCTTCATATTTGTTAAAACTTAATAAGATTTCTTAACCCTCATTCATGGAAAGAGGGTTATCTGTAATTTAGCTAACAAATATTGATGGTGCTGGAGTTATGGTGAATTGGAGTGAGGTGCTAGAACCCATCGCGGCTTGGTTTCGTTCTCTAGGAGTTCCTGAGCCGATTGTGCATTGGGGGCATCCTTTGATGATGGGGATTGTGATTTTTGTGGTGGGTAGTTTTGTGGGGGTGACTGGTTGGAGAGGAAAATTACTTGAGGAAAAAGATAAAGATGCTGCTTTGAAAAGTCGGATGGCGCATCGTCAATTAGCACCTTGGCTGTTTATCTTCCTGGCTGGTGGTTATACTGGCGGAGTTTTATCTTTAGTGATGCAGCATCAACCACTGTTTGAAAGTCCTCACTTTTGGACTGGTTCACTCGTACTATTACTTTTGTTAATTAATGGTGTGATTTCTTTGAGTGGTTTTGCTGGGAATAAAAAAGCTTTACGGGCTGCTCATGCTTATTTGGGTAGTGTGACACTCGGTGTTTTATTGCTCCATGCTGTCTTAGGATTCAACTTGGGTATCTCTTTATAGAGGAGTTACGGCAACTCTAAACAAATACGATTAAATCTTTAACTTTGTTGGAGTTAGATTTTATAAGGTAAAGCCCGCGATCGCGGGCTTTGTTTGTATTCACGGATTGCACTATGATGAAACCCCAATAGGGTTGAGTTAAGGTTTATTGGTGTAGTCAACAAGACGTGATTTATCGCGTCTCTACAAGAGGGTGTTGGGCTGATATGTTTCAGAGTGCTGGTGTGATTATCTGTATTGCCTATATTTTAGGACTGTTATTGACGGCTGTTCCTGGGGGTGGGGTGTGGGTTTTGCTGTTGGGAATCGTGGGTGCAGTGCTTTCTGGAAGCCGATATACCAAGGTAAGAAAACTTGCACAGTCATCTGAAGCGGGTAAGGGTAGGGTTCAGGTAACAGCTAACTTTTGGCAATTTATCCCTCATGCGCGAATCTGCTTAATAGCTGGTTTGATAGGGCTGTTAGCTAGTTTTTATTTGCAATGGCGAGTGCCGGCAGTAGGCGAAACAGATATTAGTCAATTTGTGCCACCAGCAAATAGCAATAGTCAAGAACAATTGGTGATTGTGCGTGGCGAAATAATGAGTAGTCCGCGTGTGACTCGGAGTCAACGAGGACAATTTTGGTTGGAAGCATCTCAGCTAGGTCAAATCAAAAACGAAAAAGATACGGAAGAAACTCAAAAAGGAGTCACGGGCAAGTTATATGTGACAGTGCCATTACTTCAGGCTACTGGGTTATATCCTGGAGAAACTATTGAAATCACTGGGATGTTGTACAAACCAAAAGGTGCATCTAATCCTGGTGGGTTTGACTTTCAGAAGTTTTTAAAGCAAGAGGGCGCGTTTGCTGGTTTGATGGGGCGGCAAATCAATATTGTAGATGAGAATCGTCAATGGGGATGGTGGCAAGTTCGGGAGCGAATTGTGCGATCGCAAGTTCGTGGTTTGGATGTTCCCGAAGGTTCTCTTGTCAGTGCAATGGTTTTAGGTAGCAAAGCTGTTGATTTACCCTACGACATCCGCGATATGTTTGTTAAAGCTGGTTTAGCCCATGCTTTGGCGGCTTCCGGTTTTCAAACTTCGCTGATTTTGAGTGTAATTTTGCAACTGACAAAGCGTGCAAGCAAAGCTATACAAGTTAGCCTTGGTTCACTAGCTTTAATTATTTTCCTGTTTTTAACAGGGTTTCAAGCTGCTGTTCTCAGGGCTGTAATTATGGGTTTTGCGGCTTTGCTGGGTTTGGCGTTAAATAGGAAGGTAAAACAGTTAGGTTCGCTGTTATTAGCTGCTACTTTATTATTGTTATTTAATCCTTTGTGGATTTGGGATTTAGGTTTTCAGTTGAGTTTTTTAGCGACGCTGGGGTTAGTGGTGAGTTCACCAGCAATTATTAATCAATTGGGTTGGCTACCACCTGCGATCGCTTCTTTGATTGCCGTTCCCTTAGCCGCTACAATTTGGACTTTACCGATAATTTTATATAATTTTAGTGTTGTTGCAGTTTATTCTTTACCACTAAATGTCCTGACTACTCCATTCATTTCTATAATTAGTATTGGTGGTATGGTCAGTGCTGTAATTAGTTTAATTTCATCAGAAACTGGCAGTGCTGTAGCTAGTGTTTTACATCTGCCTACATATTGCCTGATTAAATTAGTAGAATTCTGTAACCAACTGCCAAGCAGTTCAGTGGCTGTAGGTAGTTTATCTCTTTGGCAATTATTAACAGCTTATACACTAATTTTATTAGTCTGCTTTATAGGCTGGTGGCAGAAACGATGGGTATTTGCCACTTTAATGACGGTTGGTTTAGTCTTATTTCCGGCTTGGCATTCTACAAATACATTAACGAGGATAACTTTGCTAGAAGCTGGTGCCGAGCCTGTTATAGTTATTCAAGATCAAGGTAAAGTCACTTTAATTAATAGTGGTGATGAGGGTACTGGACGCTTCACAATTCTACCATTTTTACAACAACAAGGTATTAATCATATAGATTGGGGAATTGCTACTGACTTTCAAAGAAATAATAGTGATGCTTGGTTGGAAGTTTTACAAAATTTGCCGATTAAAAATTTCTATGCTTATGCCATAAACAAAGACAATCCTATTACTAATCAAGCAATTACACAAGTTTTACAAAAGGATAAGGGATTTTATCAAATGTTGCCTGTGGGACAACCTATCAATACAGGTTCTACAGTTGCACAATTAATTAATGAACAACCGATTTTACAATTGCAGGTTTTTGGACAAACTTGGTTATTAGTGGGGAATGTGAAAGCTAAAGAGGTAGAAAGAATTATGAAAACTGGTGGTTGGCCTAATCCCCAGGTATTATGGTGTAATTCTGAGTCTTTAAAAGATTTAGTTATCTCGCTTCAACCACAGGTGGCGATCGCTGGTTATGGTAATTTAGACTCTAATACCTTGGCGGAACTCAGCAAAACTTCAACCAAGTTATTTCTGACAGCGCAAGATGGGGCGGTACAATGGACACCCCAAGGTGAATTTGAGTCTTTTATTCAAGTCTCAGAAAATAAATCTTCTGCTATATAAGTTAGTGGTAGGACTTTCAGTTTTGATTTTGTGGGTGTAGTGTCTCACAGATAGTTGAGGACTAAAGTAGGGGCGGGTTTACAGATATCATCAATTATTAACAGGGATTTTGGTGAACCCGCCCCTACTACAAGCAATTAAAATGTTTATGACAGTTGCGTTAGTCCTGTTTGAGTTAGTAGTGTTTCAGCTAAGGCTACAGCACCCCATAATGGCGCATCATTGCCTAATGCTGCTGGTACAATTTCAAATATCACTTCTGGTAAAGCAGTTTCTCTGGCTGTCTTCTGTAGTACAGTCCACCAGTTATCACCTGCTTTGGTGACACTACCACCTAAAATAAAACGCTGTGGATTAATCAAATTAGCAACATTGCCAACTCCCACACCTAAAGCCCAAGCAGACTTTTGCAACACAGTTTGAGCTATGTTGTCTCCTTTGCTGGCTGCTTCACTAATTATCTGACCTGTTAATAATTTTAGATTATTGTCTACCAAGTTTCTCAGTATTTCTCCGCTTTGAGGTGCTTGGTTGGCTAAAATCTCTTTGGCGTTTTGCGCCATGTAAGGCCCAGATGCTAAACGTTCTACGCATCCCCGTTTACCACACAAGCATACAGGGCCAGTGGGATCGACAACTATATGTCCAATTTCACCCGCCATACCTGCTGCACCCCGCCAGGGTTTACCGTTGAGTATCCAACCACCACCTACACCAGTGCTAATGGTAATGTAAAACAGGCTATCATATCCCTGTCCTGCACCAAAACTGTATTCTCCCAAAGCTGCAACATTGGCATCGTTGTCTACATTGGTAGGTACGCCAAACTCTTTTTCTAGTAAGTCTTTGAGGGGGATGTTTTCCCAGCCTGGAACGTGATGAGATAATCTGACAGTGCCAGTAATAGCATCTACAGGGCCGCCAAAACTGACTCCTATGGCTGAGGGAGTGGTATCTTGCAGCAGGGAATGAATGAGCGATCGCATAATTTCTAAGTCTGTGTTAGCATCTCCATCAACTGGGGAAAGCTGACGTTGATAACCTAACCATTCTCTAGATCCAGGTTTAACTACTGCTGCGGCTAGTTTAGTTCCGCCAAAATCTAGGGCTAAGATAACTCCCATAAATTTATTTCTCAAAAAATTATCATAAAGCTTCGGCATTGATTTTAAATTAAATGGTTTTGTGCTTCAGCATCACAATTGAAAGGGAACTACCTATAGCTTCTCTGTTTATTGATAATTATTCTTAATAAAAGTCTAGCTTTTGACAATGAATATCATAGATTAATTTCGATGCAAAAGGCTGTAGGTCTTGAGATGGCTGGGATTTAGCAGTCGTATTCCATAAAATTTTAGTCTGCATATTAAAAAAAACTTGCATTAATGACAAACTTCAGTTACATTCAAAGATAGATGTCTCAAAAGTCCTCTGATTTGCACAAGTAAAAATAAGCTGGCAGAAGCTATAACCCATTTGTTCAGTTTCTCCGCTTTTCTCTAACCTGTAATTGAGACACTGAAAGCATGAACAAGAAATCATACTTTAAGTAAGAATTTGGCGGATGAAATATCTATTCATTGAGGATAGGATGTTTTTAAACATACCTTCATACCAGGAAATTAAGTTTTTTCTCAAAAAGTTGCGAATTTTTGCAACTTCTATCCACCAGACAAACTCACTGCACTGGAATGAAAAAAAAGTTACAAC
This sequence comes from Anabaena sp. CA = ATCC 33047, assembly GCF_963870205.1. Classification (NCBI taxonomy): domain Bacteria; kingdom Bacillati; phylum Cyanobacteriota; class Cyanophyceae; order Nostocales; family Nostocaceae; genus Anabaena; species Anabaena sp. CA = ATCC 33047. Next base: position 34,440 of record NZ_CAWMSA010000013.1, on the reverse strand, counting down.
TGAGTTTGCTAATCACAGCATTTTTAATTAATAGCCAAGCACAATATCAAGAGTATTTTCTTGTTCAAAAGTTACTATCATTATCTTTACTGTTGTTGAAGGACAATAATGGTAATTTTTTCATACAGATAGTTGACACAATATCTCTTGCTATCCAAACTTTTAAGAACAAGCAATTAATTAGAAATACTGTATTGGCTACTATCTATAGTCAGAATTTCATCTAATTTATTTAGGTGTTACGGTTTCACAACTTCATTTTGGACTATGTGTTCTCCGATACTACCTCAAAAAATTTCTCCTCCTCTTCTAGAATTTTTCTTAATAGAGAAGAATTTTTTGGAAAAGAATGCTATAAAGTGCCTACCTGGGTTTAACCAGTAAATGCCAATTATGCGTTTTTACCTTTGTGAGATGAAAGAATTGTAACTTGGAATACAATTTGCATTTTTGAGAAATATTGTCTATAAAATCATTCAACTAACAGAAAAATGAGTAATTTTTTTTGTTCCGACTATACACGCCAAATAGGAGAAGAAGTTATTGGTAGCGCGACTGATTACCAAACTTATATTCTGGTGGAATGTCCTCTACCTTGGGTATCAAATGCTTTTAATTCTAAGTGGGTACCAAAAAATTTACAGATTTTGGTAGAGGAAGTAAATCAATCTAAACTACCAATTAGATTTCTGTTAATTGCTAATGATTTAACAAATAAAGTAGATTACACAACCCTATTGATTTATCAAAAACAAGAAGGGTTAAGTCGTGAATATAATAAATACGAGTTTAAGCTACCGCATATAGAACAGGTAGCAGGAGTTGTAAAAAAATGGTTGTGCCGAAAAATGCCTGGTTATGAATTAGAAACCAGTGTGACTAGAGATATTTTGGTATGTACCCACGGTAGTCATGACAAGTGTTGTGCTAGATACGGTAATCCTTTTTATTTTCATGCTGCTGCGAATATTGTGAGTTTAAATTTAGAAAATGTTCGCATTTGGAAATCTAGCCATTTTGGAGGGCATCGATTTGCACCTACAGCGATAGATTTACCAGAAGGCAGATATTACGGGCTACTGGATGAAGATTCATTCAGATCAATTTTGACACGGACTGGTGACATCAATTGTCTCAATCAAGTTTATCGAGGATGGGGAATTTTGCCATCTGCAATTCAAGTTTTAGAAAGAGATTTAATCCTTGATCATGGTTGGGATTGGTTTAAATACAAAGTTTCAGGAAAAATTCTCGAACAAAGCTTAGACAACAATACGATTTTAGGAGAATTAACTGTTGAAAAAAGCTCTGGTTCTCTGTGTACTTACCAAGCTAAAATCGTCAAAGATAACACAAAAACTGTAGAAGTTAAAGGTTCTTGTAGTGCTGAACGAACTTCAGTTTTTAAGAAGTATACTGTCGAGCATCTGTGGTTAGTTGCTGAGAAGGTTGTCAGCTGTAGCAGATAGCTAACACTAGCTGTTGTTTTATACAATGTGTCATCTACCGTAAGACATAAAATCAGCCAGGTCAGGAAACTTTGACTTTTAGAGATGAGTATGGTGCAGTTATTGAGCGATCGCCTGTGGTAGCGAGTTGTGTGCAAGTGAGGATAATTGTTTATCAAGCGATCGCTTCACATAAGTTAAATTACAGCTTCTTCGTATTCACAATCAAAAACCACCACAAAGTAAGCATCAGGGAAAAGTTGACGTAAACTTCGTAAATAAGTTTCTGCATAAGAGCGACTGCGGAAGCTAGCAACAGTTACACGTTGCATATCAGGAAGTAGACGCACAATCACCCAAGAGTAATTGAGGATTTCTCTATTAACAAGCTTCAGATTTTTGCAGATAGAATCTTGGTAATTTATATTTCTGGTCATGATATGGCCTTGATATTAATTGCCACAGGGCGATTTCGCCGAGAATAAATCGCACCTGAATTTTCCTATTTGTGGGATTTTGCTTATACACTGAAGATGTAATTCCAACCTCACACAAGCTCTATGAAGCCGCAGCAAGACTACACCAATTTGAACCGTTCCGACGAGAATGGCACATTTGTTACCCATCTACCATTTGTATCAACCTGTCCTGCTTGGGGGAGAACACCAGATCAAGCTCGTGGTGAACTTATCTACGTTTTTGATATGATTCAACCAGAGTATGAAGAACAAGAACGTTCTGTATCTGACTCCTTTGAACCATTCTTTCTAGAGGAAGAACGTCAACAGCTAAGGTAAGTAGTTTCATCTTCCATGTGTTTCAATGTAGAGAGTAGCTCATGATCAAATATCGCCTAATTTGTAACTTCAGATATATTCAATGTAGAATCAGGCGATAATTTTTATGTACATCAGGTTATATCTTGCACCATTCTCAATAAGCGTAAGGTGGGCATTGCCAACAACCTAAAACTAAGGGTTTGAACAACTTGCAAGCAAATGCCCACCCTACAAAAATTATCATCAAGGAAAAGGTGCAAGATGTGTGTCAGGTATTAAATGAGCGATCGCATCTACCTAAATCAGCTATCATCTTATACTTTTTCATAAGCCCTTGCCATGAATTGTATACTGAATTGATTCTTGGCAAGAGCTTATCTAAAAATACTGTAGATGCTATTACCCTGTAACAGAAAGTTAAATTTTGCATCCTATCCCAAAGATTTTTTTAGGCGTATTAACCAAACCAATGAGATGGCTCACAAGCTGCTACAACTGATTGGCAAAGGTGATGACTAATCCACTCTGACTTTTCTTGGAAGATAGAATAAATACCTTGATGAATCAACCGTTGTAAGTGTAGCTGTTGCTCTAATGGACTCCGAGGTAACTTGTGAATAAGTTGACTTTCTTGTTCACAGTTTTGTAGTGTTGGTTGCTCCTCTAATACTGGACTGTAAAAGCTTGGTATTCGGCTGAGGACAAAAGTAATTAGCTCTTGGCGCAAATCAGGAAGAGCAAAAGCTTGTTGATAAGGATGATATGGATATGTGTCTAAAACATTTTCAATCTCCCCAAGGACTGATTGCTGTGTTAAATTAACTACTGTTCTCATAAATTTTTAACTCCTTTTTTATTTACTGACCAATTGTCTAGAGAATCAACTCGATCAATGGCAACTTTTTCTTAGTAGCCACTGAGCAGTTACCTCAATTTATACGCTCCGACAGTAACCCAACTTTTTATGTAGGTAGAATACCACGTATCTGCTGCTAGAGATTTGCTGGTATTTGAGACTGATTGGCAGTGTAGAAGTTGAAATAATCCTCAATCGCCTCTGGAAAAACTGTTGCTTTACATTTATATTTTACTTTTTTCAAATTGAAGTCTTTTTGAGTAAAAACTACACAAAACTCATCATTTATCTTGAGGGATCAATGTAAAAATATATAAAAAAGATTAATGATAATTAAGCACCAAAGAAAGTAACACTACCATGATTGTTAAAATTGCTTATGAAAACTCAGATAAACATACCCGAAATAAAGCTGGAATTGGGCATTTATTGGTTGAGGAATATTTCAATTTTGTAAAAAAAATTAGTAAGCCACAAACAAGAGACTTACTAGATAGAATAACCAGTCTAAAGATAGATGTAATTATTTAGTCAGAACTTTGAAAAAGTTTATATCTGGTAAAAGTAGCTGGTCTAAATTATTGTTAATTTCTTGAGATGCAGCTAGTCCAGATAACATTGCCCCTTCTACCAGATTGCCGCCACACCAATCTCCACAGCAAACTAGAGGAAGGGAAGCTTGGGCAGATAACACAGTTTCTAGCCAAGGAAGGCGAGGGAAAGCATAACGCCAACGATGTACTTGTATCCACTCAGGGGCATTCAGCCAAGGCAGTGCTAAAATTTGGGCAGCATACTGCACCATCTGCTGTCCTAAAGGCTGTAAATCCGATGTTTCTAGATGGAGTTGCGCGAAATTAGCACTACTTTGCACCACAAATACAGGCTGTTGAGATAGATGACGCTTACTACTGTCTAAACCAATCCATCCCAAAACAGGATCATCGATAAAGCTGATAGCTTTCCAGTCTGGTAGGGGCTGTGATGTTGTGGGATAGCCACTCATCACACTAATACAGGGATAAAATTCCACAGACTTCAAATGTTCCAGAAACTCGCTACCCAAGACACCTACACCTAATGGTTGCAACAGCATCAAAGCTTGTGGTGCGGGAATCGCTATCACTAAAGCTTTTGCAGTCAGTTCCTCATTGCTGGCTTCTAGGGTAAGCCGCCAAGTGTGTTCAGGAGTGAGGTTAATAGCTGTCACTCGCTGATTCAGCAAAATATTTAAATTTTGGGCGAGAAATTTAGCGATCGCACTCATCCCCGCAGGTGCAACATAGCGAGGAGTGCGGTTTGGGGGTGCAGATAAACCTGTATCTGGAGTGAACTGATAAACTGTATCTGTCCAAACTTCTAAAATTTTGTTTTCAGACAACAAATTCACAAATCTGGTGAGTAATTCACCTTGCGGTTTCAGATAACAAGCACCATGATCTGCTGAAGTTTCATACAAGCGTCGTGTCGCCACTCGTCCACCTAAACCACGGGACTTTTCCACAATTAACACCGAATATCCCGCTTGAGTTAACTGCTGGGCGCAGACTAAACCTGCCATACCAGCACCAATCACCACAACATCATTCATAAGTCAATAGTTATTAGTTATTAGTCATTAGTCATTAGTCATTAGTCATTAGTCATTGGTAAAAGTTCTTCTCCTCCGCTCCCTCATCTCCCACCCTCCGGGTGAATCCTACGGATACGCTGCGCGAGCGCGTAGCGTCTCTGTTCGCGGAGCGTCCCGTAGGGAAAGAGAAGCAAGCTACATCTCCCTCATCCCCCTCATCCCCCTCATCTCCCTCATCTTCCCCTGACTCCCCAATCCCCTAGTAGAATAGGGTACAGAAAATCTGTATCGAAGGGAGGAAGGGAAATTGGATGAGCTAAGAACGGCCTTAGAGCTAGCAACAGACGATGAATTGCAAGACTTAACAGCAATTTTGTTTAGTCGTAAGTTTAATCCCCTAGATTATATTCACACACCTGAACCTATCGAAATCCAAAGTCAAAATCGCCAAGCTTGGCTCGATTCATTAGAAAATCGTTTTCGGTTTTTAGCGGCAGATGGGGTGACAGTCTTACGGGGACGCACAGAACAAGTAACATACCGTCAAGCACTCATTCAAGTCTGTAAGTATTTAAAAATTCCTTATTCTCAAGATTTAGCAACCGTTGATTTAGAAGCAGAAGTATTTTTGTATCTGCTGGGACAAGTTTGGAAAAAACTACCAAAACAGGAACAGCAAAAATTGACTGTTCAGTTACAAAATCAACTTGTGAACTCAGACATTAAACAACCTTTACCGCCTTTATTGCAGCGTGATCCCTTGGGCTTACTATTAAAGGGTGGTAGCGCACTGGCGTTTACTTCTGTGGTTCAACCCTTTGTGCTGCAACAAATTGCCCGTCAATTTGCTATCCACTTTGCTACTTATCAACTAGCTACACAAGCTGTTGTTCAAGGTTCTCAAGCTGCAACAGCACAATTTCAAAGCTATGTAGCATTGCAAATGGCGCGCCGAGGTATGAGTTTAAATGCTGCTCGATACACAGCAGTGCGGAGTGTGTTTGCTTTTGTGGGGCCGATGATGTGGGCTTGGTTTTTTGCGGATTTAGGGTGGAGAATGATCACCACTAATTACGGTCGGATCATTCCTACGGTGTTTACTTTGGCACAAATTCGTCTCACTCGTACTGAATGTTGGGAGTTAGCTTGAAGACAGGTTTTTACCATTCCAACCCTAATTTACAATTGCCTTGGAATTGCCTGCAAATCGGTCTACTCATATTTCCCTTAAGTCCGCTTTTGGGAGCCGTTAGCCTGGGATTTGCAACACTATTCACTTGGTTGCGTCAATTTCGCACAATTATCCACCGTCCCATTAACTGGGGATTTGCGCTGTTTAGTGTTTTATTATTGATATCCGCTAGCTTTGCTCTAGATAAAGTAGCCGCTTTCGTTGGATTATTTAATTTATTGCCGTTTTTCTTATTTTTTGCTGGTTTAAGCGGCTTAATCCAAACTACTGCTCAATTGAGGCAAATAGCTTGGATATTTGTCATTGGTGCTGTGCCTGTTGTAATTATAGGCTTTGGGCAGTGTTGGTTGGGCTGGTCATGGCAGTTACAGGTTTTGTTGTTAGATGTAGCGATCGCACCCGGAGGAAATCCCCCAGGACGGATGTCTGCCATTTTCATGCACGCCAACATCTTTGCTGCTTACTTAGCAATAGTCTTTACCCTAGGATTAGGTTTATTGCTAGAACGGCGACTGGGGACTCTTGACTGGGGACTGGGTATCAGGAAGAATCGTCAATTTTTATGCCCTACTCCCTACTCTCTACTGCCCATCATTTTAATTGCTGACTTTGCCGCGTTGATTTTAACTAACTCCAGGAATGGATGGGCGATCGCAATTCTGACTTGTTTAGCATTCGCAGTTTATCTAGGTTGGCGTTTGCTAGTCGGTGGAGTTACTGCCGTAGTTGCTAGTGTACTTTTAGCCGCTTTTGCACCCTCACCAATTGCTCAAGTCTTCCGTCGTATTGTTCCGGCGTTCTTTTGGGCTAGGCTCAACGATCAATTATATCCCGATAGACCAGTGGCTTTAATGCGAAAAACCCAATGGGAGTTTGCTTGGTATTTAACTCAACAACGTCCTTGGACTGGATGGGGTTTACGTAATTTTCCCGCCCTTTATAAAGCGCAGATGAATATTGATTTGGGTCATCCTCATAACTTGTTTTTAATGCTATCTGCCGAAACCGGATTACCCAGTGCTGTGTTATTTTTCGGGTTACTAGGTTGGATATTTTTTGCCGGTATCCAACTGTTACAACCATCAAAATATCTCGTTCCAAAGGATAAATTAATCATTTTCAGTTACCTTGTGGTTTTTGTGGCATGGTTGCTATTTAATACAGTTGATATCACTTTATTTGACTTTAGACTGAATACCATCTCTTGGTTACTGATGGCAGCTATTTGTGGCACTGCCTATCACTACAATCTAGATAAAAAATTGATAAACAATGATGATTAGCCTGGTAGTAGATTCCACTAATCACTAACTTGATAGCCCATTGATAACCAATATTGAAATTTCAGTGGTTATACTGCGGTTATTTAGATATCTTAGGAAATAAAATGATGTTTATATTCCATTTTGTGGCTTTGAATTTGGCTAACATGAGTTAGCCATTTTTGTTGATTGTTGGGAAGTTGTAGAAATCTTTTTAGGTTTACTGCATAACGGTCATCTTAACAAAGATGACTTTTTTTGGATTTTTGCCTTGGATAATTCTATCTATTCCTATGAAGCTATCATCTCTCAAGTTTGCTTATGTGCTAACTTCATTAAGTCTAATTAGTGTGAGTTTTTCTCTACCTCAACCTGCCCAAGCTGCTATTAGTTGTGAACCAGGTACTATTAATCGTTATAGCAATGGTTCTTTAGCCAGTTGTACTCTCAGACAAGATACAACATTACAAGTTGCTAGTGCTTCAGGAACATCTAATTTTCCCTGTAAAGCTCAAGGCAATATCTGGTTTGATGAAAAAGGACAATTTCAACAGTGCCAATTATCTGAAGATATTCAAATTAGAACAGGCAATTCAATAGAACAATGTCCGATGGATTTCTGGGTGAAACTTTCTATATTAAGTAATGGCAATATCTCTATTACTTGCCATAAATATCTCTATTAAAAATTTAATTATTCTAGGTTATGTTAGGCGTATATTTCGACATCATTATTTACCAAAAGTGATGAAATCGCCTAAACTATCAGAATATGTAGCGGTGCTTACTTGCGTATGAGTAATAGTGTATTAATATGGGGATACCTAAACTTTTTGTCAAAACACTACTATTAGAATCTGTGAAACTACTCTCTAACCCTGAAGTTCAACTCAAGATTAGAGATTTTATTCAAGAAACATCAGGAAACGTCAATCGGGATAATTTAACGCAAGCCATTGAAAAAGCTTGTAGTAGTTGTACGAGAAATAATTTCCATGATCAAGCCAGAGTGTCTGCTTTTTTGACTGCTTTATATATGCAAAATGATATCAGACGTGCTGCTCAAGTAGGGGGCAGTTTACGGAAAAGATTTGGGGTGACATGGTTTCCTCATATTAAAGAAAGAGAATTACGCTACGCCATAGATGTAGACAAAGAATTAGAGGATTTTTTTTACCAAGAATTAACTAAAAAATCAAGGTGATGTCATATAGGGACAAGCTACTCAGTAAAATAGGTGTGTCGGTTATGGATTCAAAACACCTAAGTAGCCAATCTGTATGCTCACAACAGCTGACTTTCTTCAATATACTCAATGGTCGGGTATTGCCACTCTGGTATTTGCTGCCTTGGCAATTCTCGCTTTTCTGTTTAAATGGGGTATCCGCTTTCGGCTAGTAGGTACGACTGGCTTTATGTTGGTGCTGACTGCTGGTTTATTTGCACTGTCACTGGTGCCTTTAAGTCGGACTGTTATTCCTGGTGCAGTCAGGTACACCTTAGTTTATGATAACGGTTCAAATCAGGCGGTTATTGCCACATCACCGCAGATTACACCTTCTCAGGTAGAAGCTACACTACTTCAAGCTGCAAGTAATCTTTATTCTTTCGGTCGGTCTGGTAGACAAGGAGATGATAAATTAACGATTCGGGCGCGGACTATCATCCACCCAGAACCAGGGCTTTCTATACCAGTTTACCTGGGGGAAGTGAAGCGATCGCTCGCTAGTCGTGAGGATAATAGTATGGCAATCGAAATATATCCCGACAAATTTGCTCAATTGCCAAAAGCTGACGCTTAATCCATCTTTTTTCCTAGGCTTATCCGCAAATCGGATAAGTCTAATAGGTTGTTTGAGAAGTATTTTTATTAACTTCAAAGTTTCTCAAACCTCACCCCCTATCCCCCCTTTTATCCCTCTCCTAATACCTTCTTAAAATTACCACCATCAATAGGTAGATATTAATATCTGTCTCTTGGCTGTGTAAATATTTTCATTCCTATTTAATTAATTATAGAAAGTAGCAACTACATAACTTTACTAGCTGTTATTAAATAACAGAGGATAAACTCATGAAACCAATAAATTTTAAAAGTTTTTCCTTCATTAGCTCTACTTTAGTAGTCCTCTTAGGTGGAATTGTCGGGTTAAATATTCTCACATTAGCAGCAGAGCGTCTTATTACTAAAAGTTCTACATTAATCGATGGTACTGTGACAATTCGTACTGATTTAAGGAATAAACTAAAAAGTGATTATTTTATTGGAGGCCCTTATGACTTAAACTGCCTATCTAATTATGAACAGGCAAGTCTGAGGATAGTCTGTGACGTAAGTAAATATGTTCAAGATGGCTCGGAATATCCTGGTTTTCCATAGCTAGAAAAATCATTGACTTTGCATTAATGCGGGATGAATTGATATTTTTGGAAACCGCAGCATAATAAAATAATATATGACCACAGAAGCAATGTGATTTTATGATGTCGAAAAAAACAAACTAATGCTATTTTATATCAGGTGACATTGAGTAACTTAAATAAGTTTTTAATTGAAAGTTATCACTATATTTTATCTTCTTTAAGTTTCTATTGCCGTCCCAAAAGACTGGTATTTAAATAAATCTTTTGTAACTCTCTAGAGCGAGTCTTAAATCATCCTCATGTCTTCAGTCCGCAGAGTCTCAAGAACTGCCAATGAGGTTTGAAGTCGTAACTGTATCCGGTGTTGGTCGCATAATATAGAAAGTATAGCCATAAAAATCGCTGAATTTCTCGAAAAGTGCTATTTCCTCTTCGATTTCATGAATAACGGCTTGAGTAACTGGGGTAATTTCTATCTGCTTGATTTTTTCGCGCAGTGGTTCATAGTAATTAATCCACCAAGCACTACTAGGTAATCTGTGAGTGGAAAGCACGCTCAAACCTGCTGTTGTCGCCCGTCGAATATTTTCCTGCTCACTACCGATCATCGGATAGGCTGTCTGCCAATATGCGATCGCCGGCTCAGGTACTTGATCACTAAACCAACTCATCTCTGATACAACGGCGATACCATCATTTGCCAGCAGGGAACGCCAGAGTTTCAGAGCATATTCAAATCCTAGGTTATATGCAGCACCCTCCGACCATAGCAGGTCAACGGAAGCATCTGGCCAATCAAGTTTACCCATGTCCGCATGAATTGGGGTGATCAGATGCTCAAGTCCAGCCTGTTGGGCGCGGACTGTGAGTTCCTCGATAAAAATCGCGGCGGTATCCACCGCTATGACCTTGCTTTGATAGTATTGAGCCAGCAGCAATGCACCTGCACCACTACCGCATCCCAGATCCACAATGCGCGGCTTTGCTGGTAAAGTCGGAAGATTATTCAGTATGTGGCGGGAGAAGTCTGCATCACCTGGCCCTTGGCGGTTAAGTCCACGGTGTAAATTGATGAGAGCGGCAATATATTCGGTTTGATTGTCCATACTGAGTTTTTCATCAACGCTAACTGCAAAAACATTTGAAAATGATTTTTTTGTATTTAGATATACAATATTTGTTAATTTTGGATTAAGATGTGATCTACAGAAATTTAACAGTGTCATGTACGGGTAACACCAGCTAACACGGTCTCATATCTGTGAAACACGCTAATATTTACTTTCATAGCGCATTCTGATAGTGGTATCGTTAAAAAACCATAGAGTTATTCAAAACTTTGATAGTTCGGAATTTCTGGGGCATGGGCAATACCCGCGCATGACTCCAACAGTCAAGACAAAACTGGTGAGTAAGCGATCGCTATTCCCCATGTCTATAAATTTAATTTTATGAAGAAACATTAAGGTTTTGGCAAACTAGAGTATATGTCTAATCCAATATCTACTCAAACATTGTCTACTCAAACTTCTACTAACATACTCACACTCACAATCGCCCCGGCAAAAGTGATGCGAGGGTCTAATATATTGGACACCGCCGCCGCAGAAATTGCTAAATTGGGCAGTCGTCCCTTGATTGTGGCAGGTAATAACACGCTGGCTATCAGTCAGCAGATTTTACAACCTGTTTTAGAAAATCAGAATCTACACGTGGCTGAAGCTGCTTATGGTGCAGATTGTTCGGAAGTTGGCTTAAAATCTCTGAGAAAAGCAGCCAAAGAACATAAAGCTGATTTAATTATCGGTGTTGGTGGTGGTAAAGCCTTAGATACAGCTAAATTAGTAGCCCATCAATTACAGATACCAGTCGCTACTATCCCCACCTCAGCAGCTACCTGTGCGGCTTGGACGGCGTTATCGAATGTTTATTCTGAGGAAGGCGCATTTCTCTATGATGTGGCGTTGTCTCGCTGTCCTGATTTACTCATTCTTGACTATGATTTAATTCAAACAGCACCACCACATACATTAGTCGCGGGTATTGGGGATGCGATCGCTAAATGGTACGAAGCATCAGTTAGTAGCGGTCATTCAGAACAAACTTTAATTATTGCCGCAGTTCAACAAGCGCGAGTTTTACGCGATATCTTATTTCAAAAGTCAGCCACAGCCCTACAACAGCCAGGGAGTGAAATGTGGCGAGAAGTTGTTGATGCTACTGTCTTACTCGCTGGGGTAATTGGTGGCTTGGGTGGGGCGCAATGTCGCACCGTCGCCGCCCATGCAGTCCATAACGGTTTAACTCACATTGCCGGACACAGCAGCATCCACGGCGAAAAAGTCGCTTTCGGGATTTTAGTCCAACTGCGTCTAGAAGAAATGGTACAAGGCAACCAATTAGCAGCCGCAGCTAGACAACAACTCTTAAAGTTTTACGCAGAGATTGGACTGCCGCAAAAATTAGCAGATTTGGGTTTGGGCAATATTACCCTCGGTGAACTGCAAACAGCCGCCGAAGTCGCGTTAGCACCTGAATCTGACATTCATCGACTACCATTTAAAGTTGCGTTGGAACAGTTAATGGCGGCGATGGTTTCTACCACTGCACCAACAGATAGTAGAGACTTGGTTAATCGTGTTTCCACCAGGGGAATAACTGACGAGGTTGAGGAATGAGTTTGGATTGGATTACCCCAGCAGATCGGATACAGCAACTACCACCTTATGTATTTGCCCGTCTCGATGAACTAAAAGCTAAGGCTAGAGAGCAAGGCATTGATTTAATTGATTTAGGGATGGGAAACCCTGATGGTGCAACACCACAGCCAGTGGTAGAAGCAGCCATGAAGGCTTTGCAAGACCCCAGCAATCATGGTTATCCCCCGTTTGAAGGAACTGCCAGTTTCCGCCGTGCGATTACGACTTGGTACAAGCGTCGCTATGATGTAGTGTTAGACCCTGATAGTGAAGCTTTGCCCCTATTAGGTTCTAAAGAAGGATTAAGTCATTTAGCGATCGCCTATATTAACCCTGGCGATGTGGTATTAGTTCCTTCCCCCGCCTATCCTGCCCATTTTCGCGGGCCAGTAATTGCTGGTGGTAAAATCCACAGCTTGATTTTGAAACCGGAAAATGATTGGTTAATTGATTTAACCGCCATTCCTGAAGAAGTCGCCAGACAAGCTAAAATACTCTATTTCAACTATCCCAGCAACCCCACCGCCGCCACTGCACCCCGCGAGTTTTTTGAGGAAATCGTCGCATTTGCTAAAAAATATGAAATTCTTCTAGTGCATGACTTATGTTATGCCGAACTAGCTTTTGATGGTTATCAACCCACTAGCTTACTCGAAATTCCTGGGGCAAAAGATATTGGTGTAGAGTTCCACACTTTATCTAAAACCTATAATATGGCTGGTTGGCGCATTGGGTTTGTTGTCGGTAATCGTCATATTATCCAAGGCTTGCGGACATTAAAAACCAACTTGGATTATGGAATTTTCGCCGCCTTGCAAACTGCCGCCGAGACAGCCTTACAACTGCCTGATATTTACCTGCACGAAGTCCAGCAACGCTACCGCACCCGTCGTGATTTCTTAATTGAAGGGTTTGGACAGTTGGGTTGGGATATTCCTAAAACCAAAGCTACGATGTATTTGTGGGTGAAATGTCCTGTAGGTATGGGTTCAACGGATTTTGCATTGAACTTGTTGCAACAGACAGGCGTTGTTGTCACCCCTGGTAACGCTTTCGGGGTAGCCGGTGAGGGATATGTGCGTATTAGCTTGATTGCAGATTGCGATCGCTTGGGTGAAGCCTTAAATCGCATTAAACAAGCTGGTATTCGTTATCGCCCGGAAGCCCTGGTATGAGCTTCACAATAGGATATTGTTAACCGAATTAACTCATGCAAACCCCCACTGCTAACACCTCTGACTTAATTGCTGCTGGCTTTCATGCCCTTTCCGATGCCATTAGGATGAATGTATTGGAATTGCTACGCCAGCGAGAATTGTGTGTCTGTGACTTGTGCGAAGCTTTGGGGGTGAGTCAATCAAAATTGTCTTTTCACCTCAAGACTCTCAAAGAAGCTGGCTTAGTTAACTCCCGTCAACAAGGACGTTGGATTTATTACAGCCTGAATTTACCTCAATTCGCCGTATTAGAAGCATATTTAGCAGATTACCGCCATTTGGGGCAAACCCTCCCTGCACGCCCCTGTGATAATATTTCCTGATATATCAACTTTTTTTGATGAATATTTGTGTATATAGCCTGACTTGGCTTGACATATCAATTTTTTTTGAAATGATATAAATATACAATTTATATCACCCGTCCAGGTGAGGTCAATGAACGCAGTAGCAAAGAAATTGGCTCTCGCATTTGGGATATTAGCTGTAGCAAGTAGTTGTACAGCCACATCCAACTCATCAACTCAAACTCAACAACCAGCAAAAGTTACGGAAGTAGCTAATTCTGAGAAGGTGGCAAAAGTGACAGTTGATGGTTCGAGTACGGTGTATCCCATTACCCAGGCGATCGCCAAAGAGTTCCAAGCCAACGCTAAAAATAATGTGCAAATACAGGTGAATTTTTCCGGTACAGGTGGCGGATTTGAGAAATTCTGTGCCGGGAAAACAGATATAAATAATGCCTCTCGACCAATTTCTCAGGCAGAGATGGCAGCCTGTAATAAAAACGGTGTCAGGTATATAGAATTACCCATTGCCTTTGATGCTTTAACTGTTGTCGTCCATCCTCAGAATGATTGGGCGAAAGACATCACAATTGCGGAACTGAAAAAGATTTGGCAACCTGCGGCTGAAGGAAAAATCACCCGTTGGAATCAAGTCCGCCCAACTTGGCCAGATCGCCCATTGAATTTATATGGTGCTGGTAAACAGTCAGGAACATTTGACTATTTCACAGAAGCCGTCACCGGAAAAGCCAAAGCCAGCCGCAATGACTATACAGCCAGTGAAGACGATGAAATTTTGGCAGATGGAATTAGTAAAGATCCAAATGCTTTAGGCTATTTTGGCTACGCCTACTATGAAGAGCATAAAAATAAGCTAAAAGTGCTAGCAGTAGATAGTGGTAAAGGTGCAATTTTGCCATCTAGAGAAACTGTAGAAAAATCCAAATATCAACCACTTTCTCGACCTTTATTTATCTACGTTAATCCTTGGTCAGCCCAACATAAAAGCTCAGTTTACCAATTTGTAGATTTTTACATTAAGCAAGCACCAAAGACTGCTAGCAGTGTCGGTTATGTACCTTTACCACAGGAAGCTTATCAAATTGATTATGTGCATTTAAACCAAGGCAAAGCCGGCACAGTATTTGGTGGTAAAGCGCAGTTAGACCTAACACTGAGTGAATTGTTACGCAAACAAAAGCAGTTTTAGTTTCAGAAATTTATTTATCTAAGCTCATGACAATTCGTGTTGGTATTAATGGATTTGGTAGAATTGGACGGCTAGCATTACGAGCCGCCTGGGGCTGGCCAGAACTAGAATTCGTCCATATTAACGAAATCAAAGGTGGTGCAGTCGCAGCCGCCCACTTGCTCAAATTTGATTCTGTACATGGACGTTGGACACCAGAAGTAGAAGCAGAAGGTGAACGGGTAGTAATTGATGGTACACCCCTCAGCTTTAGTGAGTATGGCAAACCGGGGGATGTAGCTTGGGAAGAATTCGGTGTTGATTTAGTGCTGGAATGTTCCGGCAAGTTTCGCACACCTGAAACCCTTGAGCCTTATTTTAAGCGGGGAGTACAGAAAGTAATTGTAGCTGCTCCAGTGAAGGAACAAGCCTTAAATATTGTCATGGGGGTTAACGACTATCTCTATGAACCCGAAAAACATCACCTTTTAACTGCGGCTTCTTGTACCACGAACTGTTTAGCACCAGTAGTGAAAGTCATTCACGAAGGTTTAGGTATTAAACATGGGATAGTGACCACCATCCATGACAATACCAATACTCAAACACTTGTCGATGCACCTCACAAAGATTTGCGCCGCGCCAGGGCGACAAGTTTATCTCTCATTCCTACTACAACTGGATCAGCAACAGCCATTGGGTTAATTTATCCCGAACTCAACGGTAAACTCAACGGTATTGCAGTCCGAGTGCCACTACTAAACGCTTCCTTAACAGACTGCGTGTTTGAGGTTGTACGACCAACCACAGTAGAAGAAATTAACAACCTGTTAAAAGCTGCTGCTGAAGGAGAACTTCAAGGCATCCTGGGTTATGAGGAACGTCCTTTGGTGTCTATTGATTACAAAGATGATCCTCGTTCATCGATTATTGATGCCCTTTCCACAATGGTTGTTGACGAGACACAAGTAAAAATTCTGGCTTGGTATGACAACGAATGGGGTTATGCCAACCGCATGGTTGAACTCGCCCG
>NZ_CAWMSA010000013.1:0-18459 GCF_963870205.1 Anabaena sp. CA = ATCC 33047 | reverse complement strand
GGGACTGGGGACTGGGGACTGGGGACTGGGTAAACAATTCTCCCTTGTTTCCCTCTTCTCCCCCATCTTCCCCCACTCCCTCATCCCCCTCATCCCCCTCATCCCTGCTTCTACTCCCCATTCCCCATGACTACTACAGCCTCTAAAGCAAATTTCAAAAACTATATTCTGGTAACACTGGCCTATTGGGGGTTCACTATCACTGATGGTGCGCTGAGAATGCTAGTGTTACTCTATTTCAACAAAATTGGCTATACTCCCTTACAAATCGCCTCTTTATTCCTGTTTTACGAAGTCTTTGGTATTGTCACTAACTTTTTAGGCGGTTGGATTGGCTCACAATTAGGATTAAAGGTTACTCTTTATACTGGCATCGGGTTACAGATTTTCTCCTTGGTGATGCTGGCATATCTCAACCCTAGCTGGGCGCAGTGGTTGGCTGTGCTTTATGTGATGACGGCTCAGGCATTTTCTGGAATTGCCAAAGACTTAACTAAAATGAGTTCTAAAAGTGCAATTCGCTTGGTAGTTCCCCAAGATGCCCAGTCTTCTTTATTTAAATGGGTGGCAGTGCTGACTGGTTCTAAAAATGCCCTCAAAGGAGTTGGTTTTTTTGTCGGTAGTGCTTTGTTAGGTGGATTTGGTTTTGTCAATGCCCTGTTAGTGATGGCTGCTGGTTTATTCCTGCTGATGTTCACTGGGTTGATGCTGCCGAAAGGGATGGGCAAAATTAAAAAGAAAGTTAAGTTTAGCCAACTGTTTTCTAAGAGTCCAGAAATTAATATTCTTTCGGCGGCGCGATTCTTTTTATTTGGTTCGCGGGATGTCTGGTTTGTGGTGGCTTTGCCAGTGTTCTTGCGCGAGGTTTTAGGTTGGACTTTTTATCAAGTTGGTGGTTTTTTGGCGTTGTGGGTGATTGGCTATGGCATTATTCAATCATCAGCCCCAACATTGCTTCGGCGGTTTGGTTCTGGTCGTCCACCACAATCTAAAACTATCCAGTTTTGGACTTTTACTCTCACATCTGTACCTGCGGCGATCGCTCTAGCTCTACAATTAGGTATACCCGCTAATATTGCCATTGTCGGGGGACTGCTGCTTTTTGGTGTGGTGTTTGCCTTTAACTCTGCGGTTCACTCTTATCTGGTGTTGGCATTTACCGATGATGACAAAGTAGCCCTAAATGTTGGTTTCTATTATATGGCTAACTCTGGCGGTCGGTTGGCTGGAACGGTTTTATCAGGTTTGGTCTATCAATGGTTGGGGTTAGTAGGTTGTCTGTGGACATCGATGTTTTTTGTACTAGGGGCAGCAGTAGTTTCACTGAAGTTACCCAATCCCAAACCGAGTAAAGCGATCGCCTGGAAAGGTGGAGACGGAGACTAAAAACCGATGTATCAAGGTAAAAGCGATGAGTCTAAATCGTCAAACCAAGAGTAATCTCAGTTTTTTTGAAAAATACTTGACATTGTGGGTATTCTTGTGCATTTTCGCCGGAATCGCTCTAGGGAGGTTATTTCCAGAGGTAGCGGTAAAACTAGATGCAATCAGCGTCTACCAAGTCTCAATTCCGATTGCGGTATGTCTATTTTTCATGATGTACCCCATCATGGTGAAAATTGACTTTAGCCAAGCTGTCAATGCTATCCGCACCCCCAAGCCTGTAATTCTTACCTTGGTGGTGAACTGGTTGATTAAACCATTCACAATGGTAGTTTTTGCCCAGTTCTTTTTAGGCTGGCTATTTCGTCCGTTAATTACTGGTACAGAATTAATTCGAGGTAGTGAAGTTGCGATCGCAAATTCCTACATTGCTGGCACAATTTTACTAGGAATTGCTCCCTGTACAGCGATGGTGTTGATGTGGGGTTATTTGTCCTACGGTAATCAGGGACACACATTAGTCATGGTAGCAGTTAACTCTCTGGCCATGCTATTTCTATACGCACCTTTGGGCAGGTGGTTACTAGCAGCAAATGATTTAACCGTACCTTGGCAAACAATAGTTTTATCAGTGTTAATTTATGTCGGTTTGCCTTTAATTGCTGGGATTTATAGCCGTTACTGGATATTCAAATATAAAGGTAGAGAATGGTTTGAAGCGCAATTTCTAAAGTATCTTAGTCCTGTTGCCATTACCGCTTTGCTAATTACTTTAGTCTTGCTATTTGCCTTTAAAGGTGAATTAATCGTCAACAATCCCTTACACATTTTATTAATTGCTGTGCCACTGTTTATTCAAACTAATTTTATTTTCTTCATTAGTTATGTGGCAGCATTAAAGCTCAATCTCTCCTATGAAGACGCTGCACCCGCCGCATTAATTGGAGCTAGCAACCATTTTGAAGTTGCCATTGCTACAGCTGTTATGCTGTTTGGCTTAAATTCTGGTGCTGCACTCGCCACAGTAGTAGGCGTTTTAATCGAAGTCCCAGTTATGTTAATGCTAGTGGAATTTTGTAAAAGAACAGCACCCTGGTTTCCGCGCGAACCAGAAAAAGCGAGTTTGCCAGATCCACGTTGTATTAATTCTTTTCAGTAAGAGACATTAAGAAGTTTTGCGAGGTAACGTCAAAGCCTCACGCAAAGCTTCAATTTGTTCAGGGATAAGGCGATAGTAAATCCAAGTACCACGTCGTTCTTTTGCCAACAAACCAGCCTCATACAACACCTTGAGATGATGGCTAACTGTTGGCTGGGATAGTCCAAGCGGTTCTGTTAACTCACATACACAGGCTTCACCGCTTGGTTGATTCGCTATAAAACTCAGCAATTGCAAACGAGCCGGTTCTCCCAAAACTTTAAAGATGGCTGCTGTTTGGACTGCTTCTTGAGGTTTGATAAAGCCTGAAAGTACCGATTTACAACAATTAGACATTGATTGAGGAAAATTCATATTTTTATATTGACAGATATCAATATATCCTAGCAATATATTGATAAGGATAAATATTGATGCTTATCAATATTTTAAATAGTACCGAGATAAAAATTATGACAGTGATGAAAACCCATGTCGCTTTAAATGTGACTAATCTTGAGAAGTCCGTGACCTTTTATCGGGCTATGTTTGGCTTAGAGCCTGTAAAATATAAAGCTGACTACGCCAAATTTGATGTGAGTAACCCAGCTTTAAACCTAACGCTGAATGTCACTAACAGTGTGCAGACTGGCGGCGCATTGTCCCATTTAGGTGTACAAGTTGAAAGTACCGAAGAAGTGAAATCAGCCATCAAACGTTTTACTGATGCAGGACTAGCATTATTTACAGAGGACAATACTGATTGTTGCTACGCTTTGCAAGATAAAGTTTGGGTAACAGACCCAGATGGCAACCGTTGGGAGGTTTTTGTAGTAAAAGTAGCAGACACAGCACCAGAAAAAAATGTGGGTGCTACAGTTGCAGTAGGAGAAGTGAAGACAGCCAATAAATCTTGTTGTGCATAGATGGAAATATCTAGACAGAGGTGATTTTCGCCTCTGTTGAACTTTAGAGGGATGAGTTATGAAAAACGTGATGTTTGTCTGCAAGCATAATTCCCGTCGTTCTCAAATGGCAGAGGGTTTTGCACGAACATTAGGAGAGGGAAAAATTACCGTTACAAGTTCAGGCTTGGCAATCAATGAAGTAGATCAAATTGCCGTTGAAGTCATGTCAGAAGTTGGTATTGATATTAGTCAGCAGTATTCTAAATCGTTAGATAATTTTAATCCTGAAGATTACGATATAGTAATTTCATTATGTGGTTGCGGTGTGAATTTACCAGAAGCGTGGGTGTTAAGAGAAGTATTTGAAGATTGGCAATTAGACGACCCACAAGGAGAGTCAATAGAAACCTTTCGGCGTGTTAGAGATGAAGTGAAAGAAAGAGTTGTCAAGTTAATTGCATCTCTTAGCTAACGAAATTTATTATTTGACTCTTTGCAACCAAGCAAAGATGTCATTAACAGAAAGAGTTAAATTCATATCTGCTAGGACTGGTAATACATCTAATTCAGTTAATAAATCTGGTAGACAATTACACTGATAAACTATAACTGAGCGTTCACTAGGGTCTATTAACCATCCTAGTTGAGTACCATGTTTCATACAGTGAAGAATATTACCTGTTACCTTAGTCTGACTTTGGTCAGGTGAAAGAATTTCAATTATCCAAGCTGGTGCAAAATCAATACCAGTGCTAATAATATCGCCATTTTCATCTAATGGTATTTGATTAGTAGCAACTACCGCAACATCAGGCACGATTGAACGATTTCCGCAAGTACAACGCAACTCAGGGAAAGCTTCGTAATTACTGCCGGCTGTATCAATAACTCCAACTAAACGTTTTTGCAAAAGGCTATTTTTTCCACCTGGCATAGTTTTTTGAATTGCCTTACCGTTAAGATACTCCCATGCTGGTGACTCATCTATGTATGGAAGTTTTAAAAAATTTTCCAGGGTGATAGTGTCTGAAACTATAATTGTCATCTTTCCTAACCAATCTTAGATTTATTGTATCTGCTGCCTTACCCAAATCCGAAAATTTTTGAGAGTGGCATTTCTGCCGATGATTCTACTTTCTTCAAGATATTGGGGGATGACATCTATTAAAGGCACTTGAGGAAAATTAAAGCTGATTTGAGACTCAATATAAACACCATCCTGCAAAATATTAATTTGTAGATTACCATTTTCAAATCGCCACAGTTCTGGAACTTGTAGTGACTTATAAATATTCGGATGTGTGCGCGAAGTAATATCAATTTCTAAAGCTAAATCTGGCGGAGGATCGACAGTTAAATCTAGTCGCTTCTTACCACGAATTTTAGATTCATTGGCAATATAAAAACACTGATCAGGTTCTATTCCTTGAGCCATGAATTGATTTTTAAAAGTTGTAGAGCCTAAGCATCTAAACTCAATATCCAATTCTTCTAATAGTGCTTTAACTAAATCGCTAATAATTTCTTTGCCGTATTCATGTTCTGGCAAAGGAGACATAATTTCTAATATTCCCCTATCATAAGCAATACGGGCAGCCCGATGTTCTCCCAACTCTTCAAGAATTGCTTCCAACTCTTCCCAACTGACATCTCGTAACAATACTTTTTGTCCAGGTGGAACATAGATGCGCTTGAACTCCAATAACATCCCTACCACTCCCATAAACTTCAACTCATAGCATCCCAATTTTAACAAACACCAAACACAAAGCCACTCTTAAACCTCCGCGCCCCTCCGCGTTTCCTCCGCGTACCTTTGCGTTTAAAAAATAAATCCAACAGAATAACTCTCATGTAATAAATCTTACGCCTACAGCCAGATACACACAACAAACTTATCAAGCTAAGATATCAGCCAAATAGTAAATGATATCTTATCTACTCAGTAGTTGTGGTTAATCAAAACTCTCAAAACCTGATACAAACCCAACAAGAAAAACCCTCAAACCAGGAATATAAATTTAACTGGTTTGACTGGTTTTGTTTATGGTATCCTCCCGGCTGGCTAATTTTATTTAATCGCCATTGGCAACATTATCACGCAGATACTGATGGTTGGCATTGGCGAGAATATTTACTATTTTTAATACCAGGAGGATTTTATCTAGCTTTTGTAATTCGCTGGTTGCGCCTGGGTTGTCGTTCACCGAGAACCGATATTGAAGAATTTAACCCTCACTATCAAAAAGCATTTCGTGAAGAAATTTTAGCCCCAATAGTGAAGTATTATTTTCGTGGGGAATTGCAACAAATCGAGAACTTACCCACAACAGGGCCGATAATTGTGGCAATGAACCATGCAGGGATGTGTTTTCCTTGGGACTTTATCTGTTTAGGTTATTTATTAGGTGAAGCGCGAGGTTGGACAGCACAACCTTTAGCAGAAGTATCATTATTTGAGCATCCTTGGGTAGTGTGGTGGCTACCTCCTAAATGGTCGCAGGTTTTAGGGGCTGTGCGGGCAGAGTTAAGTAATTTTGAGCAAGCTATTTCTCAAGGTAAGATTTTGTTATATGCACCGGAAGGTGTACGAGGGCCGTTAAAAGGTTGGGGGAAACGCTACCAACTACAAAAGTTTGATCTGAGTTTTTTACAGTTGAGCGATCGCTATCATATTCCGATTTTGCCAGTCATTTGCATCGGTAACGAATCTTTACATCCCTGGACAGTTAACCTGAAAAAATTACAAAAATTCTTGAAATTACCATTCTGTCCCTTATCACCTTTGATGTTGATGTTAATTCTCTTTCCCTCAATGGGTGTTTGGGCGATGAAAACTCGCTTGCGTTATATTATTCAACCAGTAGCAACAGTCAACATCAACACAGACTGTAATCATGTCAGCAAAGGAAGAAAAGCAGTTTATCAACGCGCCCATCAATTGCGTGAACAATTACAGCATCAAATTAAAACACAAATCAACCTTTTGTAGAGACGGTGATTTATTATAACAAGTTCGTAGTAAGGACTTTAGTCCTGAGAAAATTAATTAAGGACTAAAGTCCTGACTACAAACCAAGCTGGCTAATACTGCACTCATTCCACAGAAGCAGTTCCGAAGCGGTAGCCTTTACCGTAAACTGTATGAATTAAAGGTGTTTCCTTACCTACTTCAATTTTCCGCCGCAGTAACCGAATTAATGCAGCTATGACATTACTGCTGGGTTGTTCTTCATCTTGCCAGAGATGCTGCATAATTTGAGCATGAGTTAGTAAATGTCCAGTATGTTCCATAAAGTATAGTAACAACTGGCTTTCTTTCTGCGATAATTCAATGACTCGCCCTTGACGGTAGGCGACTTGATTCTCACAATCTAGTTCTAAATCAGCTACAGTTAATCTAGTCGTTGTCGCTTCATAACTTTGAGAACCAGAACGACGCAACAAAGCGCGAACTCTAGCTAATAACTCCCGTAATTCAAAAGGTTTAACTAAATAGTCATCTGCACCAGCATCTAAACCTTGTACCCTGTCATCTAGAGTATCTTTAGCCGTCAGAAACAGCACAGGTGTAATTTTCCCTTGCTGGCGCAATTCTTGACAAATCTCTAACCCTGTTTTTCCTGGCAGCATCCAATCTAAAATAAGTAAGTCGTAACTACCTGACTGTGCCATGATGCTTCCACTTGTACCATCATAAGCGGCATCTAGGGTATAACCCTCTCGTGTCAAAACACGGCTTAAAGGGTCTGTTAGTTCTACTTCATCATCCACTAATAAAATTCTCATGCTGTTGAGTAAGCAATAGAGATATTCTCAATATTATTGAACTGCTTCAGGACTTACGTAACTGGCACATTAGTAGGGTGCGTCAGATGTCGGAAATCTGTTGATTTTTACCAAATTATCGATTCTGACGCACCCTACAAAAAAGTTTGATCATCATGATTGCGTAAGTCCTATGCTTAAATCAGGACATTTAATGTCCATAGCCAAGGATACCAAGAAATAGAATGTTAACTGTTGCCTTACCGAAAGGGGAACTTCTTAAACATAGCATCCGCCTCCTACAATCTGTAGGTTTAGATTTTAGTGCTTTTTTAGACTCAGGCAATCGCCAACTACAAATTACTGACGCTAGCGGAAAAGCTAAAGGCTTATTAGTTAGAGGTCAAGATGTGCCTGTATATGTGGAATACGGTCAGGCACAAATCGGTATTATTGGTTACGATGTTCTTAAGGAAAAACAACCACAAGTTGCCCATTTAGTTGATTTGGGGTTTGGTTATTGTCGGATGTCGGTAGCTGTGAAAGCTTCTAGTCCTTACAAATCACCTTTAGATTTACCACCTCACAGTCGGGTTGCTTCTAAATATGTCAACTGTGCTAGTGAATATTTCCAGAGTTTAGATTTACCTGTGGAAATAGTACCACTTTACGGTTCTGTAGAACTCGGCCCAATTACGGGGATGTCTGAGGCTATTGTCGATTTAGTCTCGACTGGGCGGACTTTACGCGAAAATGGTTTGATTGAAATTACTACTCTGTATGAAAGTACAGCCCGGTTAATTGCTCATCCTCTGAGTTATCGTCTCAATACAGGTAATTTACATGATTTAGTTGAGCGTATCAGAGAGGCTGTGTTGACACCAGCTTAATTCATTATATTTTTGCGGAAATATCCCCGGCTTTGTCAAAAAGTTGGGGATGTTTTTTGATTATGGATAACATATCCTACCAAGAGTCAGAAAGGCTTGAAAAAGGTGCGTTACGCTGTCGCTAATACACCCTACCATGATTGAAATTACGTTGTATGATTTTTTATTAAATTTTGTCTACACTGTGATTAGTCTAAGGCTAATTTTTTATCAAAAAATTTTAATCACAAAGTTCTGATAGTTAGTTTATCTAGAGTTAAAAAATTGTTAAAAAAATTTTATGAAATTTGATTTTAATTCAGAGGAACAAGCGAGACTTGCAGCGTTGCGCGAGTACGAAATTCTAGACACTGAACCTGAAGAAGCTTATGAAAATTTGGCTCGGTTGGCTGCTTTTATTTGTGGTACACCCATTGCTTTAGTCAATTTCATCGATGAACATCGTCAGTGGTTTAAGGCGAAACTGGGGATAGAGGTGTCAGAAATGCCCCGTAGTATTGGTTTTTCTTACTTATGTCAAGAAAAACAGGGGGTTGTCGTAGTTCCCGATGCTTTAGCAGATGCTCGCCTGTCTACTAATCCAGTAGTAGTATCATATCCCTATGTGCGTTTTTATGCAGGTGTGCCATTACTCACGCCCCAAGGTCAGATGTTGGGAACTCTTTGTGTTATTGACCATCAGCCAAAACAACTCAGTCAACAACAAGTAGACGCACTGGTAGCTTTAAGTCGCTTGGTCATTGACCAATTGGAATTGCGGCGCAGTGTGACAGATGTATCTCAGATTACAGAAAAGCTGATGCAGCAAGAGCAAATAGCACGCTTAGAATCGGAAGCTGTCAGCGATCGCATTCGTAATATACTCGAAAGTATTACCGATGGTTTCTTTGCTTTAGATAAACAGTGGCGATTCACTTATATCAATAGTCAAGCAGCAAGGCTATTGCAGAAAAATCAAACTGAGCTATTAGGCAAAAATATCTGGGAAGCGGT
Organism: Anabaena sp. CA = ATCC 33047; assembly: GCF_963870205.1. Lineage (NCBI taxonomy): Bacteria > Bacillati > Cyanobacteriota > Cyanophyceae > Nostocales > Nostocaceae > Anabaena > Anabaena sp. CA = ATCC 33047. The sequence continues at coordinate 9,379 of NZ_CAWMSA010000013.1, read as the reverse complement.
TCCCGAATTAATAGGAACCTTATTTGAGCAAGAGTATCACCGAGCCATCGCCCAACAGATGAGTGTCGCATTTGAAGAATGCTATCCAACCCTGAACAGATGGTTTGCAGTTAACGCCTATCCCGGTAAAGACGGTTTATCAGTTTATTTTCAAGATATTACCACAAGGCGACAGACAGAAATCGCACTCAGAGAAAGTGAAGAACGTTGGCATTTAGCTTTACAAGGTAACAATGATGGTATTTGGGATTGGAACTTAAAAACAAATGAAGTCTTTTTCTCCCCACGTTGGAAACAAATCTTGGGGTATGCCGAGGACGAAATCAGCAATTACATAGAGGAATGGTCAAAGCGTGTACATCCAGATGATTTAGACTGGGTAATGCAAGCAATTCAAGACCATTTTGAGAGAAAAACACCGTTTTATATTACCGAGCATCGCCTACTGTGCAAAGATGGTAGCTATAAATGGATTTTAGATCGAGGACAGGCGCGTTGGGATGAAAACGGTAATGTAGTCAGGATGGTAGGTTCTCACACAGATATTACTGAGCGCAAGCAAGCAGAAGAAGAACTGAAAAGACAAAATTTGCGATCGCAACTCTTCGCCGAAATTACCCTCAAAATTCGAGAAACCCTTGATATTAAAGAAATTCTGCAAGCATCAGTCCAAGAAGTGCAGAAACTTTTACAAGCAGACAGAGTATTGATTTTTCGCCTGTGGGCTGATGGTTCAGGAACAGTAGAACAAGAAGCCGTACTTCCTGGCTGGCCTGTAGTTTTCGGAAAAAACATTGTTGACCCCTGTTTTCAGCAGGACTACGTAGATAAATATCGTCAAGGTAGAGTCAGCGCAATTTTTGATATTAAACAGGCAGATATTCAGGATTGCCATCGGGAATTTTTGCAACAGTTTGGTGTCAAAGCTAACCTCGTAGTTCCAATTCTGCATCGAGATGGTATCTGGGGTTTATTAATCGCCCATCAGTGCGCCTCACCCCGGCAATGGACAAGCTTTGAGTTAGACTTATTGCAGCAGTTAGCCAACCAAATGGGTATAGCGTTATCGCAAGCGCAGCTATTAGAAGAACAAACCCGTCAAAGTCAAGAACTAGCACGTTCTAACGCGGAACTAGAAAATTTTGCTTATGTTGCATCCCATGACTTGCAAGAACCGTTAAGGATGGTGACTAGCTACTTACAACTATTAGAACGGAGATATAAACCGCAACTAGACGTTGATGCTCAACAGTTCATCACCTATGCTGTAGATGGGGCGCGACGGATGCAAACCTTAATCAACGACTTATTGAACTATTCACGACTGACTACCCGTGGAAAACCCTTTGTGTCAGTTGATGCTGCTGATATTTTAGCAACAGCGATCGCCAACCTGAAAATTGCGATTGAAGATAGTGGTGCAGTCATCACCCACGATCCTTTACCAACAGTAACAGCAGATCCCACCCAACTCACCCAAGTATTTCAAAACCTGATTGCAAACGCCATCAAATTCCGCAAAGACATTCCACCCCACATTCATATCAGCGTAGCCAGAGAGTTAGGCACAGCAGAGGAGCAGGGGAGCAGGGGAGCAGGGGAGCAGGGGAGCAGGGGAGAAAAATCCAATACCCAGTCCCCAGTCCCCAATGCCCAATGGCTATTCTCAGTCCAAGACAATGGTATTGGTATAGAACCGCAATATGCTGACCGGATTTTTGCAATTTTTCAACGCCTACATACTAGAAGTAAATACCCAGGTACTGGCATTGGACTGGCAATATGTAAGAAGATTATAGAACGTCACGGCGGTCGTATATGGGTTGAGTCACAACCGGGTCAAGGCTCGGTGTTTCACTTCTCAATTCCAGAGCCAGCCAGTTAACTATCGTCAATATAACAGCAGAAATTATGGTAATTGAGGTTTTGTTAGTAGAAGATAATCCAGGCGATGCCGAACTAACACGTATTGCCCTAGAAGATAGTCAAATTTCAGTTAACCTCAATGTGGTTGAAGATGGAGTGGAAGCCATAGCATACCTGCGAAAACAGGGACAATATGCTCAAGTACCTCAACCTGATATAGTGCTACTAGATTTAAATTTACCTAAAAAAGATGGGCGGGAAGTATTAGCCGAAATTAAAACTGATGACAACCTCAAACGTATTCCTGTCGTTGTCTTGACAACTTCCCAAGCAGAAGAAGACATTTTAAAGGCGTATAACTTAGCTGCTAACTGTTACATAACTAAGCCCGTTGACTTTGATCAATTCGTTAGAATTGTACAAGCTATAGAAAACTTTTGGTTTGCGATTGTCAAACTGCCACCGGAGTAGAGGTTATGGCAGGTAAAATTCTCAAAGTCTTATTAGTAGAAGATAATCCTGGGGATGTTTTTTTAATCCAAGAGTTATTAAAAGAGGTAAATAAAACTAAGGTAGAGTTACAAGCAGTCGAGCAACTTTCTGAGGCATTTGAGCTTTTAGCAAGTCAACCCTTTGATATCATTCTATTAGACCTATCCTTACCTGATAGCCAAGGACTAGACACCTTTGTGCGAGCTTATCGCCAAGCTAAGACAATTCCGATTATCGTTTTGACTGGTACAGATGATGAAACCTTGGCATTACGGGCGATGCAAGCAGGAGCGCAGGATTATTTAGTCAAAGGACAAGTTACAGGCGACTTATTGCTGCGCTCGATGCGCTACGCCATTGAACGCCAACGCATTGAAGAAGCCCTCCGCCAGAGTGAGGAACGATTTCGGGTAGCCTTAAAAAACTCTCCTATTTTTGTCTTTAATCAAGATAGAGACTTACGTTATACCTGGGTTTATAACCCCTTGGCTGGGTGGACAGGCGAGGAAATTTTGGGTAAACAAGACTGGGAAATGATGCCAGATGAAGATGCCCAACGTCTGACAGCAATTAAATATCATGTCCTATCTACAGGTATAGGTACAAGAGATGAAGTAGCAATTACGACGGATGAAGGCACGAAATATTACGACTTAACTGTTGAACCATTGCGGAATGAATCCCAAGAAATTGTCGGTATAACTGGCGCGAGTATTGATATTTGCGATCGCAAACTCGCAGAAGCAAAAATCCGTGAACAAGCAGCATTACTAGATATCACTACTGATGCCATTTGTGTCCGTGATTTAGAAAATAAAATTCTGTTTTGGAATCAAGGCGCAGAAAAACTTTATGGCTGGCTGGCGCAAGAGGCTATCGGTAAAAATGCCAGTGAACTTTTGTTTATAGAACCTACTCCAGAAATTGAAGCTGCACTGTTACAGGTGATATCTCAAGGTAACTGGCAAGGGGAATTAAATAAAGTTACCAAAAAAGGTAAAGAAATTATCGTGGCTAGTCGCTGGAGTCTAGTCCATGACGAACAGGGAAAAGCTAAATCAATTTTGTCTGTAGATACAGATATTACTCAGAAAAAACATTTAGAAGCCCAATTGTTTCGCACCCAACGCCTAGAAAGTATTGGCACTTTAGCTAGTGGCATTGCTCACGACCTCAACAATATTTTGACCCCAATTTTAGCAGGAGCGCAATTACTGCCACTGAAGTTTCCTGATGCCGATGAACGTACTCAACATTTGTTAGAAATTTTAGAAATTAATGCTAAACGCGGTGCGGATTTAGTGAAACAAATACTGTCTTTTGCCAGGGGTGTCGAAGGTAAACGCATTCATTTGCAACTCAAACACATCATTGTCGAACTGACTAAAGTTTTGCGAGAAACATTCCCCAAATCTATTGTAATTACCACAGATATAGCCAAGGATTTATGGCAAGTTTCTGGAGATAGTACCCAACTCCACCAGGTACTGATGAATCTTTGTGTTAATGCCCGTGATGCAATGCCTCATGGTGGCACTCTCAAAATTGTGGCTGAAAATTTACTAATTGATCAAAATTATGTCCGCATGAATTTGGAGGCTAAAGAGGGAGCATACATAGTCATTACAGTATCAGATACAGGCGTGGGGATTCCTGAAGAATATTTAGATAGAATTTTTGAGCCGTTTTTTACTACCAAAGCAGTCGGACAAGGTACTGGTTTAGGTTTGTCTACTGCAATTGGTATTATTAAAAGTCATGGTGGTTTTGTCAATGTCCATAGTGAAGTAGGAAATGGTACTACATTTAAAGTTTACTTGCCAGCCGTGGGAGATACGACAGAAATTAAAACAGATTTTTTGTCACCCGCTACAGGCAAAGGAGAGTTAATTTTAATTGTGGATGATGAACCGGGAATTAGGGAAGTGACGAAAACATCTTTAGAAAGCAAGGAATACACAACCCTGGTTGCTGGTGACGGCGTGGAAGCGATCGCACTTTACGCCAAATATGCACATAAAATTAGTGCTGTCCTCATGAATATCATCCTGCCAGAACTAGATGGATTCACTACTATTCGTACCTTAAAAAAAATTAACCCCCAAGTCAAAATTATTGCTACCAGTGGATTGATATCTCAAAATAAACTGGAGGAAATAGTCAATACTGGTGCTGATAGTTTTTTATCTAAACCCTACACTGTTAATGAATTGTTATTGGCTATCAACCAAGTTATCACTTGATTGTAGTCATTAGTTATTAGTTATTAGTCATTAGTCATTAGTCATTAGTCATTAGTCATTAGTCATTAGTTTTTCTCCTCCGCTCCCCTACTCCTCTGTATTTCCCGTAATTTCGCACCCGTCACAAAATTCTATAAAAACCATCATTTGGTCGCCATTCTGATTGAGATAGGGTGTAATACACTACATCTACACCGTAGTAGTGAGCGTGTTTTTGATACTTCATACCCACTTTCTCAATGACCCGCCTTGATGGTATATTCTCAGGACGAGCGATCGCTACTATCTTATCTAACTGCACTGTCAAAAATCCATAATCTCAATCTTGCGGTTTCTATCTCAGGCATGATAGGCAGAAAATTAACCAAAATGCCAATGTCACCGTGAGACGGATAAATAACTGCTGCTAGTATTGTAAAAATTAATATAATGCTCCTACTATGAGCATCTACCAATCATCTCGCAAATCTTACAAAAAACACCATTGGCGTAACAATGACTGGCGACTGTTCCTTCGTCTCGTACCTTACGCCCGCCGTAACAGCAAACTGCTAATCACAGCCATGTTACTGCTGTTACCGATTGCCTTAGCTAATGCTGTGCAGCCCCTGTTAATTGGACAGGCTGTATCTTTAATTCGTAATGAACCTAGTACGTACACATTTCTGCAAAATCGTCCTTTGTTTCAAGGACTTTATATCATCCAAGGTTTATTGCTCACTACTATCTTGCTGCGGGCAATACTTACTGGTGTTCAAGGCTACTTACTACAGAAGTTAGGACAGACAATTACTGCCGGAATTCGTCAAGACTTGTTTCATCATCTGACATCTTTGGCAGTACGTTTTTTTGACCGTACACCTGTAGGTAAATTAGTCACTCGCATCACCAGCGATGTAGAAGTATTAGGGGATGTGTTTTCTACCGGGGCTGTTGGCATCGTCTCTGATATGTTCTCGATGCTGGTAATCTTGGGTTTGATGTTTTCCATTCAGTGGCAACTAGCGGCTTTACTACTGGTGATGTTGCTACCAGTGAGTGGGTTAATTATTTATTTTCAGCGACGATATCGCCAAGCTAATTATAAAGCCAGAGAAGAACTATCCATTTTAAATTCCCAGTTACAAGAAAATGTCATGGGAATTAACGTTGTGCAGTTGTTCCGGCGAGAACAGTATAATGCTGAATTATTCCGCGCCACTAACCAACGTTACAACCAGCGAACAGATGAAACTATATTTTACGATTCGGCAGTTTCTGCAACTTTAGAATGGATTGGTTTAATTGCGATCGCCGGAGTCTTATGGTTGGGTGGTTGGTTACTCTTAGGTAATAACTTGACTTTTGGGACATTATCTGCATTCATTTTATATGCCCAAAGATTGTTTGATCCGTTGCGGGATTTTGCCGAAAAATTCACTGTAATTCAATCTGGTTTTACAGCAATGGAACGGGTGAGTGATCTTTTAGATGAACCCATAGAAATAAGCGATCGCGCCAATCCCCGCTTTTCCCTCCTCGATCAACAATTCGGTTACATCGACGAAATCATCGCTAATTTAGAATCTGAAGACACCCACCAGACACCGCAATTGGGAGAAATCCGGTTTGAAAATGTCTGGTTTGCCTACAAAGATGATGATTACATTCTCAAAGACTTAGATTTTGTGATTCATCCCGGCGAAAAAGTGGCATTAGTCGGGCCTACAGGTGCGGGTAAAAGTTCGATTATCCGCCTGTTGTGTCGTCTCTACGAACCCACCCAAGGGCGCATTCTTGTAGATGGCGTAGATATTCGAGAGTTACCCCAAGCCGAACTACGCCGTTATATGTCCGTCATCTTACAAGATGGTTTCGTCTTTGCGGGTGACGTTAAAAGTAACATTACCTTGGGTGATTACTATACCCCAGAAGAAATTGAAGCAGCAGCCCAAAAAACCAACATCGCCGAGTTCATAGCACAATTACCCGCAAGTTATCATACCCAACTTCGAGAAAGAGGTACAAATCTTTCTAGTGGTCAAAAGCAACTCTTAGCCTTTGCCCGTGCAGCAATTCGGAATCCTCAAATTCTCGTTTTAGATGAAGCAACCGCGAGTTTAGATGTGGCTACAGAAGCATTAATACAACAAGCATTAAACGAGTTATTAATCGGACGAACTGCAATTATTATTGCTCACCGCTTATCTACAATTCGGGATGTAGATCGGATTTTTGTATTAAAGCGAGGTGAATTAATCGAACAAGGTAGCCACGAGGAACTGTTAAAAACAGGAGGACTTTATTCCACCTTGCACAACTTACAAATGTTGGGAACTTAAGGGAATGGGGACTGGGGATTAGGGATTGGGAAAAAAGAGGAATTGGGACTCTTTGCAGGGAGAAAAAGGGAAAATCCTCTCCCCCTTGTTCCCCATTCCCTGTTCCCTGTTCCCTGTTCCCTGTTCCCTACCTACACAAATAATTTTATTAATCAAATCGGATTCCTATATTTATGGAAACATTATTAAACAATCGCTATAGAGTAATTCGGACTTTAGGAGGAGGGGGATTTGGGGAAACTTTTATTGCCGAAGATACCCAAATGCCGTCTAACCGTCGTTGTGTAATTAAACAGCTAAAACCGATTCACAACAACCCCCAAATTTACCAATTAGTACAAGAACGGTTTCAACGGGAAGCCACAATTTTAGAAGATTTGGGTAGCTACACAGACCAAATCCCGACTTTATACGCTTATTTTCAATCTAACGAGCAATTTTATGTAGTTCAAGAATTGATAGAAGGGGAAACACTCACAGCCAAATTTCGCCAGCAAGGTTTATTTACTGAAAGCGCAGTTAGAGAAATTTTAGTTAACTTATTACCAGTTTTAGAGTACGTCCATTCTAAACGGATAATTCACCGGGATATTAAACCTGATAACATCATTTTGCGTCATCGTGATGGCAAACCTGTATTAATTGATTTTGGTGCGGTGCGGGAATCAATGGGAACAGTTGTCAATTCCCAAGGTAATCCTACCAGTTCAATTGTCATTGGTACGCCTGGATATATGCCGAGTGAACAAGCCGCAGGTAGACCAGTGTATTCTAGTGATTTATATAGTTTAGGCGTGACAGCAATTTATGTGCTGACGGGGAAACAACCACAGGAATTAGAAACAGATCCTCGGACTGGGGAAATTATATGGCATCAATACGCCTTGAGTATTAGCCCTACATTAGCAGCTGTAATTGATCGCGCGATCGCCTACCACCCCAGAGAACGTTTCGCCACAGCTAGAGAAATGTTAGAAGCTTTGCAACAAGGTGCTGTCAGCTTTCCCCCCACCATCCCTTATCAACAACCACAACCACAACCGCCAACCATTCCTTATCAGCATCCCCCAGTAGCCACAGTACCACCTACTGCCACACCACCCCAAACCGTCGCCGTTAGCCCAAGTGCTTCTCCATCTCCTCCACCTGTGACTCAAACCAATAGCATTCAAAACAATGGCAATCGGGGAATCTTACTTGGTAGTTTAATTGCTGGGGGTTTAATTGGTGCATCTGTCTTAATTGGTTTTGCCTTAACTAGACCAAATCAACCAGTAGCACAATCAACAATACCCTCTAGTGAATCTACCATCAACAACAACACTACGGAAAATATACAACCTCCAGTTTCTAACCCTCCTGCAACCACCACAAATCAAGACACTAACCAAAACTCTACACCACAGATAAATCGTCCTGTCATCAGAAATTTACCACCTGTTAGCACCCCAGTTGATTCACCCACGGCTGAGAATCCCCAAACCACCACACCTGATACTTATGAAACTTCAGAAGTGTCTCGCCCCTCACCAACACAAGCAGTAGAAAATTATTATGCAACTATCAATCAAGGAGAATATCAGACGGCGTGGAATCAGTTAAGTCCTAGTTTTCAAAATAATCGCCGACTGCACCCCAATGGCTATAGTTCTTATATAGGCTGGTGGCAAGGACAGGTAGAAAGTGTCAATATTGAAGAAACCAGTATAGTAGAAGGTAATGAACAAACAGCTACAGTTAATACTAGGTTGACGTACTTCATGAAAAACGGTAGAAGATCATCGGCTTCTGTGCAGTTATCTCTATTATGGGATGAGGAAAATCAAAGATGGGTTGTTCATGGTGCTAGGTAGCTAGTAGAAGAAGGCAAAATTGAAGGAGGCAGGAGGCAGAGGGCAGGAGGCAGGAGCAATGGTTATTTACAGAATTAGAAGGCGAATCTGCTAACCTATCGCTTAATACCGTTGATTTGCAAATTTCCCTAGATGAAATTTATGAAAAGGTGAATTTCAGCAACAGCAATAATGAAGAGTAATTATGTTTGAGTTCGTAGTTAAAAGCCAATAATGAAGATATACAGCAGGGAACAGAAAACAGGGAACAGGGAACAGGGAACGCTCAAGATTTGTTTTGCTTCACCAGGTTTAAACATATTAAAATATATATAAACACAACTTCAGTCTTCGGCTATCACCATGACTGTCATTGAAAAGCAGATGTAGAACTTACGCAAGTGTCATCATCAAAGTCTCGTGTAGGGTGCGTCAGAAGCGATAATTGAGTCAAAAAGAACAGATTTTCAACATCTGACGCACCCTACTAATGTACCAGTTGCGTAAGTCCTGAGATGATATGATTCCTAATTCGCAATATCTAAACAATCGCTTAATTTAGCTTGAACTGACAGAAGCCTCTCACTTACCGCGATAGCGGAAGTGATGAGATGAATGGCTCTCG
>NZ_CAWMSA010000012.1:0-3268 GCF_963870205.1 Anabaena sp. CA = ATCC 33047 | reverse complement strand
AATTCAGCAACTAGCTAGATGAATTAATAGTTAGACTGCTGGGTTTGTATCCAGCCAGAACCTTGAAAACTGCATAGAAACGCGAAAGATAGCAGGCAGACACAGACATTAAGTGTAGGTGTTTGCAGGATGGAAACCAATGGAAAGTGGTCAAGCTAATAAGAGCTGATGGTGGATACCTAGGCACACAGAGGCGAAGAAGGACGTGGTTACCGACGAAATGCTCCGGGGAGTTGGAAGCAAACTAAGAGCCGGAGGTGTCCGAATGGGGCAACCCTGAATACTACCTGTTGAATATATAGACAGGAAAGAGCCAACCCAGCGAACTGAAACATCTTAGTAGCTGGAGGAAAAGAAATCAAGAGAGATTCCCTCAGTAGTGGTGAGCGAAAGGGGAAAAGCCTAAACCAAAAAGCTTGCTTTTTGGGGTAGTGGGACAGCGACATCGAATCTAGCGGTTAGACGAAGCGGCTAAGTACCGCACCAGAGAAAGTGAAAGTCTTGTAGTCGAAAACTCAAGGATAGAAGCTGCATCCCGAGTAGCATGGGGCACGAGGAATCCCATGTGAATCAGCGAGGACCATCTCGTAAGGCTAAATACTACTGTGTGACCGATAGAGAACAAGTACCGCGAGGGAAAGGTGAAAAGAACCCCGGAAGGGGAGTGAAATAGAACATGAAACCGTCAGCTTACAAGCAGTGGGAGTCCGATTAAACGGATGACCGCGTGCCTGTTGAAGAATGAGCCGGCGAGTTATAGGTACTGGTAGGTTAAAGCGAGAATGCTGGAGCCAAAGGGAAACCGAGTCTGAAGAGGGCGATAATCAGTATTTATAGACCCGAACCCTGGTGATCTAACCATGTCCAGGATGAAGCTTGGGTAAAACCAAGTGGAGGTCCGAACCGACCGATGTTGAAAAATCGGCGGATGAGGTGTGGTTAGGGGTGAAATGCCAATCGAACCAGGAGCTAGCTGGTTCTCCCCGAAATGTGTTGAGGCGCAGCGGTAATGAATATAGTCGGGGGGTAAAGCACTGTTTCGGTGCGGGCTGGGAGACCGGTACCAAATCGAGACAAACTCAGAATACCCGATGCACACATTGCCAGTGAGACGGTGGGGGATAAGCTTCATCGTCAAGAGGGAAACAGCCCAGACCACCAGCTAAGGTCCCCAAATCATCGCTAAGTGATAAAGGAGGTGGGAATGCACAGACAACTAGGAGGTTTGCCTAGAAGCAGCCACCCTTGAAAGAGTGCGTAATAGCTCACTAGTCAAGCGTTCCTGCGCCGAAAATGAACGGGGCTAAGCGATGTACCGAAGCTGTGGGATTAATTTATTAATCGGTAGGGGAGCGTTCCGTGGTAGGAAGAAGCAGTAGCGGCGAGCAGCTGTGGACGAAACGGAAGTGAGAATGTCGGCTTGAGTAGCGCAAACATTGGTGAGAATCCAATGCCCCGAAACCCTAAGGGTTCCAGAGCCAGGTTCGTCCACTCTGGGTTAGTCGGGACCTAAGGCGAGGCCGAAAGGCGTAGTCGATGGACACAGGGTCAACAATCCCTGACTATGGTATGGGAGCATTGCTAGGGACGCATGAAAGAAAGCCACACCCTGATTGGTTTGGGAGACGGTTACGACCGTCGCGTGGTGAAGGATAGTGCCAAGAAAAGCTAGTAATGTGATGAACATATCGTACCCGTACCCGAAACCGACACAGGTAGGGAGGTTGAGAATACCAAGGGGCGCGAGATAACTCTCTCTAAGGAACTCGGCAAAATGGCCCCGTAACTTCGGAAGAAGGGGTGCCCACGAGAGTGGGTCGCAGTGAAGAGATCCAGGCGACTGTTTACCAAAAACACAGGTCTCCGCCAACTCGCAAGAGGAAGTATGGGGGCTGACGCCTGCCCAGTGCCGGAAGGTTAAGGAAGTTGGTCAGTGGCAACATGAAGCTGACGACCGAAGCCCCGGTGAACGGCGGCCGTAACTATAACGGTCCTAAGGTAGCGAAATTCCTTGTCGGGTAAGTTCCGACCCGCACGAAAGGCGTAACGATCTGGATGGTGTCTCAGAGAGAGACTCGGCGAAATAGGAATGTCTGTGAAGATACGGACTGCCTGCACCTGGACAGAAAGACCCTATGAAGCTTTACTGTAGCCTGGAATTGTGTCCGGGCTTCGCTTGCGCAGGATAGGTGGGAGGCGAAGAAGTATCCCTTGTGGGGGATATGGAGCCAACGGTGAGATACCACTCTGGCGAAGCTAGGATTCTAACTTGCTACCGTTATCCGGTAGAAGGACAGTTTCAGGTGGGCAGTTTGACTGGGGCGGTCGCCTCCTAAAAGGTAACGGAGGCGCGCAAAGGTTCCCTCAGCACGCTTGGAAACCGTGCGTCGAGTGTAAAGGCAATCAGGGAGCTTGACTGCAAGACCGACAAGTCGAGCAGGTACGAAAGTAGGCCTTAGTGATCCGACGGCGCAGAGTGGAATGGCCGTCGCTCAACGGATAAAAGTTACTCTAGGGATAACAGGCTGATCTCCCCCAAGAGTCCACATCGACGGGGAGGTTTGGCACCTCGATGTCGGCTCATCGCAACCTGGGGCGGAAGTACGTCCCAAGGGTTGGGCTGTTCGCCCATTAAAGCGGTACGTGAGCTGGGTTCAGAACGTCGTGAGACAGTTCGGTCCATATCCGGTGCAGGCGTAAGAACATTGAGAGGAGCCTTCCTTAGTACGAGAGGACCGGGAAGGACGCACCGCTGGTGTACCAGTTATTGCACCCGCAGTAGACGCTGGGTAGCCAAGTGCGGAGCGGATAACCGCTGAAAGCATCTAAGTGGGAAGCCCACCTCAAGATGAGTGTTCTCACCACGTAGGTGGGTAAGGTCACCTGTAGAACACAGGTTCTTAGGCGGTAGGTGGAAGTGCAGTAATGTATGTAGCCGAGCCGTGCTAACAGACCGAGGGCTTGACCTCATCTCAATTCAAAATTCAAAATTCCAAATTCAAAAAAAAGAAAATTGGGTTTTGGGCTTTGAACCAAACATTGGTGAACATCAAAAGTCGCGTTTCTTGCAGTCTTCAGGGTATCTGTACCCTCGAATTTGAAATTCTCGATTCTTTTTTGAATTTTGAATTTTGAATTTTGAATTTTTTCCTGGTGCCTATGGCGCGGTGGAACCACACTGACCCCATCCCGAACTCAGAGGTGAAACACTGCTGCGGCTACGATAGTTGGAGGGTTGCCTCCTGCCACAATTGCTCGGCGCCAGGTT
>NZ_CAWMSA010000011.1:0-470 GCF_963870205.1 Anabaena sp. CA = ATCC 33047 | reverse complement strand
ATTTAACAAAATCGGCGTAAGTCCCCACCTATAAGAATTTTAGGTGGGGATATAAGTCGGACGACGACGATAGCATCTTTGAGCAATTTTTCCGTAGGAAAGACTGTCAAAGATGTATGAGAAGTCGTCAAATCTACGGTAGAATACAGATGGTTGACAACCCACCCGACCGTATTGAACAGACAGGCTAACTTCAAAGTAGGTGTACGAACCTTGCCGCAGATAAATCGGTAGATCGGGGAATCTGAAAACCTAGCTGGTTGACCATTGTCGTAAATCCAAGGCGAGTAAGACGAAAAGCAATCAAACTGTCCCAGGAAGTGGGATGGCGGCGCGGGTTCTTCCTTGAGAAGATAAAGGTAGCAATACCAGAAACGCTGTGTAAGACCAATCTGTACTTGTACAAGGAGGCAATGGCGAATGAGACGCGAAGCCGCAACTATAGCGTCAGCTTAGTTGGGGTACTTCAC
>NZ_CAWMSA010000010.1:0-1233 GCF_963870205.1 Anabaena sp. CA = ATCC 33047 | reverse complement strand
CTCAACTGAGAGACAATCCCAGTTATTACTCTCAGAAAAAGCAATTACCAATTACCAAAGAAGATTTAATAAAAGTTGTTCATTCTGGAGAGCTACTAGATTTTTCTCGTGTACCCTCCCAAACATTACAAGATGTTTGCAAACGGGTAGACTTGGCTTTTGGACGTTTTATCAAGGGTGATGGTAGCGGGAATCGTAGCGGTAAGCCACGATTTAAGAACGCTGCTCGTTACCGCACTATGAAGATAGAAGGGCAAGCTATAACAATAGAGCGTGTAGAAAAGGACTGGTTGTTTGTATCTTTCTCTAAACTCAAAGGTTGGGTAAAGGTACGACTACATCGACCATTACCTGAAGGATTTACGCTCAAAAATGCACTGCTTACCTTAAAATCTGATGGGTGGTATTTAACAATTTGTCTAGAAGATCCGAACGTACCACAATTCACAACTGATGAAATAGTACCAACATGGGAAAACACAATTGGGCTGGATGCGGTATTACATGAAGATGATTATCTAGCTACTAGCGAAAACACCAAGCTTCCTGCGCTAAAATCATTCAGGAAATCTGAACAACGCCTCGCTAAAGTTTCACGTCGTAAGTCTGTTAAAAAGAAAGGTAGTAGAGCAAGACGTAAGCTGGCAAAACGTGAAGCTAGGGAACATCAGCGTATAGCTAGGGCAAGGAAAGACCACGCTTTTAAAACTGCTCATAGCCTTGTCAGAACTGGTAAAAAAGTTTTTGTCCACGAAGACTTAAATCTAAAAGCTTTATCAAAAAGGAACAAAACAAAACAAGACCAAGATGGTAACTATCTCCCTAATGGGCAATCGGCTAAGTCAGGATTGAATAAATCTTGGAATGATGCTGCATTTGGACAATTTTTCAAGGTTCTAGAATACATAGCTGGAAAAGCTGGAGCTAGGACAATAGCGGCAAGACCTGCGTATACATCTCAACTACTCGCATATCGTGATGAATTTGTATTCACTGATTGCAGTATCCGCGAGTATTGGGATGAAAAAGAATTGCTGATTGTTGATCGAGACATCAATGCCTCAATCAACTTAAAGCGTGTTGGGCTGGGACTGTTCCCAACAATAAAACGCCGTAGGGGGAATCCGGTAGTAACTGAATCTACTACTAATAGTACCTCGAAGGAAGTTCTGGAAACATTAAAAATGTGCCAGAAGCCTACATCGACCCGCTAGGGCGATGTAGGTAGTTCAC
>NZ_CAWMSA010000009.1:0-29071 GCF_963870205.1 Anabaena sp. CA = ATCC 33047 | reverse complement strand
CCCAAACTAATGTGCTGGCCAGTGGGAGTTCTGATGCAACGATAAAACTGTGGGATATCAATACTGGTAAATGTTTGAAAACCCTAGATGGACACTCAAATATAGTGCAATCAATCGCTTTTAGTAATAAAACTAATGTTTTGGCCAGTGGTAGCTCCGATGCCACTGTAAGACTTTGGTCTGTTCACACGGGTAAGTGCCTGAAAACTTTGCAAGGGCATACCAGGGCAGTACGCTCAGTTGTTTTCAATCATGAAGATGAGATACTCGCCAGTGGTAGTCACGGGCAAGCAGTGAGGCTATGGAGTACTGATAATGGTGAATGTTTGAAAATCTTACAAGGATATTCTAACGCCTTTTTTTCAGTGATTTTTAGTCCTAAAGACGAGATACTTGCCAGTGGTAGTTCTGATGCAACTGTAAGACTGTGGCGTATACAAACAGGTGAATGCTTGAACACTTTGCAGGGACATAATAAATGGGTAAATTCGGTCGTCTTTAATTCCGAAGGATATATCCTTGCCAGTGCTAGTGATGATACAACAGTAAAACTGTGGGATATTAAGAGTGGTCAATGTCTGAAGACTTTGCAGGGGCATACAAAAGCAGTATTTTCAGTGGTATTCAGCCCTGAAAACAAAATACTTGCCAGTGGTAGTTCTGATACAACTATAAAACTTTGGGCTACTGATACAGGTGAACATCTGAAAACTTTGGAAGGGCATAGTAGTCGAGTGTGGTCGGTCAGTTTTAGCCCAAATGGTAAAATTCTTGCCAGTGGAAGCGGCGACCAAACAGTGAATTTATGGGATATTGAGACTGGTCAAAGGTTGAAGACTTTGGAGGGGCATACTGATGCAGTACGCTCAGTTGCCTTTAGTCGCAATGGTAAAACTCTTGCCAGTTGCAGTGATGACAAAACATTAAGGCTATGGGATGTTAGTAGCGGTAGATGCTTAAATATTTTTCAGGAACATAGGGATTTAATATTTTCACTCACTTATAGCCCAGATGGAAAAATTCTTGCCACTGGTAGCGGTGACAAAACAGTAATGCTATGGGATATAGAGACAAATCAATGTTTGAAAATTTTGCAAGGGCATACGAATATGATACGCTCAGTTGCCTTCAGTTGTGATGGTAAAACTCTTGCCACTTGCAGTTGGGATGGAACAATAAAGCTTTGGGATGTTAAGACAGGAGAGTGCTTAAAAACCTTAGCAGATAGACTTTACGAGGGCATGAATATTACTGACGTTATTGGATTAACGAAAGCTCAGAAGGTCTCTTTGAAAACTTTGGGAGCTGTTGAAGACGAAGAGTGAAGGAAACATATTGCGATTGTTCCGATGCGTGACAATATTCGCACAGAAACTTGGCTCGTTGACGTACTTGATTTTGAGTAGCTTCACTGATGTAACGATTTGCAGACAAATCTCTGATTCCCTATAATTCACTTTGGTTTTGAGTTAACGATGAATTTCTGAGCATCCGATTCACAAAACTCAAATAATCGTCTAATTCCTCATATTCATCTAATTCTTTTTCTTCCTCTGAAGTAAGTGCAGATTCTTTTTGCTTAATCAATAATGCTTCAATTCGTTCCTGTACTAAGCTGGAAGCTCGAAATATCGGCACTCCTTCTACTAGCTCAATGCGAACAGCACCGTCTAATGGTAAAGTGTTGGGCAGTGTAACAATTTCATAGGTCAATTGGTTGTCATAGCATTTATCTTAAAATATATAGTCCAGGTGATAGTGACCCTGTTCAATCTACAGACGGTGAAGTTATATAAAATCTACTGAAATTTCCATCTCAAAATCAACTTTTTTCACCTTCACCACGTACACTGGAAACTAAAACCAAGTCGGTTGACCCTACCTCAACGTATCTTCTAGGAACAAAAGCCAGTGTCAACTACTAACCAGCAATGCCGCATTATAGCCCTGTTTAATCAGGCGGGTGGTGTCGCCAAATCGACACTGACCCAAAACCTGGGATACCACCTAGCAAAGCGAGAACACCGCGTTCTTCTCATCGATATTGACCCCCAAGCCTCATTGACCAAATTCATGGGGCTAGTGCCATCTCAGTTACAGAAAACTGTTGCTGATGCCATTATCAACGAGCAGCCCTTACCGATTCATGAGGGCATTCACGGTATGGATTTGGCTCCAGCAAGCAGAGTTCTGAGTGGGGCAGAAATGCAGTTAGTCAGTGCTGCCATGCGCGACCTGCGCCTCAAGGAAGCCATTGAACCTATTTTAGAAGAATACGACTTCATCCTTATAGATTGTCCGCCCAGTTTAGGATTACTTTCTTACATCTCGTTAGTCGCAGCCACACACGTTCTCGTCCCAGTCGAAACCCATCTCAAAGCCTTCGAGGGAACAGACGAACTGTTACAAACTATCACCCACGTAAAAAATAAAGCTAACCGGAAAATCCAAATAGCAGGGTTCGTTCCTACGCGGTATGCTCACCAGAACTCAGCCGATAAACGCGCATTAGCAGCGATACAAGAACAACTTTCAGCCTGGGGTCGGATTTTTCCCGCTATACCCAGAGCAACCGCTTTTGTCGATGCGACAGAAGAACGTGCGCCCCTAGCAGTATTTGACCCTAAACATTCTGTAGTCAATATCCTTGAAGAAATAGCTTTGGCTTTGGAGGCTTTGTGATAAGACGTAAGCAAACTGATAAACCCTTTAGCGGACAAATTACAACTCCACCCCCAGCACCTTGGTTAGACTCACCGGATGCAGAAACATCAAGAGCTACCGAAACTACTATCAAGCTAGAAGATATAGTTCTACCCCCACACCAGCCCAGACGCTATTTTGACCCACAAGCATTAAAAGAATTAGTAGAGTCAGTCAAACAGCATGGCATCCTTCAACCTCTGTTGGTGCGTCCATTAGGTAGCGGGAAATACGAATTAGTAGCAGGAGAGCGACGTTATCGGGCAGGGCAGGAAGTAAAACTTGAAGCTGTGCCTGTGGTTGTGCGTGAGCTATCAGATGACCAAGCGTTTCAGTTGGCTTTAATTGAAAACCTACAACGAGAAGACCTTAACCCTGTAGAAGAAACTGAAGGTATCTTACACCTGTTAGCAATCCGGTTGCATTGCGATATAGAAGCTGTCAAATCCTTGCTGTATCGAATGAAAAACGCTCACAGCAAAGGAGAACAGCAGCCACCAGACTCATTAGATGAATCTAGGAGAAACGTTTCTCCTAACTCAGAATCAACAGAATCTCTTGATAACATTTCTGACAATTTAGACTCGGAGACAGAATCTAGGAGAAACGTTTCTCCTAAAGTGGATTTGGAGCAAGCAAAGACGGTACAACAGGTATTTGAGAGCCTGGGGCTGATGAATTGGCTATCGTTTACCACCAAGCGTTTACCTCTGCTCAATCTGCCCGAAGACATTTTAATGGCACTGCGAGAAGGCAAGTTGGAATACACCAAAGCCCAAGCATTGGCACGGGTAAAAGATGAGGAAGTGCGAAAACAACTCTTGTCAGGAGCGATGGCTAACGATTGGTCTTTAAGCCAAATCAAAGAACAAATTATCGCCAACACTCCTGATGAACCATCTGCCTCATCTAAAACACCTAATCAAATACCAGAACGGCTAAAAGATATCACCCAGCGCATTAAAAAGCGGCAGCTATGGAAAGAACCACGCAAGGAAAAACAGCTAGTAAACCTTCTAAACAAGCTAGAAGCATTACTTGGGGACGAGTGACTTAGTAAAAGTTGTCAAGGGATTGCAGATTGCCGAGGGCAGATTGTAGATTGAATAATAGTGCAGATTGGGAGCAGGAAGATTGGAGATTGGGATTAAAAGCTTTCGGCTTGTTCTTACTCAATCTTAAATCTACAATCTCCATTCTCAAATCTTTGGTCAGGTAATCTCTACGAATAGAGTTTAAAAAACCTGTGATTCATGATTGGGTGAGAGGGGAGAAACAGAGATGGCGGAAGCTTCACAGATTCGAGCATTACTCAAAGCTTGGTTAGATTACATCCATGTTGAAAATTTGAGTAATGCCAAAGTAGAAGCTGACGAATCTACTCAGCCCAACATCTGGGATTCTCTTGTAAATCTGGTGGGGGATAAATTATTAATAGACGAGTCTTTATTTAAAGAACTAAAGCAACAGTTTAAAAATTCAAAGAACAAAGTTCAAACAGAATTACCATCAATTGCTGTAGCTTTCCCCCAGATTTATGAAATTGAAAGCAATCGCCGTCAATTTCGCCCATTGTTCACCATCAATGTTTCTCCTATCTTTGAGGGCAATTATCGCAGTAGCGGCTGGGATTTAAAAGAGTATGAATTTCAGCCTGTTATTCCCAATTTGATGCAGTGGTACGGGCTAGAGGAAGAAGCGGCTGAGTCCCTGGTGACAAGGGAGGGGTTGAAAGTTTTTCTCGAAACTACTTTCAATCGTCCGTTTAAGACGCTACAAGATTTTATGGGGCTGATTGAATTACCGCCGTCGCCTGTGCGGTCAAAACTCCTCCCTTATTTACTGGATTTTGAATACGCTCCTTTCAATTACAACCTCAAAAAAGATTTTCAAAAAATCAGCGAACAGAATTATTTTCATTGGTCAAAACCAGGACATCCAGCTTACGAATATCTGTTTGGTCAACCAAAAGAACCTCAGCATGAAGTGTTGTTTTTAGGTGGTTTTCCTAACTGTGTTCCCGATGACTATCAAGCAATTGCTCTCAAACATTCACACTCAAACCCTGCTACTGCTGTGATTGGCCCACCGGGGAATGGCAAGACGACCCTGCTGCTGCATAAGATAGCCCAGCAGGTGGTACTGAGAGCCGTGGAATTAGCCTCAACTGATCGAGATAGAAGTAACCTAACTGTGGTAACAAGCACTAACAGATTTGCTGTAAAGAACGTTGAGAAAATCCTAGCCAGTAACTTGGACTCTGAGCGTTTCTACTTATCAGGAGGGTCAAGGGATTTAGTAGAGAGCCAAGTGTTACCTAAATTGCAAGCTGCACTCGACTGGTTAACCAAAGAAACGTTTAATTACGATGAATGGGAGTTAGCAAAGCAACAATTGTTAGCGGGTGTTCAGCAAATAGAATCTTATAAAAAACAAGACGAAGATGAGCTTCAGCAGAAAAGGGTTGATGAGCAACTATTAGAGGAACTATGCCAAGAAATACGATGGTTTGAGTCGGCGATAAAGACTTCTGTTATTGAGCCATCATCATTAGAATCCTCACGCGACTATTCTAGGTTTCCAGTAGAAGCCTACCAGCAGATAGGGCAACATCTTGACAGTGCTAGGCGTTCTTTATCGGCTAAAGGTTACAGGGAACCATCTAGTAGAAACGCTAACTGGTTTGTACAGATTTTGCTGAGGATTAAACGATTCTGGCAGTCGATAACCAAAACTAGCCCTCGTTATGTTCTCAAACGGTTACATAAACAAATAGAAATGCCTGTGCTGGCAACGCTGGCTACTCCATTCCCCTTTGAAATGCCACTCACCACTGAATCGCTCATGGCAGCAGCGCAAAGTGTTGAGGGACTATTAGCAGAAGCATTGAACTGGCAGAAACAACAGAGTAGCCTTGATAGCACACAACAGCAGCTAGATTTATTACAGCAACAACTCACTAACCTCATTTACCGCCGAGGAGAGGTGGAAGACCGACTTGCTACTTATCCCACCAAAGATTTTTACAGCCGTTTCTACAGCGAATTACACGCGCTGCAAGTAGATTTATTTGAGTGGGCTTGGCAATTTCAACAGCAGGAAGCTAGGCGACGGAAAGATGAGGTAACAACATCTATCAGGACTTACATTGCATTATTGAATGGGGAATGGGAAGCTTACCGCCAGTTTAGCTCAAATTGGAGAAACATTTATCGGGATATCAGCCTGTTATTTCCAGTGTTCCTTTGCAATTTGCACTCCATCCGCAATTTGTTACCCTATCCCGATAGTGGCTGTATTGACCAAGTAATCGTAGATGAAGCGGGGCAGATTCCACCGTATCAAGTTTTTCCGGTTTTGGTGCGGTGTAATCGGGCTTTAGTTGTAGGCGACCCGTTGCAATTGGAGCCAGTTGTTAATTTAAGCGACCAGAAGAAAGAGGAATATCGTAGTAAGTCGTTTCTAGAACAGGGGCTAACGGATGTAGATTATGACCGCTACAGCCCTACTGCTACCACAGCTTATCATCGAGCGGCTGGGGCATTAGGGCAACCTGGGGATATTGGTCAGGGGATTATCCTTAAGTACCATTACCGTTGCGCTCCGGTGATTGCTGATTTTTGCGATCGCCTGTGCAATTACGGCATGATCATCAAAACTGAGCCTAAAGCTTCTCGGTTGGGTACTAACTTGATTGCTTGCAATGTGGAAGGAAAACTGGAGAACAACGTTAATTGGGCAGAAGTTGATGCAGTAGAAGCGTTGATTGAGGAGTTGTTAGCGGCGGGTTATTGCTTAAATTCTCCTGACTCTGACAACACAATTGGAGTGATTTCACCTTACCGCCGTCAAGTAAATGCCCTGACTCAACGTTTACAATCTCGTTGGACTAATTTTTCAGACAAGAGCATTGGCACAGTTCACACGTTTCAAGGTGGTCAGAAGTCAGTGATAATTTTCTCGACTCGCCAATGTCAACCAACTGATAGTCTCTGGTTTATTAATCGCCGACCTAATTTACTGAATGTGGCTGTGAGTAGAGCGCGAGAACTGTTTATCCTGGTGGGGAATTTGGGGCGAATTTCTGAAGGGGGGTATACGAGAGAGTTGGTGGAATATGTTAGGGAATTTGGGGAGATGCGATAATTTTAATCAACCACAAAGCGCAAATAGAAATTAATCATATCAATCTGCTTTAAAGATTTTTCTCCTCATCAGTCACCTGTGCTAGTTTCTTTTCCCAGAATAACGCCTTGCCCATCTGGGGATTTAGCTCATAGCCACTGAATCCGCACGCCTTGTATGCTAACTGGGCAACATGGTTTCCTTCTAGTACCTCTAACGTAAGTTTACAGCACCCCAAATCGAAAGCTATCTCCTCCGCTTTCTGTAGCAGCAATTGAGACAAGCCTCTACGCCGATAGGGTAAAGCAACAAAGACATCGTGAATATTAAGTAATGGCTTACACGCGAAGGTAGAGAATCCTTCTAAGCAAACAACAAGCCCTGCGGGTTCGGCATCAACAAAGGCGAGAATGACATGAGCCGCTTTTCTCTTTGCAAGTTCTGCTCTGAGGTTTGTTTTAACGTAGTCGGACAGACCTTTGCCACCACCCATCGGGTCGAGCGCATACTCATCCATTAATTGAACCATAGCCTCCGCATGAGCAGGCAGACTAAGGTCTGCTTCAACAATTTCAATCATCTATTAATTGTGACCACACTATCCTTCATTATGTTATTTCTGTGGCTAATTTGTGGCATTTGAAAAAATCTGAATCCTCGCACAGTACGCAAAAAAGTAGGGCCAGTTTTTTGAGCCACCACTTCATCGAACAATCGAGCGATGGGCTACCACCCGCCGGAAGCAATCACAAACTAAGTTCATCCTCAAGCTGTCTTTGCCGTTGTAATTCCAACTGCTTAATCCGTCGCCGTTCCAAAATCATCTGATTCCACGTCAGCCCATCGGGTATAAATCTTTTAGCCTGGGGTAGCATTTTCTGAACGACTTGGGCAGTTTCATGACCCTGAGCATTATTATTAAAAGCCAAACCAATTGTGCTGACATTTTTGAAATATTCTACTGGCAAGTCATTCGGGTCATCCACTACCATGTACATTGTTCTCGTTGGTGGCAACCCTTTGTATACTGTAGTTTCTATCTCTACTAATGACAGCGCATCAATGGGAGAAGAACACAAGTATGCTCTATCAACTTTCTCGCTTCGTTTACCACCTACAGTAATATGAAACCAACCGGGTGAGGGTTTGCTGGTTTTGTCATATTCAACAGTGAGATTGTCTCGGCTCTGGGTATCCCATATCAATGCACCTGACTTTTTGGCATCTAAATCCCATTTGATAAACACAACATTTCGCTGTTGGTCTATATAAGTCAACCCCTGCTCATGTAATGCTTCCACAAATGCAGGTGATATGCCACGTTTTTCAGTTAGGTAATTTTGTAATAGTGGCCATCGGCTCTCATCTTCTGGTGGGGGCGTAAATGGTGGTGCAGTTGCTCTAAGTGGTAGAGACTGGGCTGGGGAGGAAGGAAGGTGATTTTTTGATAACTCTTTCTCTCGCTGCGCTACATCTTCCCCTGCTTCTTGAGCTTTTGTTTGTTGCCAGAAAAGCTTTCGTACCTCATCAGGAGGTAAGGGTTTCATAGGCTTTAACAGCAGAAACGAAATGGGTAGGTCATCCCGTTGTGGTTTATAATCAATGCCTAGATGTTTTTGCAATCCTGGAAAGGTGTAAGCTGCACCTAATTGTGTACCACTGAATGCAATTCCATCTTTTTCGTAAGAAATTCCTTTGGACTTACCATTTCTGGTAAATCCTATCCTGACAGTGATGCCTGTTCTCTGCAAGAACAAGATAAAGTCGGGCATTCTCATATTCTGAAAAGATATATGCTTAATGAAGTGTTGAATTTCCTCCTTGATGGTGTGTTGTGGAGGGGAGTCACGTTGTCCTCGTGAAAATTCTTCTTGTTCTCGTCTAATGCGTCTAATTTGTCCGGTGCTGGGTGTGCGAGTTAGTTTCTCTTTACTGCCCTGGACTTGGACTAAATTATAATCGATTTCGATTTGTCGCAGGACTTTTTCAGAGCGTACATAATCCCAGGAATCATGGACAAGTTTCCCTGTGTCCATCCTGATTCTACTGGCGGCAATGTGGATATGGTCATCATCGGTGTTGTGGTGGCGGAAGATGACAAATTGATTGGCATTAAAGCCCATTTCTTTCATGTAGCGATTGCCAATTTCACTCCATTTCTCATCATCTAATTTATCGCCTGGGGCTGCTGATAATGAGACATGGTAAACAACACGCTCGGCATCTGGGTTTAGTTGTCGAGATAGGCGAAATTCTTTGGTTAATTCTCTGGCATTTCTGCCACTCATGTTTCCGCCGATGAGTTGGGCATCATCGCGTGATGCTAAATAATCTAACAGACTGCGAAAACCTCTACCCTTCGTCTGCTTCCCAATCATCTTCTTCGTCCTCCTCCCAGTCAGTTTCTTCTGTGTCAGCTTGGGCAATGTCTCGTCTGCACTGATGCAATATCTCTAAAAGTTCTTGTAATAGTTGTGGGTTGGCTGGTGGAGTACGCCCCATTTTTATGGCTGTGTTTGTGGCTTTGACGAGTTGGTTTAAGTTGTTGCCGATTTGCCCTAGTTCCCAATATGTTTGTAGGCTAATTTTACTCAGTCGTTTGGGTAGTGGTCGCAGTAATCCGTTACGCCTCATCAATTCACTGGCTGACATTCCGGCATCAAGTGATTTGATTCGCAGCAAATCCAACTCAATGTCACTCAGTCTCATTGAGAAGAGGTGATTTCTTACGACCTTTTTTGACTGCTTGCGATTAGCCATAACGAGAGATTTAGGGGACAAAATGAGCGCGGGGTTTTTTAAGGGGGTGCGCCCCCTTGAACCAGCCGCCGTCCGAGCGCAGCGAGGCAAAGCGTGAGCGAAGAGGCATGGCTGGCTTCCTGGCGGGTTTCGGGGTAGGGGAGGTGTCGATTGCTACGTATGTACGGAGGCACAGCGAGGGGCTTTAGGGGGGACAAGGCGAAGGCGTGATGCTGATAATCCTATCAACTACGGTGGGGAATAGCAACGGCGTAGCTGGAATAACCAATAAATCAAGAATTTGGGGGAATTTAGATGAGGCGTAGCCACAAGGGGCTAGATAAATTTAGCTAGGAATAAATGGGGGAAATGGCGTAGCTGTAGCAATGAATTTATCAAGAGCAGGACTAAATAATCATCATGGCGTAGCCACTACATGAAATCTGGTTACGGCGTAGCCGCAGTAGTAAAAATTTTTAAATGAAAGTTACGGCGTAGCCGCTACACTAAAATTTGGTCACGGCGTAGCCGCAATAGGAACATACATTTTTAAGGCTTACAGTGAATGGGTAGAACGGCGTAGCCGCAATAGCGAATTTATAACCAGCAACTCATGAGTAGTAATCAGCGTAGCTGTGTAATCATGAATTAATGACCAGAAACTCATGAGTAATAAACTCAATCGGCGTAGCCGCAATAGTCAAATTTTTATTACCTTTTTTCAAACAAGCCAGGGGAGATTTTTTCAAATAGTTGATAATTAGTAGTTAATTAATATTCATCAAATAACAATGGGTGAGCATCAAAATCCAGAGGTAATTACGAAGGAGAAGATTGATAAGGCTATCAATCTGCTGAAGGAGCAGAAGCCAAAAGAGCGAGAGGATGTATCGGACAGGGAAGCTGTTCGCAAGATGAGGCGGTATATTGAGAAGCTGACTTCTGACAAGTACGGCTACACTTACGATGAAGTTGCAGAGATGTTGAAAGGGCTGGGGATTAATTTGAGTGGTAGCCGGATTAAATATTTAATCGGTGAGTTGAGGAAAAGCAGCCGTCAACGACACAAAGCCCAGTCGTCAGAAAATAGCCAGTCATTAGAGCCGACTACTGAAGCTACTGGAGCAGTTAAAGCCAGTAGTAAGGCTGATAAATCCTCTGAAAATAATGGTCAGGGTAAGAGGAAAAGCAAACAGGCGGCACAACAGCAGCCAAAACTTTACAACAGAGAAGACTTATAAGCTGGCTTAATTGAGTCTTAACAATTTTGCAATCAATAAAACTGAATTATTCTGCGCTCAAAAACTTGTATTCAGCACTGTATAAGCATTTGGTCGCAATTAGCATTATTGTTAATGCTAGTTTAATGTATTCCACATTGGTCACGGCACGGCGTTTCAAGGCACACTGAACGGGACGCTCACTCAATGATTAAGTACACAATCATGAAGGAGAGCATCTTTTACTACTAATAGGTCAACGGATTGCAGATTGCCGATTGTCGATTGTAGATTGACTCCTGCTAGAAAGACAGGAGCAAGAGATTTAAGATTGTGGATTGTAGATTTATTGTTGATATTAGGGGGTAGATTGTAGATTTTCCCCGGCTTGAAAGGCTTAGGCAAGTTCAAACTCAATCTACAATCTACAATCTCCAATCTCCAATCTTCTCGGTCAGTAGAAATGAAAACCGATAAATTTTCTCAGGTCACTGTCGGGTTACAGTCGGCTTGCATCGGGGCAAGGTCTGAGTAAACCTCAGTGGGCAGACAACGCAAAATAATCACCAGTAAGTCAGCCTTAACTTGAGGCGTGGAGAAATCCACAATTCGCCGGAACTTAGTCAGAGTAAAGACTGTAGCCACTTCAGCTATATGAGTTAAGGCATCTTCAGGCGATGATTCCGACTCAGTAACCAGCGTCGGGAAGTATTCACGGGCAAACCACATTTCATCATCGGTCAACTCAGGGAGATTTTTATTACTATCGCTATAAAGACTGTCTAATAGCAGAAGTAATAATTTTTTAAACCTAGCCCAGCCGCCCCAACGCTGGGTAAATCGGCTCACCCATCCTTGGGTAGTGTCAATAATTTTCGCGATCGCAGTTTGGCCAATTTTCTGCTGTGACTGCCAAAGCTGGGTGAAAGCTTTGACAATGGCGTGACCTGTTTGCTGGTCGCGGCTACCCGCTTCAGTGCATAAAGTACAGGCATCAACTACTTCTAACTTGACTCCCGGCAGTTCATCTAACAGAAAACTCAGGTCATAATCAGCACAGAAGTAAAAAGTTAGCTCCTCGGTAGGGCGACGGTGAGCGCGTAAGCGACCAATTTCTTGAATGATTTCCGCCCTCACCGATTCCATGAAATACTTTTGGAAGATGCCATTGGGGTCTGCTAGGTTAACTCTTTTACCAGTCATCACCTGAATATGTGCCGCCATTGCACCGACGTTTTGGTAGGGAATGCCAAAAGAAGCGATCGCGTCACAGTCACTAAAGCGGTTAACACCCCGACCATCGACAAAGTGACCGTATTCAACATGGTCTTCGGCTTCCTCAGCAATTTGTTTCCACTCGATAACGCCCAGTTTCTGGTGTATCTTGTGCAAAATTTCCTTGAGAGCATCAACACGGTCAGTTAAAGAAGGTGAGCGTTTTTTGGGCAACTTACCCAGCCCCACGACATTAACCACCCTTAAATTGCTGTAGTCGGGGCGTGTCTGCCCGATGACTAACATTGAGCCATCGTAGCCCAGTTTCAATTTCAACAGTTCTGGGCTGATAGTAGCATCAAGGTAAATATTAAATTGGGCGGTGTAGGCTAATTCAGTATATTTGGTGTAAGGGCGTTTAATGGTCAATGTACCCCATTTACAAGCAAGGGAACCCTCACCCTTCCAAGCTTCCAGGAAATCGGGGAACCAGTACAAGGGCAAGTCTAGGAATTCCTTACCCGCTTTTCGTGCGCTGTCCTTAGCTACCCGTTTAGCAGCATAACGGGCGGCGGCACTGTTTCTTAGCTGTTTATCGCCCTGGATATCAATGGAGTCTAAATCAGCCAGAAAATCCAAATTAGGCTGTAATATTTGCCGAATCGCTTCAACATCTAAATCTTGGGGAAAATTGGGTAATAATTCCCTTAATGCCCCATCATTAAAGCCGTAACGAGAATCAGGTTTAATATCTCCAGAGAGCAGCTCACGCAAAACCTGTAAAACTGGCTGAAGTTTTAACCATTGCTCAGGGGGTAAGCCACCTGTAGCTAATTCAGCAACGGTAATTTGAAAATCTTTTAATTCCACTTCAATCGAGTGTACAGGTTTTATGAGTGTACCTGCTTCTTCCCAAATTCGCCCTACAGTGAAAGGTTGACCAGCCGCATTAGTTAAATTAACTGGGGTAGAATTGGGATGCGCTCTGATTTCGGAGTAATTTTGAATGACCATCCGCTTCAGGAAACGGAAGCCGAAACCATCACCATAAGCGAAACGGCACTGATTCTGATTGATACAACCGTTGCAGATGGGGCTAATAGCACTTTCCTCAAAATCTAAAGAACCAAAGTTTTTGTCACGGAATGCGCTAAATAACCCAGTTCTACTACAGTTCCCCACAGTATCGGGAGTTTCACCCGCTTTTGGCTGTAGTAGGAAATTAGCACCCATAGGGGTAGTGCGGGTAGAGTCAGTTTTAAAGCCGTTGTGACGCACTGGTAGGTCAACAAAGTTAGCCTCAATGGGCAATGTTGAGGGGTTTCTGTGGTTGGCATCCTGGTAGATTAATTTATCAATACCAAACTGGGCGGCGGTCAGTAGTCCGGCATTGTAAGATTTACCCACCCCTGGATGGGAATTATCTAAAATTTGTGTCCAGCCCTTAGAGATGGCTTCCACCCATGCGGTGATATGTTCTTCGGGTCGGCACTCAATGTAGATATCGTCTTGTTCGTCGCTCTTGTGTGGGATATTGCCCGGCTTGTAGATGACTACCTGCCGTCTTGGGGTGGTGATGATGGGTGTTGACTGGGGTGATGCGGGTGCTGACTTCTGTGATGCGGATGCTGACTCCTCTGATGCGGGTGCTGACTTCTCTGATGCGGGTGCTGACTCCTCTGATGCGGGTTTGGAAAATCCTTTGGCTGCTGCTGTAACAAATGGGGCGATTGCTTGCTTTAATAAATTCTGGAAGCTGGTTAAATCTTCCCTGACTCGCCCTAGTTCCCACTCTTGGCGGCTAATGACTCCTTGCTGGGTGTGGCGTGGTTCTAACTGCCTTTGCGGGAATTTAAAGCCGTACTGCTTGGCGATGTGGAACAGTGTGCCAATCGTAATTCCACTACGCCTAAAACTGCGAATTTTGGCGCGGATGTTCCAGGTTGTACCCTTAATGCTGGGCGACCACTTTTCAGCGATGATTTCGGCATCTGTTGCCCCGTAGTGGTTAACCAGTGCCATCAGCACTTGGCGGCATTCGTCGTAATTACCACTGCCTGGGGTGCGTGGTGGAATGAATGAAAGTGCTTGGTGGATTAGTTGGTCAGTGTCCCAGCCTTCGGTGTCGGCAATCTCACGGAACTGTTGGCGGCGTGACTCAATGAAGAGTATGCGCTGCTGGTATTCTTCCCTTTCTTGAAGCGCGATCGCAATTGCTTCAGTCACCCACTCAGAGGGTAAAGTAGCTTCGGGATTAACCAGGAGAAATTCGGCTTGAGTGTTGCCGTAGAAAACCCGGCTGGCATCTTTACAGGCTGGGTCATGGGGTAACTGCTGCATCAGCTTACGGGTACAAGCTTCTACAGTGTCAGCACCCTCAACATATTGGGGCAGAAGGAAAATTAGCCGGAATTTATGCCACTCATGTTTATGACTGGCAGTGGTGTAGAGTAAAGCGCAGTGTTCTTGGATGAACGGGTCGGCTAGGGCTTCCTCAATGGTTAATTGGTGCTTATAAACCTTGATGGAATTGCCGTTTTCATCTTTGATTGGCTTGCCCTCTGCATCACGGGCGATATCGGAATTATCGATGTCAAGTGGTAGCCAATGAGAACCGATAACGTTGGCCTTACTGCGCCATTTACCACCCAATAAGCCAGCACAGATGGCGTGACCTGCTTTAATGTGCTGCTGGACATCTTCAAGAGTGCCTTCTACGTCGCGGAAGTTGGCCGACAGCTTTTTAAAGTCCCAGTCTTTGTTTCTGCCACAAGTGTTGACTGCGAATTTCAACTTCGGTGCTTGGTCTTGACTTTCTGCCAAGGCTTGGTTGCTATTTATCACAGATGTACCCTCAAATGACTGTTTTTCAGCATTTGGAGGGGGTTATCGCACTGCTACACCTGATATCTATGAGATTTACTGTTTTACTTGTTTTAACGATTTTTTTTGGACAATCAAAAAAAATTGTTAAATTTAATCCCAAAATCTTCCAGTGAAAATATAGAAATTTTCACAGCACCTCATATAATATGAGTAAGCAGCGCGGAACTGTCTCTGTTGCCAATTAGTGGTCTGAAGCTTCCAACTAACAATCCACTTCTTTGGTTCTGAAGAGATAAACCCCGCTCTTAGATATTCAAATATTTAATTTTTCAGTCGGGCAAAGCGTTTACGGTTTAGTATGCTTTGTCTTTTTTATTTTTGATGTTGTTCTATCTGTACCTCCGTTAAACGTTTCATTTAAGCAATAGCCTGATTTTACAGAAGTTTTTGTCTTCTGTAACCTGATATTAGTTTGATTTTTTACTTTACATTTCTCCATATTTTTTACTGATTATTTTGTTTGAAACTAGCCGGAGGGCTATCGCTTGTCTCCTCGCCATGCTCAAACCATAGTCTGAGTGCCTCCTCTAAAGCTTCACTTTGGGTCACATCCCTCTCTGCACAAAGAGCTTTGAACTTTTTGTACATTGCTGTAGGTATGTGGCCACTTAGTTGCCGATAATCTTCGCTCCTTCGCCGATCAACCATCCAATCTAAATAACTCATTCTCTCCTAATTTGCCTCCATGACATCTAATTGTCTAGTATTTTTCATATCGTGTTGACACAATGTCGTGACAAAGATAATATATCAGGTATAAGGCAGAAATGCCAAACCAATCATAAATCTGTGTTAGCTGGCTAAAATGCCACAGAAATTCTATTGGCTACCACGTTAATGCAGAGGTAATCAAAACCAAGGCAGCAAGCCTATTTCAGAACCTTGTCAATTGAATAAAAGAGGATTTTACCCTATGACAGAATTGGCACTTATGCCCTTTAATGCCACCATTGGGCAAAAGGGTACACTCACCCTCATTGCTGGTTATGACCTCGGTAACTCCGGCGTGAAATTCTTTACGTCAGACCAAAAAATCAGATTTCCCAGTTATTTAGAGAATTGTTACTACCGTCCAACCGAGTTACCAACAGAGGGTTATGTAGAGTACCTAGAGGGAGATGCCATCACCAAACTCGACTACAAACAGTGGTTGTCAGGTTTTGCAGCATACGACGCAAACCCCAAAAACCACCTGCGAGTTACCGACGATGCCACCGCCAAAGTCACCCAATCCCTCAAACACCTATTAGCAGCACTATCAAACTATCCCTATAAGCCAGTAATCAACTTGATTATCTGTGCCTCCTTGCATGAGCGAGGAGATTTAGAAGAGCAGTTAATTGGTGCGATTGCAGGTAAACACATCGTCAAATTTGGTGGCAAGTCCATACCCACAACAGTCAACATCCACGTTTTAAAAGTTTACGACGAAGGACACGCCGCCATCGCCGCCAATGTCCACCAACTAGACACCAGCAAACAAAACGTAATTGTAGACATTGGCAATCGCACAGTCATCGCCACCTTAATCGGACACAAAGGACATTTAGCCAACCGCAAAACCTTTGATAACGGGGTTGAAGAATTAATCAGAATGATTGGAGTCAACCCAACATTTAAGAACCGACTACAAGGTGAAATTGCCATACCGCACCTCATCCGCCAGGGGTTAGAAAGTAGCGAAAAACCGTTTTGGTACGGGAAACAATTCAATTTTGAAGATGTCTATCGCCAAGAATTGATGCCTTGGGTGCAGAAATCACTCGCACCAGTGTTTAAATTTATTCACCCCTGGAAGATAAACGCCGATGCCTGCTTGATTATCGGTGGAGGTTCACAACTCAAGGGTGTAGACGAAGCATTGAAAGCCAAAGGTTTCCTAATAGCAGAGAATCCAGTGTGGGCAAACGCCCAAGGTTTATATCAGCTAGCAACAATGATGTATTCGAGGGGAATAAATGAGTAACGAGAGTATCAGAGTAGTCATTCGCAAACCCTATCATCCCTTACTCAAAAAATTAGCTCGTCAAATGAATGTTGATGATTACGGGGAAGTAATTAACTTCTTGCTTTTAGAGTTTCAACGTCAGGATTACAACTTTATCCCATCAACAGAATCCCAAGCCCAGAAAGCATCAACAGATTTAGCCAGTAATTTAGCAGCAATGTTCTAAGAATTATGAACAACCTAAATAGAGTTTATGACAGCACATTACTAAGCAGTTCCAAGGTTTACCAAATCGACAGAACGCTCTATCAATACCTGTACAAAACAGGCACTGGTACAGCACCACAATTTATATTTCGACCACTAGCAGGACAACGAAAAAAAGCAGATTTAAAGCTGAATTACAAGGCTTTAACTACTCGCTGTTATGAAGTTGAGGGTGTGACTACAAAGAGTTCTGTACTTTCTCAAGAATCATTGCAATTATCAATATTTTGATGAGGTGAATTATGCAGAATCAACCATTGCCAGAATTGATTGCACAAGCCCAACAATTACTCACCCAAATCAGACAACATCCCCAATTTTTAGCACTGCAAATTGATGCAGATGTCACCATAGGCGACGTTACCCAGTTTCTCAATGCCCTTGGGTGGGAAGCAACAGCTTGTGCTGTGGATGTATCAAGAGAAGGTTTTTTTCAGTAATGGGGAGAGCGAT
Organism: Anabaena sp. CA = ATCC 33047; assembly: GCF_963870205.1. NCBI lineage: Bacteria > Bacillati > Cyanobacteriota > Cyanophyceae > Nostocales > Nostocaceae > Anabaena > Anabaena sp. CA = ATCC 33047. The sequence continues at coordinate 11,515 of NZ_CAWMSA010000009.1, read as the reverse complement.
CGCATTGCCTGAGAAACATGGCGATCGCAATTCCCCAAACGTATCTCTTACCAAGACACAAAAGGATTTTAGCAATGAACAACAAATATTATCTGTGTGAAGCAGAATCAGCAGATGACGGCGTAACCAAAGTAACAGGCTACGACCAAGCCTTTGAAGCATTACAGGCAGCAGAAGAAAGTACAGCAGCAGTGCATTTCATTTCCACCATCAATCCCCTTGCAGAAAATGAGGAGGGCGAAGATGAGAAATGATAATTTATTTTTCGCCGCATTTAGCGAACTTATCGAGAGAGGATGCCCCACGGATTTAGCTGGGGAAGCTGCCACAGTGGTAGCCAACGACGACCCCACAAAACACGACCTGGGCAGAACGCCACAAGACCAATCCGTAATCCAGCAAGCTTTACCGTATTTGCAGAGGGAGCGTAAACCAACATGAACCGCACAGTGAGATTAAAACTGGATGCACCTACAACCTATGCTGCAATCGCGTCCCTCTCCGGCATCGACCAACAAACAATATTCCAAGCCTTAGACGGTAACGAAACAGCAGCAGCAACAGTGGCAGATTTCAGAATCAAACAGACAGAACGTGCCAATAATGCAAAAGCTGTATTTGGCAACCTTACCCAAGGGTTACAATCAACCGAAACATTGATGGCAGAAGAAGCACAGTTTTTAACCAGTGCAGGGCAGAGCGTCAACCGGATGACTGATAGCTGGGCGAAAGTCAGAAACAGTGACGCAAAACTGGGTTATCAACTGCAACAGAAAGTTATCGCCTCTGACAACCAATTGGGACAAGAACAGTTTCGGCATGGGCGTACACTCAATCTACTTAACGAATCTCACCGCGCCGAACTGCGAGGGATTGAAATTGACTCTACCAAGGCGAAAACTCAACTCTGGCAGAAGGTAAACGCCAAAAAAGAGGAGTTAACACCCGCCGACAAAGCCAAGGAAACTCTAAGGGACATCCACAAACACGGATCAGCAGCGATGCGAGGGGTGAAAGGGTTCTTTAGACGGTTGATTGACTAACAATTAATTCCCCCAGCCGTCTGGGGGATAACTATTTTTAGGTGTTCCTATGTTAACCAAGAACCAAAAACAACCATCAATCATTTTTGATGCTGAGATTGTAGATAACGAGTGTACACAGCATATAGACGGTGTAAAGTACGACAGCGAACAGGTTCAAGAACATATTGCCCAAACCGATGGCGGCGTAACTGTAATTCGGGGGATTGCTCAGGGTGCAGTGTTGGCTGGCTTTCAAGTTGCGTCAACTCAATCTCTCTACCTTGCCGGATGTGTGGGGCTGTTCCCGGCAGTAGTGGCAGGCTTACCCGTAGGGCTGTCTGTGGCTGGGGCTTTGTGCTATCTGCGTTTTGAGAATAGCATCTTCCCCACAATCAGCGATGGCGTTCCGCCCACCGTAGGTGATCGCAAAAAGTTTGGCCTTGGGGTGACTCGCACTCTGATGTTAACCGCTAGTTCGTGGAAGTTAACCGCCGATGCCCAACAGATGGACAGCATAGCCCGTAACAGTTTCTACAGTGTTACCCAACAGGTAAAGCAGTATGAAGGCATCCAAGAACCTATTCAAGACCATTTCCCCTTCATTCTAGGCTTTACCGCAGTAATAGCCGTCATTTTCGCCTTATATTGCCGTAAGAGATGAATATGGAAACCAAACCATCAGACCTTAATCAGCGCTCATACAATATTCCACCGCGTCTAAATCTCCTCATGATGGCATCGGTATTAGGCGCGGTAACTTGTGCCATTGCTGCCCACGTTGGCGACGGCATTGCAAAGAAAGAACTGTGTTTTTACCCCCAGTCAGCGCGGGTGTATGACGCACCAATCCAGGCGCAGGGGGAGACAGACCGTTTACTGTTGGGTAACAAGTATTGCCGATATGAGCAGCGATCGCTTCTCCCAGAACCTTACCTGAAGGCTAACCAGTACCGCACAAGTAACCCGAACTATAACCCTTGGGCATTTCTCCAGCACGATAGTCTGTACATTTTTCGCTCACTCCCGGCTGACAACCCGTTTAAGATTCACCTTGGATTAGGGGCGATGGTGTTGGGGGGGATTGGGTTGTGGGCCACCAGCAAGGCAAGGGATTATCTAAGTGATATCAGACCCCACTACCGAGCTACCAAACAATTTGAGGGGGTCAAGGCTAACTACTCTGTGAAACTGGGTGAGCAGTTGCTTTCCTTATCTGGCAACGAATTACTTAAATACTTACGTGGTATCAAAATAGCTGAGGCCAGACAGCAGTTTATCGCCAACATCACACCACAGCAGCAGATAGCCCTACTCATGGCTATGTCGGCAGAGGACTATCAAGACTTTGGGCATTTACTAGATGGGGGTGCAAGCTTCGATAAGTTTGACCCACCCCAGGCACAGCTACCACACGGCGAACCGGGGACAGTTCAGGAAGTGGTAGAACAGCAGGCAATAACCAACGGTGACAAATACCAATGGATGAAAAACGCCATTGGCTACCCTGCTTTACTGTTTGGCGGTATGGGTTCGGGTAAGTCGTGGACTACTAGAGAGATTGTCTGGCAGAAGGTTAACGCTGGTTGGGATGTTGTAGCTCTAGATCCTCACGGAACTGAAGTTGAATGGCGAGGGGTGAGGCTGATTACTGGCTATAGGGAAATCGCCCTATTCATGCAATGGTACATGGATGAGATGCGATTGCGCTATGCTGCTTACCGTGAGTCAGGCATGACTGAGGAGCAATGGACACAGCATTTAAGGGCATCCGGTAAACAGTTATCGGTGATTTGCGAGGAGTTCACCACATGGACAGATCATATTATTGAGCCGATGCCACTCTCTGCACCCGACAACTGGAAACCTGACCCAGATTTCATTGGTAAATGGTTTCGCTGTGCCATGACCGAAAGCCGCAAACAATTAATGATTCCTTTGTTTGTCGCTCATGACCGCACAATGGAGATTTTAGCCAAGGCTAAGGGGTTATCAAAACTTAGGGATGCGGCTTTATTAGAGATTGAATTAATCGCACAAGTTGACCCGGTGACGACTGAGGCTAAAGCATCGGGCATGGGGAAAATTAAACTACCAGGGCATGGTCAATGGTTGCCGATTGAACTGCCAAAACTTGACCACAAACGGATTGATTTTAGGCTTGATAAATCTGTGAAATCTGATGAAGCACCACCCATTGATAAAGCCATTTTAGAACGCATTTATGAACTGGAAATTAACATCGGTGGCAAGACTGGTGATAACCCAAATGAAAAAACTCAGCTATCACCAATGGCGCAAAAGTTGTATGAATATCTCACCAGAACTGAGCGAATAGAAGCTGATGTAAGAGAGTTCAAAGGCAATTTTAAAGTTAACGGTGAGAGATTTACAGTTGAGCAAATCAAGGGCTGGATGTATGAAATTGTTGGGGCATCTTTAGCAGACTGGATAGGCGAGGGTGTTATCAAGCTCAATCAAATTTGACTGCCCTTTGTGTCCGGTGTCTGCCCCCAAAAACGCCCTTTTTCGCGGACACCAGACACCAGACACCACTAGACACAAAAGGCTGAAACCCTTATACAGCCCAGACACCAGCAGACACCACACTAGACACCGCCCTGACACCAAGTGTCTAGTTGGTGTCTACTGGACACCAACAATTTTTCAGCTATTAAATAGACAATTAATGTTAAATATTTGGCTAAATCATGCCAATAGCAGTAATTATTTATTATCACTACCTAATGGTGAAATAAAAACGTGATTATTTCCTGTTTCAATTCCATCACTTACACTCTATATATTGGTGCTTGAGTCATTCGCATAACTGTTGATTTGAGTCAGTAGATGTAAAAGAAACTGCCGTTCGCATAGATGGGGTCTTTTTACCTCCAGAAGATGCTTACCTCTCTGGGGTAAGTTTTATTTATAGTCGGTTTTGGTGTAGGTATTGAACCAAGATACGGATACTGTTGGCTAATGTACTACATAATTGTAATTTACAGTAATTTTCGGCAAGATAATCTGAGCTATAATGGCAAATATTTGTACTAATTAGTGTTTTAGCACACTGTTGATTTTATGACAACTCAGGAACAAATCCAGGGATATGCAAAAACCTTATATCAGGAGAACAAGTTAAAAAATTGTATATTGTATTGTGCAACTCTATTATCTTTGGAGTATCTAGACAAACTTAAATCTGAGAGCTACTCATTATATATTCCTGATTTGGCAAGAAATCTAGAAAATCAATTAAATATTATAAACCCTAGCTTTTTCACGGAAAATGAATTGTGGCTAGACTCCTCAAGTTTTATATTAAGCTATCTAGAATACTGGCATACTAAGCCAAAGTTTGCTAGAGCAGTCATGAAGGAATTTCAACCAGTGCTGGTTAGCCCTTCAGGTCATATTCAAGTTAATCATATAAAGACACTTCAACAAGCAGAAGATTTTATGGTAGGCGTTGCTGCCAGTAGAGTAGCTTCTAAGCTTTCTGAAATTATAAATATACCTAAACTTTCAATTGAAGAGTTAGAAAAGCTATTGGGACTTACTAAAGTAGAAGCGAGTTTAGATGAATCTGACTCCGATAAAAATCTCCTTAATTTAAATTATCCAACATTTATAGATAAAGACATCAAGCCGTTGTCTGCAAAAACTATTCTTTCAAATATCAAAACTAAGACAAACAAAAAAAATAACAAACAAGTACAGAATTTGTTAAGACATTTACCAGCAAATATTGCTGCATTCAGGCTTGAATGTCCTGAATGTTCAAAGCAATTTAGTCCAAACTGGTTCAGGCTCAGTAATGAGCCACATATTCCGATTAAACCCAATGATCACGATGGCCCAGGAAGATGGATTCCTATAAAAACTTACGAAATATGCCCTTTTTGCGAAGAAGCTGTTCCTCTTGAACTACCTGTGGTAAAAATGCAGTCAAAGGTTATGCTTTTCGGAGACGAGGCATATAGAGAGGAACAGGGCAAGCTTATTTTCACTTATTCACTTGTTGGTGCTGACTTTAAAGTGATAGCGCAAATAGAAGATTCTTTGCGAGAGTTAAAATCAAAGCTTTGTCCTTCTAAATCTCCTGACAGTTGGGCTTTTCATATGAAAGAACTTTGGTCTGGGGAACACCGCAAAAAACACAGAGTATTTTCCGACTGGGATTTTGAGAAGGTACGGTTTGCAGTTCAAGGTCTTTTTCAATTAATCCAAAATCATGCTGAATATCTTTTCATGTACAACATAGCTTTGACTGTTAAGGGTTCAATGAAAGGTTTTAAGTCAAAGCCAGCCTTAGAACGTCCACAAGACAATGCCTACATCTTGCTTATTACGTATGTTATTAATGAGCTTACAACAAAAAAAGCGCAGCCAGTTTTACAATTCGATGCGGAAAAACAAACAAAGGCTGCTCAAGTAATTCAAGGTTGGGCGCGTGAAGCTTTCTTAGGGAGCCAACATTGTCTTCTATACCCATTTCTAGCTAAGGGGATAGAGATTCCAGAACCTATCTTTGTTCAACCTGCTTCTCAACCGTGCCTCGAACTTGCTGATTTCATTAGCTATATTGTGGCTAGATTCTATCTAAAGAAATGGCAAGGTAAGGAAATTGAGGAAGTACTTGATACTCGTAATTTTGGAAAGGTCATGTACTTAGGTTTTGACAAGACTAATGATTTAGTATTTCACAGAACTGAATCATATCCTTGGGAGCTTTTTTATGAATCTTGAACTGGAATACATTCCTTTTTATGTAACGGAGTAATTATTTTTTTTATAAAAATAAGTAATGAATGATTATTAAGTAATATTTAAATTACAAAAACTACTATCAAAATTAGATATGCCCTGTGTGATTCTAATGATAAAATTAATACTGGTTAAGCAGCATATTTTCGGTTAATTTAGTGAAACGAGACTCCATTTATTACCAAATATTTAAACGCTTTCCTGCATTAATTTTTGAACTCATTGATGACCGTCCCCAAGAGGCGCAGAATTATCGTTTTGAATCGGTTGAGGTGAAAGAAACCGCCTTTCGCATTGATGGGGTCTTTTTACCTCCAGAGGGTGCAACAACCAAAGTTATATTTTTTGCAGAAGTTCAGTTCCAAAAAGATGAAGGTTTGTATCATCGGTTTTTTACCGAATCAATGATGTATTTGAACCGGAATCGGTCTAAATACGATGACTGGTACTGTGTGGTAATTTTTCCATCACGCTCAAATGAACCAAGTGATACAAGAACTCATCGCATATTTTTAAACAGCGACCAAGTGCAGCGCATTTATTTGGATGAGTTAGGTAATCCCGATACTTTGCCAATAGGCATCAATTTAATGCAGTTGACTCTAGCATCAAATGACTCGATGGCAGAGCAAGCAAAGCAATTAATTGAGCGAGTACAATTAGAGTCAACTGGCACACTGCCGAAAAACGAGATAATAGATATTATCACCACTATTGCCGTTTACAAGTTTTCTTCGTTGAGTAGAGAGGAAGTGGAAGCTATGCTGGGACTGAACATTGAAGAAACACGAATCTACAAAGACTTGGAACGTCAAACCAAATTAAAAGCAGCAGCACGCTTTTTGAGCATGGGTTACAGCATCTCCGAGGTGGCAAAGGCAGTTGATTTATCGGTTGAGGAAATCACTTCTGAGGTGGTAAATTCTCAAATCCCCACACAACAAGATGATCGTACAGAGTAAAGTCTTGTTTTTCTGTATAGACAGCCGTGTAGATGTTGGTGCAGACTGCTGAGTGTGAAAATCTTGGACTGGGACTGCTGGCGAGCGTTGATATCACTTCCTTGATAGCAATGATTGATCAAGCTGCGGTATAGAAGTAAGTGTAGACAAGTCAGACCAGCCGCAACATGAGCCTCTGTTACAGGCACTGATTATACCTGTAAGTGGTCATCGTGTTGCAAGCATAAGGAAGTTTAATCAGCCTACGAAAGAATGCGGGTTGTGGCGGTTGTGCTGTCAGGCTGAATGATAAGTCTGGGTTAACCTTGTGTCATCGCTAACGAGAGAATAGGGTTTTGCGGCAGTTACATTGTCTTCGTGCCGGAAGATCATGTAGCATTGGAGATTGGAGATTGGAGATTGCAGATTGGGGGAGAAATGGACAAGGAGCAGTTTAAAGAGAGAACCCAATCCTTTGCTCTACGGGTAATTAATTTAGTTGAAGCTTTACCGAAAGACCAAACAACCTCACAAGTCATAGGCAAACAATTACTCCGCTCAGGAACGTCAGTAGGAGCCAATTATCGGGCAGCTTGTCGCGCCAAATCAACGGCTGAACTGATCACCAAGCTCAATATTACATTAGAGGAAGCCGATGAGTCACTTTACTGGATGGAACTGATTGTAAAGGCGAAATTGGTGGACTCTAACAAGCTTAAGAACTTGATGCAGGAAGCTAACGAAATTGTATCAATGCTGGTGTCCTCTCTCAAAACCTTGCGGTCAAAACCGAAAGATTCCCGAATTTATAACCCTAACTAATCAATCTCTTGCTTGAATATGACTTCTACAATCTCTAAAAACAATCTAAAATCTGCAATCTGCAATCTTCAATGAAAATAAATCGTTTCGGTCGAGCAGAAATCCTCAGCCCCGACCAAATTAATCTCCTATTTACTGAGGGCTTTGTCAACCCACGCGATCGCGCTTTATTTGGCGTGTGCCTTTATGCTGCCTGCCGGATTAACGAGGCTTGCACGTTGGCAGTAAATGATGTGTTTGGCAGCAATGGTGTCAGGGGGGTGTTGGTGATACGTAGCGTCAACACCAAGGGGAAGCGAGACACCAGGGAAATTCGAGTGCATCCCAAGCTGAAGCAGTATTTGGAAGAGTACAACCCCAACCGTCGCAAGGAGTTTTTGTTTCCCGGTCGGCATGGATTGGGGCATATCCACAAGGTGAGTGCTGACAAAATTCTCAGAGATACCTGTGTGCGGCTGGGCATTGAGGGGGTGAGTACGCACAGTTTCCGCAGGACTGCTTTAACCAGGATGAGCGATGCGGGGATACCGTTGCGCCATATTCAGGAGATATCGGGGCATCGGACTTTGGCAGCTTTGGAGCGTTATCTGGGTGTGACTGAAAAGCAGAAGCAAAACGCTATCTCTGCTTTGGATTTTTGAAAGCAGTGCGGAAATGAAGTTATCACGACATCTCTGTTAGGGAAGCAGTGCGAGAAAGCGCGATTGCGAACTACCTGCCTTAACAGTGATCTCTACCTAGTATGGTTGGTGAGGAGAAGAAGCCAAGCCTGGAAATTGTTAGCTTGGCTCAAGCCCGTCATTCTAACGTTAATTTTCGTCTTTTATGTCTTCTAAAACCTTGTCCAGTCTATCATTTGCGTCCTTAGCGAGTTGAATGCAACGTATACTTGTAGCCAAACCTCCAGCAGCAGCAACAGTTCCTTCTGGAACTTGATTTGACAAAATTAGCCCAGCGCCTATAAGGCCAATAAAAAAAGATAATGTGGTGGCAACCAAAGACAAATTAAAGCTGTAACGTGCTTGGCGCAAGCGTTCTTGGGCAATGTACAGTTCAATTGTGGAATGAGTATTAGGAATTGGTTCGTTATTCATGGATTTGCAGAAGATTTAAATTTCATACTTCTACTGTCGAGCCAAATCCTAGAAATATTGACTAGGCAATGATTGTTTTGCAAATCACTTTTGTCTTCTGTATGATTGTCGTGTGTCTTAGTTATGATTGCGTAAATACTTGCTGATAAAACATCCTCTAAACCATGACTGACTCTAGTAAGGCTCAGAAAAAAAAGAAAATAACCCATACAGCCGCTACACAAGGTATAAAGAGAGCAGAAAATGCCTTGAAAAGATTAGGTTTTGAGTCAAAAAGTAATTTTGCAAAATCTCAACTGATAAGTCGTAGTACAGTTACCAAATTTTTTCAAGGTCAGCCAATTCAGCTTGATTCTTTTAAAAAAATCTGTGAAAAATTGGAATTGAATTGGGAAGAAATTGCTGATCTGAATGATTCGGCTGATTTAAGTGAACCAAGAGGTTTACCTAAAAAGCCACCTAATCTAGCAAATGACGAGACAAAAAATAAATGTCGAGCCATAGCACTAGCAGAGCAGATGAAAAACTGGTTTAAAATATTGGGTTACCGCTTTGAGAGTTATGAGATTTGGGAAGATTCGTTTTTCGAGTGGATTATTAACATTTCTGGAATAAAAAATTGCTATGACCGTATTCTTGTAAGGGGCATAGAGGGAGAGGCAAAACTTAGTGACGTTGAGGCTTTACGAGAGGAAGTACAAAAACAAAAAGCAGATGAAGGATGGCTAGTAAGTACACGTCGCATTTCAGCAGCAGCAAGAGATGAAGTAAAAAAGCCAAATAGTAAAATCCTTTGTTATACCTTTGATAAACTACTCGAGCAAAATGCTGATTTTACTGGATATCTTGATTGGCTAGAGAAAGAAGTAAAAGACCGTGGAATTGACAAAAAGTATGTTCCTCTTGCTTGTACCAAGGAAGAAATTGATCCAGTTAGCTCCCGCCGAATAGCAGTGAGCCGTTACGATATCAGTGATGGTGGGATTGACCGTTACATTGATCTTTGGCTTGATGATCCAGTTAAAGAGCATATCTCCATTCTGGGAGAATTTGGTACTGGCAAGACTTGGTTTGCATTTCATTATGCCTGGATGGCACTGCAACGTTATCGTGAAGCTCAAGAACGTGGTATTGAACGCCCTCGTGTGCCATTAGTCATTCCATTACGGGACTACACCAAAGCAGTAAGTGTTGAGTCTCTGTTTTCTGAATTTTTATTTCGCAAATACAAAATTCCTTTACCTAACTATGATGCTTTTGTACATCTCAACCGCATGGGTAAGTTGCTACTAATTTTTGATGGTTTTGACGAAATGGCGACTAGGGTAGATCGCCAGCAAATGATTAATAATTTTTGGGAACTGGCAAAGGTAGTAGTGCCGGGAGCTAAAGTTATCCTCACTTGTCGTAGTGAACATTTTCCAGATGCAAAAGAAGGACGTGCCTTGCTGAATGCGGAATTGCTCGCCTCAACTGCTAATTTGACTGGGGACACACCCCAGTTTGAAGTATTAGAATTGGAGAAATTTAATGGCGAGCAAATTCGGCAAATACTGTCATTACAAGCTAACGCTGCAACAGTTGAAAAGGTAATGAGTAATCCTCATCTGCTGGAGATCGCCTGTCGTCCTGTGATGAGTGAGTTAATTTTAGAAGCATTACCAGATGTTGAAGCAGGCAAGCGGGTAGATTTATCAAGGATTTACTTGTATGCTGTGCAGCGAAAGATGGAACGAGATATTAAATCTGAGCGCACCTTTACGTCGATGACTGACAAGCTATATTTTCTGTGTGAACTCTCATGGGAAATGTTTTCTACTAACCAGATAAACCTCAATTATCGTGATTTTCCTGACCGGATTCGTCGATTGTTTGGTTCAGCTGTACAGGTGCAAAAAGACTTAGACCACTGGCACTACGACATGATGAACCAGACGATGCTCATTCGTGATGCCGATGGCCATTACACTCCAGCACATCGTTCTCTTCTAGAATTTTTTGTGGCTTATAAATTTGCAGCAGCCCTGGGTGTTTTAGCTCCAGATTTTGTAGGCTTAATTCAGCCAAATGAGTCAGATTTGGACAGTACCACAAAGTCTGAAGACTATACTTGGTCTAGATATTGTAATCTTCAAGTGGAAAAGCGAAAAAAAAATCAAAAAATTCCGCCAATCCATTCCTTTGCAATTGAACCTCTGGATAACCTGCGTACCAACTTTGGAAAGGCACAACTGACGAGAGCAGTTCTCGATCTTTTAGTGCCAATGCTAGCTCCTATGGAAATTACAACAGAGCAGTTACTAAAAGTTATTGGAGAAACACGCCGTAAAAGAGAAGCAGAGGTGGGTTATGTAGGGGGAAACGCTGCAACACTGTTAGTAAAAGTTAATTCCTGTGCTTTGGAAGGTAGAGATATTGCTCACTCCGTAGTTATTGGTGCTGATTTTACTAATATCAGCCTACGTCATGCCAATTTCACTAAAGCAAATTTGACTAATTCCGTGTTTACTAAAGACTTGGGTGATGTTTTATCAATCGTATTTAGTCAAGATTCTAAACTTTTGGCTACAGGCGATAGCGATGGTGTAGTTCGTTTTTGGGAGGTTGCAGATGGGAGAGAACTTTTAGTCTGTAAAGGTCATAGCGGTTGGATACGCTCAGTAGCTTTTGATTTTGAAAAAGAGATACTTGCCAGTAGTAGTGATGACCAAATGATAAAGCTATGGAGCATTCGGACAGATGAATGTTTGAAAACCCTAGATGGACATACTGGTGCTGTAAATTCAGTTGCTTTTACTCCCCAAACTAATGTGCTGGCCAGTGGGAGTTCTGATGCAACGATAAAACTGTGGGATATCAATACTGG
>NZ_CAWMSA010000008.1:0-24273 GCF_963870205.1 Anabaena sp. CA = ATCC 33047 | reverse complement strand
ATTGCTCGGCGCCAGGTTTATTACTCAAACCAAAAAACCGCCTTATCTTAAATTAAGGCGGTTTTTTGTTGGGATAATGCAAGATTAGCAGTTTTCAGCTAACCATACCATAGTGTAGAGACGTTACATGCAACGTCTCTACAAGGTTTTGAAACTTTCTTTTGTGGTTCATTTACCTGAAAATTGCTGTAAACCTGATTGGTATTGATGTAGATAAATTGTCATCTAGATGCGATTAATCGCGTCTCTATATGAGGATTTTGGGCTGATGTCAACTATATCGGTTTATATTGTTTGGATAATACCTAAATTATTTAAAACTTCATTATCTAACTGTTTACCTTGACTATCTTCAGTATTTTGGAACAGCATTGTAAATGCACCAGCACCTAATCTATGTTGAGGAAAGAGTCGGTAACAAGGAATGTCTGTTAAATGTGATTGATAATCTTGTAAGTGATTAATTTTTACTGGATGAAATTGAGGAAAGCGTGATAAAAACCATTCGCAGACTTGTTCATTTTCTTCAGGGGAGTAGGTGCAAGTCATATAAGCGAGGTAGCCTTGGGGGGCAACGAGTTGTGCGGAATTCGCTATAATTCTTTTTTGGCGGTTGGCACTTTTATTGATAGCTGTTGGATGAAAACATCCGGGTGCTTTTTCACCTTTTGCTAGTAGGGATTGTCCTGTACATGGAGCATCAACCAAGACTAAATTACAAGAAAGTGAGATGTTTTCTGCAAAGATACTAGAGTCTCTATTGACTACGGTACAGGGGCTAATATGGCAACGCTTTAAGTTAGAAATTAGCATTCCTAAACGCTTACCAATCACTTCATTGCAGATAAGTAATTCCGGTTGCAAGGCTTGCCAACTAAAGATGCTTTTACCACCTGGGGCGGCACACATATCAAAAACTAATTTGATTGGTTGGGGAATTGCTAATAAAACAGAGGCCGCAAATACAGAGGAAAAGTCTAAACAATAAAAATATCCTTGATGATGCAAGGGATGTTGACCGGGTTTTTCTCCTAATTGTAGACGGTCTACATATCTTGGTTGCCAATTTAAAGGAGATTCTACGGAAAAAGGTGGTGTTTCTGGCTTTTCTTGACACCAAAGTATACAGGGATGAAAGGGCTGGGGAGAAATTAATGCCTGAATAAATTTTTCTTGATTATCAAGGTTTTCAAACAAACGCCGTGCAAGTTTCAATAATAAGTTTGATGGTTTTTCCATTAGTAAAACTGTTACAGGAGAACAATGACTAGAAGCCTCTTGGCTTCATACTTTAGAATATAATGACCACCATTTTGATGATGACAAAACTTTTGTCTGATCAAGCAACATCAAAGTTTTGGTCTAGAGGGGTATATTCAATGCTGAGTTCTGAATTTAGTTTATTGATTCAGCACTCTGACTACATTCTGATTGCAAGGGCTAAAAATATTTTTGCGTAAATCCGAGATGATTGCCAACCTGCCCAAATGCACCGGAGCAAGTCATGATTTTTGAGAATTTTCAACGCAAATTACGCCGAGAAGCACAAATATGGCGCGATGAAGGCATAATTAGTTCTTCTCAGTACCAACAAATTGCAGACCGCCATCAATTTAATAATTTAGAGGCGGCTGCACGCGATCGCTTTACAATGATTGCGATCGCCATTGGCGGTATGCTGCTAATATTGGGTGCTATCACCTTCGCCTCTGCTAACTGGTTTGCCTGGTCACGAGAAGTTAAATTCATCATGATGATGAGTTTATTTTTCTCTGTTAGCATTATAGGTTTTTACACTTGGAGAGACGCAAACCTCAGTAATCGAGAAGGTAAACAACCACGACGCAGCAAAAGATTGCTGGGAGAAGCACTATTATTTTTAGCAGCTTTAATCCTGGGTGCTAACATCATACTGACTGCACAGATTTTTAATATCAGTGGTTCAAGCACTGAATTATTTCTCGCCTGGGGGTTTGGGGTTTCGTTAATGGCTTATAGTCTGTCCCTGAACTCACTAGGGATACTGGCGATTATCTTAGTGCAGATTGGCTATTTGTTCGGACTAGGAGATTTATCTAACTCCTCTGCTGACTGGAATTGGGCAAAACTAGCAGTCCGACACATGCCTTTAATTTCATGGCTGTTGTTTGTACCTTTAGCCTACTTCTGTCGTTCACGCTGGATTTTCTTTTTAGCGGCTTTTTTGTTCGCTACTTCTCTACAACTTAACCTGAATCCTCTACCACTGCAAACTTTCTCTAATGTCGCTCCTTGGGTGGCCTCTTTTGCTTTAGCTCTGCCACCTGCATTATTCTGGAGTTATGATGATCTGCTGTTTCCCAGCATCAATTACAGACTGTTTCAACCCCTAGCCCGTAATTTAGCATTAATTGCCTTTGGCTTGGTGTTTTATGCCCTGTCTTTTCGTTGGCAATGGCAGGGTTTTGCAGCTAGTTCCTTTCTACCCAGGAATAACGCCGCGTTTATGTCTGTACCTATCATCGATTTGGGGATTCTCAGTGGATTAGCAGTATTCCAATGGTTGTTTTTGTTACGTCAAAGAAATAACCCTCCCCGGCGGGAAGTTGTGTTTAATACTGGGCTAATTGCTACCTTTCTCGGCTTTATAGTAGTAGTACCGTTCTGGCATCAAGCGGTTACTCGCATTGTTGACTTGGGCAGTTTTATGTTTAGTGTGCTGTTTGCTTTACTGTCTTGGGGATTCGTTCAGGAGGGTTTAAAGCTGAGTGATAGACGCTCTTTTTGGGGCGGTATGCTATTGTTAACTCTACTGGTCATTAGTAAGATGTTGGAATATGACACTGATTTGCTATTTAGGTCAATGGTGTTCGTCATGTGCGGTGCGATTCTGATTAGTGCTGGATTGTGGTTTGAACGTCGTCTGACTGGTTCATCTAGTTCATCAGCTAGGAAGTAGGAAAATCAGGCAACATCAAAGATATCTCCGGCTGGTGATTGTGAATTTTTGTATTCATGTCCGACATTTGAAAGGGAAAATCTCGTTGCGTAAGTCCTGTTTTAGTTTCTCCAGAAAACGATTATTTTCAGGACTACGCCTATGAATAGTGGATCTTCTGAATCAAACAAGAATAAAACATTGTCTCCTGAAGCGGAATTCTCGAATAAGTTGACTTTTCGGGATTATCTGATAGCTAGTGAGCAAAAATTTAATCAGCCCTTACCGTTGTGGCGGGTTTTAGTTCCTCTGGCTTTGCAAACGGGGATAATTTTGGCTGTTCCTACTCAAGCAGCTTATACTAATTTGCTGGGCAGAGAGGTAGTTTTACAAACTATATCCTCTAACCCCCAAGATGTATTGCAAGGTTCTACTCTCTCTCTGGACTATGATATTTCTCGGATTTCAAATTTGCGTAGACTTCCGGGTTGGAATGAGTTAAGGAGAAGAAATCGGGGGAGGAATGGACAATTACTCTCAGGAACTAATGTATATGTGATTTTGCGAGAACAACAATCTTTTGGGCGTGGTGTTCCTAGGGCTTGGCGACCTGTGCGGGTAAGTAGCACTCTACCTACATCCCTCTCAGATAATCAAGTCGCCTTAAGAGGGATTTATCAGGATGGTGTGGTGAACTATGGTGTAGAAACATTAAGTGTTCCTGATGAACAACGGCAGCAAATCAATGAAGATATCCGCAGTTCGGCTGAAAACAGTAGAAATCGACGGTTAAGACCGATAACTGTCAAAGTGAAGGTAGACCCACAGGGTAATGCTGTCCCTGTGAGTTTGTGGGTACGCGATCGCAACTATCGATTCTAGTCTTCGTGGCGTACATTCCATGCTACACCAAAAGCTGCTCCGGCTCCGGCTAACAACCCTGTACTCATTCCTTGGATAGTTTTTTGTATGGGTTCTTGAATTAAGCAATCGCTTGTAACCTTGTCGGCTTGCAAGCATTGATTGCTTTCTGCCCAACTGGCAGTTCCTCCTAAAATTACACCTGCTAGACTACAGGAAGCTACAAGCAGTAATAAACGTTTGGTTTTTCTATCCATAGATGGATGCTTTAAATTAGCAATATGTTAAATATTTCTGAACTACTTTACACGTCGATGCTGTTTATGTCACCTATGTTTTAGGGTAGTAATTGCAGGTGGGAAGAAATTAGGTTGATGAATAAGGCTATTCTCGTGATTAGGGAGTGATTTATCGCGGAAAATCAGGTTTATCAGGACTAAAGTCCTTACTACGAACTGAATTTGTTATTGTATGGGAGTAAAGGCACTGACACTGATTTTTTTGCCGACAAAGCCAATTAAAGTACAATTCTTTCCTGAGTGCAAGGGATTGAGATATAACCAGCGTTTTTCAGGTGCTAATGAGATTTCTAATTGACTGGGGTAGCCAAATTTATTATCGTAGGTAGCATGGACACTCATAGTACCATCACAAGCACATCCATTTGGGCCACATTGTTGACTATCTGTTAAAGTAGCAATTTCTTGGAATAATTTAGTAACAGTTAATGGAGGTGTATTTGTACAGGTATTTTGTGAGATAGCAATTACTTTTTCGTTCTTAATTTCTAGTTCTTGCTGACAATTATCAGGAGCAGTATAATTAATTTTTAATCGGTAATGGTTAACAGCTTGTGTTGTCCAATTTTTCTTGGCTTGGGCTAGTTGATTTTGAGCGTAGTTTTTCAAGAATAATTGATGACTCCAAAATGCCACGCCGCCAATGCTAAGTAACATTAAGATAGTTATCCAAAGGTTGTGCGATGGGTGAAGACCCGCTAGAGGCGATCGCTTGTCAATTTGCATATATAATCATGAGGTTAGTTAACAATACAATTAACCACACCGGATGAAGATAAATTTTCGGATATCGTTAATCTTTTTGCGTGACTTCCAGATAAATATGCTCTAAACTTACAGGTTGACGAGCAATACCATCTATTGAGATACCATCAAATCTGGCTATGATTTCGGATAATTCCAGAGTTTCTGGTAGCCACAAAGCTAGTTGATGAGCATAACGCCTATAGGTTAAATTATAGGATTGAGCGCGAGCGATCGCAGCTTCTTCTTCTGGCGTTTGCAGCATGACAATTTCTTGGGCTGGAATTAAATAGCGTAATTCAGCTAAACTCCCTTCTGCCAAGATGCGCCCATTTTTTAGTATACCAATTCTATCACACAAACGTTCGGCTTCATCTAATAAATGGGTGGTGAGTAAAACTGTAATTCCCTGAGTTTTCAGTTGTCTAATTAATTCCCATATTTCATATCTGGCTTCAATGTCTAAACCTGTTGTTGGTTCGTCTAAAATTACTAACTGGGGTTGATGTACTAAAGCAACTGCAATATTTAACCGCCTTTGCATCCCACCGCTTAAGGTTTCAACGGGACTTTTTGCTCTATCTAATAAGTTTACAGCCCTCAGTGTTTCTTTAACTTGTTTTTGACTGGTGGCTTTGTCTAAACCGTAAATATCAGCGAAGAATTGTAAATTTTCTGCACAAGTTAAGGTTTTATAGAGTAAATTCTCTTGTGGTGCAATACCAATTAATTTTTTAGTCGCGTGGGAGACAGGTTGATGATTTATTTTCACATCACCACTATCAGCCTGAAGTAAATTGCAAATTATATTAATAGTTGTCGTCTTTCCTGAACCATTCGCACCGAGTAAACCGTAAATTTCGCCAGGATGAATTTTTAGGGTTAAATTTTGCAGAACTTTTTTAGTCTTATAAGATTTGTTTAAGTTAGTGATGGTAAGCATATTTTTAAAGTATTTAAAATTTCAGTTTTATAATCTTCTTTCTACAATTAGCATTCGCCTATAAGATAACCAACCAGCTACAACCATGACTAGAGCAAACACCAATAAAAAAACAAAGTGTGGCATAATTTTATTGATATCTTCCCCTTGGGATGAAACGGCTACAAGAGCTTCATTCATGTGATAAATGGGGTTGTATTGAGCAATATTCACCAGAGATTTAGGAAATAAACTGGCTGGTAAAAATGCACCGCCTAAAATTAATAATGGAACTCCGAAAGCAGCTACTAAAGCATTCACATCTTCTATGCGACGCGCTAATTGTGTACCGAAAATAAAGCCTAAACCAACGTAAGCTGCAATGCTCAACAAAATGATGATGATTCCTAATAGAATAGCACCCCGGAATGTCGCACCCCAAAAAGCTGCTATTGTGTAGATTAATATGGTTTGTCCGATGCCAATAAAACTATGCGCTAGAAAAATTCCGAAAAAATATGATGTTCCACTTAAGGGAGAAAGAAACAAGCGTTTGAGGGTTTGTTGTTCTCTTTCAGCTACTATTGTAGAGACTGTTCCGCCTAAACAACTAAAAAATAATGCTGCACCAACTAAAGTTGAGGGTGCGCTATACGCAAAGGCATCAGCTATTGGTAATTCTGCTCTTTCTGCTAAAATAAATCCACTAAGAATTAAGACGGAAATGGGGAATATACTCCAAAAAATCAAGCTGCGTCTGCGTCGAAGTAGTTCAGTTAAAATGCGTCGAGTGACTGCTAGAGTTTCACGCCAATATTTCATATATTGAGGGAGAAATAAATTTAAAAGTTAGATGAAAGTAGAATATGATTGTTGAGGTTTTGATGCGTTACGCTACGTATCTATTTAGAATTTTTCACCTGTGGTAAATTCTAATCTTACTTCTCCTTGGTCACTAACTCCTATGTCACCTCGTAATATACCAAAGGGTGAATTGAGTCTTACTCCTAAACCATAACCAAAACCGCTTCCGGGTTTATTTCGCACTACTCCGGGTTCACCAATGACGGTTTTACTAGAACCAAAGTCTGAAGCGAAGTCAGTAAAGACTACTCCGCCTATATAATCCTGTATAGGAAAACGATATTCTACGGAAGCCAAGCCATAACTGCGACTACTGGCGACTTCTCCATAACCATATCCCCGCACTGAATTGAAACCGCCTAGGTTAAATGCGTCGGCTGGGGGAAAATCTCCTATAATTGTACCTAATTGCAAGTTTACAGCTAGCATTTCAGAATTTTCGTTGCTTTGATGATTGCCGATCCACTGGACTGGTATATACTGCACATAGTTTCCTTGGAGTCGATTACTAGCTATACTCCCTAAACCTATGGGGATAGCTTGGGCTGTGCTGAGGGTGAGTATTGAGCCTTGGGTGGAATTATTACGGCGATCGCGTCTGTCTTGCTGTACACTCAAAGATAGGGTAAATAAATCGTCAATACCCTGACCACTCACAGAAAGCGGATTACCTAATTCATCTACTTCCACTACTTGATAGTTTTTGTTACGCAAGCTAATTCTGCTGTAGTTGAGTCCTAAGGACGCATCCCAATCATTAAAGGAACGTAACAAGGCAACAGAACCGCCAAATCTACCTTCGCGGATACGATCATTGTTAGCTAGTCTGATATCATCGTTGAAGACTGGGGATAAACTGCGATCGCGAAAGGCTGTGATACTATACCCAAAGCGGTCTGGTTCATCTCGACGATAGGGACTAATATACTGCGTCGCAAATTGTACGCCTTTACCGCTAACTTGAACGGTGGTTGTGGTTTGGTCATTTACTCCACTGATATTAGCATCGCGATAGCGGACTTGACCGTATAACCCGATATCGCTGTTAGTACCACCGCCATAATTCCAAGTGGGAAAGCGACGCTCTTTAATATCATAAACAATATCAACACCAGAGTCATTCTCTTGGGGATATGCTCTGACAAAATCAAACGACTCTAAATTTTGCAGTTTTCTCACATCTGCTTCTAAGGCTTCATCATTGAAGGCTTCCCCTGGTTTTAGGTTGAGTAAACTCAGAATAAAATCTGGGTTTGTGCGTCCTGAAATGGGTTGTCCAAAATCATCAACAGATAACCCTCTTTCATTAATAAACCTGATTTGAATATTCTGCACAATTTTGAGAGAAAATTCAATATCTTGGGAAGATTCTACATAATTCCCATATTTGGCGTATCCCGCAATGTCTACAGTGTTCACTGGAGAGTTCGCCAGTATGGGTTGATTTTCCCCAGTCAGCAATATCCCCATCACCAAAGTCATAACTATTGGAATACGCATATTAGTAAATAGTTAGTGTGATTAATTGGTTTTTTCTACACAGATAGCTAGGGTGCTGTACTTTCGGCTAACACACCCTACAATTACTACAATTACTTGGAATTACTAAATTTTATATTATAACATAGGTAGCGAAAATTACCAAAAGGGCTTGACAATTTTTACAATTCTGCCACAATAAATCCGTTTGGTATCACAGGGTAATGGGGAAAATCCGCCAAAAAACTGCTGATTTGTCGCCATCATTTCCAGCCAGTAATTCATTGTCAAAAGTTAGTTTTGTAACCAATGAGTCTACCATTTAGTTTGCCGGAATCTACTACTATCTCCCGTCGCACACTGTTAAAGGTGTTTGGTGTTGGTGCAATTGCAGGAGTGACAGGTTACTCTCGATTTTCTAAGCCGCAACCAGCAGTTTTTCAGCAAGATAATCTGAGTTTGCCACAAACATTAACTGAATCTAAAAGTGTGGTGGTAGTTGGTGGCGGTTTGGCGGGTTTAGCTTGTGCTTATGAGTTAAGTCGGCGCGGTTTTGTGGTGACGCTGTTAGAAAAGTCTCCCCAACTTGGTGGTAAAATTGCCAGTTGGCAAATTGAAGCGGCTGGGGAAACTTTTAGGATGGAACATGGTTTTCATGGCTTTTTTCCCCAATACTATAATTTAAACAGTATTGTTAATGAATTGGAGATTAATGAGCATTTTCAATCATTAAATTTTTATGCTGTTATCTATCGTGGTGATCAATACAAACCAGAGATATTTCGCCCTAGTCATTCTGCCTTTCCTTGGAATATTATAGACTTAGCGATCGCTTCTCCTAATCGTTTCCAATGGGGCATTAATTTAACTAAAATTAAACACCTGCAAGTATTCCAAGCTATCACAGGTTTTGAAAGAGAAAAAAATTATCGTCGCTTTGATGATATCTCGGTGGCTGATTGGGTAGCAAGTGAATTTCCCCAAGGTTTATATGATTTATATTTTCTCCCATTTGCTAAGTCGAGTTTAAATGCACCCGATATGATGAGTGTGGGGGAACTAATGCAGTTCTTCCACTTTTATTTTTTTGGTAATCCCGAAGGGTTAGCTTTTAATGGTACTAAAGATGATATGGGGACAAGTTTAGTCCAACCTATCGCCCAGTGGATTCAACAGCATCAAGGGAATATTGTAACTGATGCGACAGTTAGCGATATTCTCACAGAAAATGGTAAGATTAATGCTATAAAATATTATGTTGGTAGTAATCACAGTAATGTCCCATTTTGGGTACAGCGTAACTCTGTGATAGCTGATGAGAAAACAGCATATTTTGGTGCTGCGGATGAAGTTTTTGCTGTCGCTTCTGGAAGTGAGGAAGCAATTTCTTTAACTTGTACCCATCAAGGTTGTACTGTGAAAAAAGCCGCAGATGGTAAGTTTCATTGTCCTTGTCATGGGGCGGTATTCTCTGCTGATGGTAAAGTATTAAAAGGCCCGGCACAACGAGATTTACAAAAGTTGCGAGTCGTAGATAAAAAGGATGAGGAATTGCAACTGGTAGCGGTGAATGCTGACACACCTGCACCACAGACAATCACCGCAGATTATTATGTATTTGCGACTGATGTACCAGGTGTTAAACAACTATTTAAGCAGATGAGTGGCGATGTTGATCAAACAGTGCGATCGCAAGTTGAAAAACTGAGTATAGCTGATCCGTTTGCGGTGTGTCGTTTCTGGTTTGACCGAGATTTTGAGTGGTCACAAAGTAATTTTACATCTTTATCTGGCTACGAGTTAACTGATAGCATCACCCTGTATCACCGCATTCAGCAACAATTTATTGACTGGTCAAAACGCACTGGTGGTAGTGTGGTAGAGTTACACGCTTATTGCTATAAAGAAAAACAATTCCCCACCCAAGAAGCTTTGTTAACTACCTTTGAAAATGAACTGTATGAAATAGTCCCAGAGTTAAAGCAAGCGCAGATATTACATCGAGAATTAGTAAATCAACATAACTTTTCTGGTTATCCACCCCATAGTTATGCAGACAGGCCAGAAAGCAGTACAGATATTGCTAACTTATTGTTTGCTGGTGATTGGGTGAAGATGCCCTTCCCCTGTGGTTTAATGGAACGGGCTGTGAGTAGTGGCTTATTAGCAGCCAATGAGATTTTACACCGGGAAGGTTTGCAGAGGCGATCGCTTTTATCGGTCAATCCTGAAGGGTTGTTACAAATTTGAACGGGGTTACAGCAGTTTTCGGTTAATTAGACCACATTGTAGAGACGTTGCATATAACGTCTCTAAATTTATAGGCGATAGCGGTCAAATACAACCATCGAATTGATGATAACTCCTTCTTTTAGCAGTCGGCGTTGAGATACCAGTGCGGTGTACTGGAACTAAGAACAGAAGGAGAAATTTGCAATGGCGCAAACTCAAAAACAAGGAACACCAGAAGATAGGAAGCCTGATGAGTGGGAAAAGGACTTAAATCCGCAACCTATGGCGGGTAGAAACTATGGTTTAGAAGGAACACACCCGGAGAAAGCTGGACTCAATGCTTATGAGGTGAAAGAACTGCATTCTCAACTACCGGGTTATACAGATGATGAACTCAAGCAAATTACTCTCTTACCACGGGGTAGTCGTTTGGAAGAAGGCGCAACTTATCTTGATTTGAATGACTCGGAACACCGAGAATTTACGGCGACGGGTGGGATGGAAGTTGGTTCTAATAATTGGTATGTGCCGAAAACTGAGGTTGGTTATATGCTTTGGAATCGTTTGAGGGGTGTGCAAAATCCTGAACGTTTGGGAAAAGCTAGTGGTTCTTAAGTTGAGATGGTTTCTCTATGTTTGAGGTTTGGTAATGGGTAATGGTAGCCATTAGCTGTTACCAAACAATATGTAATTACAAATGAACCACGAAGGAACGAAGGACACGAAGGAAGAATAAAAGAAGATAGGTAATCTTGCACCGGGAAGGGAGTAAACATAATATGTTCTGTCAATGCTAGTTGGTAGGGTGCGTCAGTATGTATATTTTCTTGGTATGGTTAGGGTTTCTTGTACTGACGCACCCTAGATTTTGGATATTTTTTATCTGGATGTCCCTAAATCATCACAGGTGGAAGCTGATAATTATGCCATTGACGCTGATACCATTCGGCAACTAAAGGACGGACTATAAATTTAGGCTGCTGTTCGCCTTTGACATCTATCCGCAAACAAGAATAAGGTCGTCTTTTCTGAGAACCGTGTCCATTGCGTCCGACAAATAAATGCGATCGCGCAATTAATCTGTCTTCATTCCCCACCGTCTCGACTAAATCACTCCCCTCTGTGCGCTGGCGACGCAAACTATAGCCACTACCGCCACAAACTAACCAGTGCATATTTGCGTCAGCGTGTCCGGTGTCGAAGGTTTGCAGATATTCTAAACAATGTGCATGACCATTTAAAACTAAATCTACTAGGGGACGACCTTGATTAATATCACCAATTTCTGCCGCCACTGCATCCAGTACACCACGCAAACGGCTGCGAATTGCTAAAGTCTGCGCTTGTTGCCATTTTGTTGCTTCGGTGACATAAGGCGGATGATGAAAATATATCACTCTTCCCCGCACTTCTGGGTGTTTCCAAGAGGCAATTAATCTCTGCTTGAGCCAGTCTAATTGTTCAATATCAACCTCTGGTGGTTGGTCTGTCGTTAGTTGCTTGTCGATATCAAGAATAATTTCCTCAATTTGAGATAATTTATAGTGAAAATCGTCTAATTCTTCGGCTTCGCTGGGGTTGTTGGGGTTTAATTTCGCGGAAGCTTCAATGATTTGCATTTTCTCCCGCTCTAATTCTTGCCGACGCTGGTCTAAGATTTGGCGATCGCTCTGTCCCTGTTTTGTCTGTGGTAACGGTTGCGGCTCGTTAAAAGTATTTGAATCTAAGGCGAAAAAGTCAATTCCACCATAGCGAAAAGTGTAATAGCGATTCGGTAGCCGAGTAAAATACCCTGGTTGATAAGTCAGACACTTGCCTGTATCTGTCTGAGTAGTGTAATATTGGTCTAGATGATGGGATAACTGTGTCGGTAAGAGATATCCTTGCAGATAGTCGAGGAAAGCCTTGGCATAAGCATTACCCACTCCTGAACCATGCCAACCTACATCTATATCTAAACGCGATCGCAATAATCGCCGCATGGGTAGAGTTGTCACAGACAGCAAACTCAACACAAGCGGTAATTCATAGTAATCATGATTGCCGGGTACAGGAAAAATCGGCAACTTAAACACCATCTTGTCGTAAGCAATTTGTTTGGGAGACTCGCCACCAACGATTAACTCTGCATAAGGTCGAATAAAGTTCTGTTGATAGTATTCACTTGAACCCACCAAATAAATTACGTCGCCTGTATGCAGCATGAAGCGACATTCTGGATGATGCTGCAACATCAATTCAGCTACTCGTCGTTGGGGGTTGTGTCCGTGATGTCTACCAGAACCACTATCACCAACTACTAAAAAAGAAAATTCGGTATCACTAGCTTGTCCATCATCCAGCACTAGCCGAGTTTGGTCAATATTCCGCCCTACAATTAACGGATCTTGCCAACGTACCCGTTGCTGCATTTTAGCAATTTTTTTAGCTATTGCTGGATCACGAACCAGTTTCAATGCAATTTACCCCCGCTTTTTTATTCTTTCACTTCAATTTGCAAATTCGGTAAACCTTCCAGTTTCTCTGTTAATTCTTCTTCCGGTACTGATGGGACAAAAATCTTTAAAGCACCTGGTACGCATTTGATTTCAACCGGGGTTGTACCAACTACCTCACCGTCAATCGCAACTTTTTGCGGTGGATCTGTGGTAATTTTAAATCTTTCAGCACGTATATAACCAATATCATCTCGTTGTGCGGCACTCCCAGCCGAAGCAGTTTGAAATAGATGAAATGTGGCGGCGATCGCTCCTGTTTTCGTGGCAGGTGCTACAATAGTTAAATCTAATAATCCATCATTATAAATAATCCCGGCTGGGCCTTGCGCTAACACAGAAGTCGGAGGCGCAGCGTTGGCAACTGTCACCGATGCAGCAGTGGTTTTCACGATTTTGTCTGGGGTTTCAATCTCAACATCAAAACTTTCTAACTCTCTTAACTGCTGAATTCCTGCGAACACATAGGCCATCATCCCAAAGCGTTGTTTGGCTTCTCTGTCTGCTAAATCTACAGTTTCCGCCTCAAAGCCAATGCCTGTTAACAATATCATTGGTAAATCGTTGCAATAGCCTATATCTACATTGCGAGTTACCCCTTGTAAAATTGTCCGACAAGCTGCATCAATAGTTTGGGGAATTCCCATCGCCGTGGCAAAAGCATTAGCTGTTCCCCGTGAAATAATTCCCAAAGGTATATCAGTACCAGCAACAGCCACCGCCACCGCCGATAATGTACCGTCTCCCCCAGACGCGATGATTGCATCTACGCCTTGGTTTACAGCTTTCTGTGCTAGCTTGTCTGCACCAACTTCTTCTGTAGTTAAGTAAATCTCAAGATGAATTTCCGGTTCTAATAATGCCCGAATTTGCGATAATTCTACCTCTGGATTACCCTGTCCGGCTACCGGGTTAAAAATAAGACAAGCGGAACGATTCATAAAAGATGAACGATGAGTTGCGATCGCTAAACCTCCTGTTTAATCTATAACATCTTTGTTCAATCATCACTTCCTGCTTGTGGTAGGTTTCAAATTTCCTAGTTCGGCGTATGTGGGTTGTTAATTTTTTTGAATCATCCGAAAAGCTGTTTTAAAAGCTTGAAATCATCATATATTTTCTTGGCATAATTAGAACCAATGAAACAACTTAATCTTTTATTACCAATTTGTGCTAGCCTCCTAACTGCCAGTAGTTTACTGATTCCCACGGCGACAATAGCTAAACCTACAGTTTTAGCTAGGAATCCCAATTGTAATAATGCCAGAACTCAAGCAGAAATCAACAGATGTACACAGTTGTCTTATCAAAATGCTGATAGAAAATTAAATCAAGTTTATCAACAGCTTTTACCAACCTTATCAGGTTCTAGACGACGAAAATTAATTTCTGCACAGCAAGCCTGGATTAAGTTTCGTGACAATAATTGTGACTATGAAAGAAGTCTTTATCAAGGCGGAAGTATTGCACCCAGTATTTATGCTGGTTGTTTAACAGAAATGACACAGCAACGTACTAGACAATTACAATCTTATCTTCAACCAGACCGTTAACTGTCAAAAAACGAGGGGTGTAGGGGGATGAGGGGGATGTAGGAGAATAGCTGATAACTAATGACTGATGACTAATGACTAATAACTAATATTACATAATTCCAAATATTGTAAATCAATGTAAAGAAAACTTAAAAGAAACTTCACGAAAATCAGGCGATCGCCATCCGGTAAGTCACCCACTGCGGTAGTCTAGATGAGAGTAAAATTATCGCCTGGTTTGACATATTGTTTTATGACTTCAGTTGTTTCCAGTGCTAAACGCACAATTCGGATTGGTTCCCGTAAAAGTCAACTTGCTCTAGTTCAAACGTACTGGGTACAAGAGCAATTGCAAAACAAGTATCCTGATATGGTGTTTGAAGTCCATACGATGTCTACCCAAGGCGACAAAATCCTGGATGTAGCATTAGCCAAAATCGGCGATAAAGGACTATTTACCAAAGAATTGGAAGTGGGAATGCTCAATCATGATATTGACTTTGCTGTGCATTCCCTCAAGGATTTACCGACTAATTTACCAGAAGGTTTAGCACTAGCAGCGATTACAGAACGGGAAAACCCCGCCGATGCGCTGGTAGTACATGAAAAGTTCAAAGATAAGCAAATTGACACCTTACCAGCAGGTGCGGTAGTGGGGACATCTTCCCTGCGACGCTTGGCGCAACTACGGAACAAATTCCCCCATTTGACATTTAAAGATGTGCGTGGGAACTTGAATACACGCCTAGCGAAACTTGATGCTGGTGAGTATGACGCTTTGATTTTAGCAGCCGCCGGATTACAGCGTTTGGGTATGGGCGATCGCATTCATCAAATTTTACCCAAAGAAGTGTCACTCCACGCCGTCGGTCAAGGTGCATTGGGTATAGAATGCCGTGGTGATGATACTGAGTTAATCTCGTTACTCAAAGCTGCTATTGAACATCCCGAAACCCGCGATCGCTGTTTAGCAGAACGCTCTTTCTTACGTAGCCTAGAAGGTGGTTGTCAAGTACCCATCGGCGTAAATACAGAAATAGATGGGGAAAATTTAACCCTAACAGGTGTAGTTGCCAGCATCGACGGACAACAGCTAGTCAAAGACACCATCACAGGCGCAGCTAGTGATGCCGAAACACTAGGTATAGAATTAGCTAAACGCTTGCGGGAACAAGGCGCGCAAGAGATTCTAAATGCGATTTTTGCAGAGATTCAGCGTGGTGCTTAAAAATCAGACAACCAGATGTGATTAGATAAAAAATAAAAGCTGTGCTAGACGCGAGCGATCGCGTTCATCAAAATCATCTGGTTAAATTGAACATTCAAACAAAGCAGGGGAAATAAAAATTACCATGCGGATTCTATTTGTAGCAGCAGAAGCAGCACCCATCGCAAAAGTTGGCGGAATGGGTGATGTTGTCGGAGCATTACCAAAAATCTTGAAAAAAATGGGGCATGATGTCCGTATATTCATGCCTTACTACGGCTTTCTCCCAGACAAAATCGAGATTCCCCAAGAGCCGGTTTGGTGGGGATACGCCATGTTTCAAGATTTTGCAGTTTACGAAACGATTCTGCCTGGTACAGATGTTCCCTTGTACTTATTTGGACATCCAGCTTTCGATCCCCGTCGCATCTATGGTGGTGATGACGAAGACTGGCGGTTTACCTTTTTTGCCAATGGTGCAGCCGAATTTTGCTGGAATTACTGGAAACCAGAAATTATTCACTGTCACGATTGGCATACAGGAATGATACCTGTGTGGATGCACCAGTCTCCAGATATCACCACAGTCTTCACAATTCACAACTTGGCATATCAAGGCCCTTGGCGTTGGTATCTAGAAAAAATTACATGGTGTCCTTGGTATATGCAAGGACATAACACCATGGCCGCCGCCGTCCAATTTGCCGACAGGGTAAATACAGTTTCGCCTACCTATGCCGAGCAAATCAAGACAGCAGCTTACGGTGAAACTCTAGAAGGTTTAATGTCATTCATCGGTGGTAAGCTATCGGGAATTGTCAACGGTATAGATACGGAAGTTTACGAACCATCTACAGATAAATATCTGACTCAAGCCTTCAGCATTGATACTTTAGAGAAACGTAAAGCCAATAAAATTGCATTGCAAGAAGAAGTAGGTTTAGAAGTTAACAGCAATGCCTTTTTAATAGGGATGGTGACGCGGTTAGTCGAACAAAAAGGTTTAGATTTAGTCATCCAAATTTTAGACCGCTTCATGGCTTATACAGATGCTCAGTTCATGCTACTGGGAACAGGCGATCGCTATTATGAAACTCAGATGTGGCAACTAGCATCACGCTATCCCGGACGCATGGCAACTTACCTACTGTATAACGATGCCTTGTCACGCCGCATCTACGCTGGTTCTGATGCCTTCCTCATGCCTAGCCGCTTTGAACCCTGTGGAATCAGTCAAATGATGGCTTTACGCTACGGTTGTGTACCCATAGTCCGGCGTACTGGAGGCTTAGTTGACACCGTATCACACTACGACCCCATAAAAGAAGCTGGTACAGGCTATTGCTTTGACCGCTACGAACCATTAGATTTGTTTACCTGTATGATTCGAGCTTGGGAAGGCTTCCGTTTCAAACCCCAATGGTTAGAGTTACAAAAACGTGGCATGAGTCAAGACTTCAGTTGGTACAAATCAGCCAAAGAGTACGATAAACTCTACAGGTCAATGTATGGTTTACCAGAACCAGAGGAACAGCAAGCACAACAGCCAGAGTTAGCCGTCACCAACCAATAAATAGGGCTTGAATGTGCTGCACTTAAAAATATTTTGACTATACAAAACCCCGGTTTCTTGAAGAAACTGGGGTTTTAAATTTGTGCTGAACTCAAACCGTATTTTTGTACAACCTTCCCGACAAGAAAAGGGGACTATATCATGTCCGGCTAATTACTTATGATAAGTTTTCGATGCGGATTTTTTCTCTTTTCCTCTTCCCTGTTCCCTGTTAAGAGTTCCCTAGCCCAACAGATATGATAACTGTTCTAACGCATGATATTAGGTATTTGACAGCATGATTTTTAGCTATTGTTGCCTAGATTTTCCCAGTCTGACACTTTCCCTGGCGAATCTGCGTCTATGTAATGTATAGCAGCTTGTGAGGTGACAAATTTAACTAAGATTTATCCTGATATTTGCAGCGATATGTTGAAATATCAAACATATACAAAGCATTGACCCTATATTTAAAGGATTTAAACTTTGTGAGAAAAAATACTCTATGTCAATTCTTTACTTATAGCTTGATTGGTTTAATATCTTTTAGTGCTGTACTGATCACCAACACCACCGCCTTAACGCAAGTTGCGAGTAATTCCTCAAGTCAGTCAATACCGGTTCCTAGTGCTGAGTTAATTTGGCCGACTCAAGGATATATTTCCCAAGGCTTTAATAAGTATCGACACGAGGGAATTGATATTGCTGGAGCGTCTGGAACTCCCATTTTTGCTGCGGCTGGTGGTACTGTAGTTAAAGCCGGATGGGATAATTGGGGATTAGGCAACGCTATCGAGATAAAACATCCTAACGGCAGTATTACAGTATATGGTCATAATCGCCGTTTATTAGTTAGCAAAAGTCAACAGGTTAAACAAGGACAAATAATTGCAGAAATGGGGTCTACAGGTAATAGTACAGCCCCCCATTTGCATTTTGAATATTACCCCAATGGTAGAGTTGCCGTTGATCCTCGTAATATTTTCTCATCTGCGATCGCCAGTAAAAACCCTGCACCACCAACTTCTCCCCCTGCTAGCGGTTCTCCAGTAAATAAACCTCATCAACCAGCCTTAATACCCATTCCTGTCACCGTCAAACCTACGACAGCTAGCGAATGTACTGGCGTGACACTCCTCAAAGGCGAGACAACCAATATAATTGTCAAAGTCTGCCAAGAAAATGGACAGTTATTTTATATTGGCCTGTTGAAACAAGACCCCAGCCAACTTGTTAAAATACCCGCCTGGAACATTGGTAACGATAAATATCAAGCAGATAATGGTAGTTTTTCTTACTTAGTCACTCCTGAAAAAGTAGAGATTTGGCGTAATGGTAGCCAGATTCGGACTGATACTTTTTATACATTACAACCCTAGATTGAGTAGGCTTGTGAGTAGGATTTATGTATTTTTCTTGATAAATTTCCTGTTTTTAAAACATACCACAGTAAAAAGCTTTATGATGTTTAGTAGTCAAAATTACATATTTCCCTAAACTTTTAGTCTTTACTCATAAAGGTGTTTACCAATGGAATATATTGCTTATTCCTCAATGGTTATTGCCAACGAAGAGGCGAATGGTCAGGCTGAATACATTGATTATGAATTGCCCAAAATTGATTGGAATTGGACAAAACTCGTAAAATCTTCTGCCTGGTTGTGTTTAGCTGGCTTCATGGCATTTTTTACAGCCATTGCTCAATCTCAAGCCGCCTTATCAGCTTATGTCAGAACTAACGGCACTTGTCTCAATGTGCGAGTAGAACCCAACATCAATTCCAAAGTTGTAGATTGTTTACCGAATGGTACGCAAATTACAACAATGGGAACCACCAATGGTTTTGCGAAACTATCAAACAACAGATACGTAGCAGCCAGATGGATTCGTAATCAATCTAGCACCCGTAATCCTAATCGTCCCAACAGACATAATACCCGTGGAGTTGGTGGTCGTGTAAATCTCAGTCTTGGTGCTAGAGGCGCAGCAGTTACCGAAGTCCAAAAGATTTTAGGTATTCAACCTACAGGATACTACGGGCCTGTAACAGCTAGACGAGTCAGAGAATTTCAAGCCAACAATAACTTGCGTGTAGATGGCATAGTCGGCCCAGCAACACGCACAGCCTTATTTAGAACTTCATCGAAACCCACA
The DNA here is from genome assembly GCF_963870205.1 of Anabaena sp. CA = ATCC 33047. Classification (NCBI taxonomy): domain Bacteria; kingdom Bacillati; phylum Cyanobacteriota; class Cyanophyceae; order Nostocales; family Nostocaceae; genus Anabaena; species Anabaena sp. CA = ATCC 33047. The sequence continues at coordinate 5,012 of NZ_CAWMSA010000008.1, read as the reverse complement.
GCCACAGGGGGGCGCGTCAGCCTGAGTATAGGCTCTAGAGGTCAAGCAGTATCAGAAGTCCAGAAAATCTTAGGCATTGAACCCACCGGATACTACGGCCCGATCACAGCTAGAAGAGTCAGAGAATTTCAAGCCAATAACGACCTGCGCGTAGATGGTATAGTCGGCCCAGAAACCCGCAGTGCCTTATTCAGAACCTAACACCTCCTACCTCACTAAAAAGTCAAAAGGAGCGACCACAACCCAACCACTCCTTTTGACTTCCTCAACCTCCGCGTTCCTCTGCGTTTCCCTCCGCGCTCCTCCGCGTTTAAAAACTCATCCCCAAATAATTACGCACAATTTGCAAAATACGCTCTGCTGCAAGACCATCACCAAAAGGATTAATTGCATTAGCCATTGTGTCATAAGCCATTGGGTTACTCAATAACTCACTAGCAGCATCGAAAATACTCTGACTAGCAGTACCCACAAGTTTCGCAGTACCAGCAACCACAGCTTCCGGTCTTTCAGTAGTTTCCCGTAACACCAACACAGGTTTTCCTAGACTGGGTGCTTCTTCCTGCAAACCACCAGAGTCAGTCAACAGAAAATGCGATCGCCCAATTGCAGCCACCAATTCAGCATAATCTAGCGGTTCCGTTAAAAACACTCGTGGATGATCACCCAATAATGCTTGTAGTGGTTCTCGCACCGTGGGGTTACGGTGTAGAGGTAACAGTAAAGCCGTATCAGGAAACTTGTTTAAGATTTGTAAAAAACCATCTGCGATCGCTTGCAGAGGTTCTCCCCAATTCTCCCGTCGATGCACCGTCGCTAATAAAATACGGTAAGAATCCCAATCTAAAGCAGGTACATTACAAGCTGGTTTTGTAGCCGCCACATTTAACAACGCATCAATCACAGTATTTCCCGTCAAATGAATCTCACCTAAAACCCCAGAATGCTGCAAATTTTCCACAGCTAAAGTAGTCGGTGCAAAGTGCAACTGAGTGATTTGGGAAATCAACCGGCGATTAGCTTCCTCTGGGTAGGGATTAAATAAATCATCAGTTCTTAAACCTGCTTCTACATGACCAACAGGGATTTTCTGATAAAACGCTGCTAAACTTGCCGCAAAAGCCGTCGTCGTATCTCCTTGTACAATCACTAAATCAGGCTTGCTCTTGAGGAATAATTCTTCTAACCCTCGCAAACTACGGCAAGTTATATCACTGAGAGACTGCTGAGGCTGCATAATCTCTAAGTCATAATCTGCCTTTAAGTTGAACAACTGCATCACTTGTTCAACCATCTCACGATGCTGCCCAGTTAAAATCACTTGCAAATCAAAGTCTAGGGATTTTTGAAAGACCTGAATTACCGGAGCTAGTTTAATTGCTTCTGGACGTGTTCCTAAAATGATGCTAACTCGTTTTTGATTAGTCATTAGTCATTAGTCATTAGTCATTAGTTATTAGTTATTAGTTATTAGTTATTAGTCAATAGTCATTAATACTTACTCTAGTCCCTAGCCCCAAACACGAAAAAACCCGGCTTAACCGGGCAGATGCTTTGTTTGTCGAATTTTTAAGGATGCCTATGATTTAATCTCGCAAGTGAGAGGGCAAGCCGCATAAACTGTAGTCTGCATCTGCTCTGCTTCTGCTCCATGCAACCAACTTAACCATTGAACTTCTTTTGGATGTACACCTTTAACAGTCAGCACACCGGCAGCAATCAACACCGCCATAACATTTAACATAATCAAACCACCAGCAACCAGTAAAACCGCACTAACAGGCATTACAGATTGCAACACAATCGACAACAGACATCCGACTGTAGCCATCAAAACAACTAATGGAAATCCGACAACCAACAAGCATACTGCCAATGTAAAAGTCCATATCAAAAAACTTTTAATCATTAACAAGGAGTAGGTCTTTCCGAGATTAGAGCTTTGAGCCGCAACCATGACTATTCCTCCCAAAGTACATAGAAAACTTTTATTCAGTAATATTTCGCTGTTAGCAAATAACTGAATAGTTCAATGAAGTTTCAGTATATAAAAATAATTTCCGAAAATGAGTCTTTATTTATTAAACTTTACAATTAATTTTTTGTAATTATGAATGTAAATTCAACTTCACATTTCCACATTAATCTAGCTAGCGATATCTAACTTTAGGAATAGAATCCAAAAAGTATCTCCACGAAAAGTTCATTGCCAACTTTCTAGTTACAGTTTACTTCACATTTCTTATACAAAAGGTCGATGTTTCTCATAATTCTCCAAGGCAAGCTCAACAAACTATTTAGAGATAATTTGGCTGTTATTTGCTAAGAGCTGATCGTCACCATTGGCAAAATTTTCTCATTTACGATATGAGAGCCTAGCTCTTGCCAGCTTACAGCATTAAATAAAACATTTACTTAACGTTATATTTACTGATGCTTTTATTTGAAGTCTTATAGTAAACAAGTTTATAGAAGTGTAAAAATTTTACCTTATGCTTAAAAGTTAAAAAATATACAAGTAGTGTCAAGGAATTGTATCTAACTGTTACAGAGAGGTTTTGAGTGAGCAAATACCGCAGACTCCGCCATCTACAGCCATCAGAACTTCTGAGCCAACGTTATTGCCCATGTCAACTGATCAAATACTAATTTTTAAAGATATATGACGGAATCACAACATCCTTCCACCTCCAACCCTGTTGTTGCTCGCAATATTCCACCAGTACCGCCACCACCTCCAACATTAATCAACCAACGCCAATATACGCAAACATTGGATATGTCATCAGCCAATAGAAGTGCTGGACAACCCATAACACCACCCGCAAGTTCTGCACCAATGGCTGCTCATCGTCCTGGTACTCCGCCACCAATGCCTTCTCCAAGTGTGAGTTCAGGACTCACTTTAGAGCAAATTATCAAAGAAGCATTTGATAATGGCTATTCTGATATTCACTTAGGAGTAGGTGAAGTACCCCGCTTTCGTAACCGAGGAGAAATTAACCCAACGGATTATCCAGAAACTGACAAACCGACTTTTATGAGTTGGTTGCGGGAGATTATGACTGAGGCAGAAATTCAAAGATTTCAAGAACATTTGGAATTTGATGGAGCTACCCAGTACGACTTTGCCCGTGTACGGATTAATGTCTTTGACTCACTCAAAGGCTATGCAATGGTGCTGCGGTTGATTCCCTTAAAAATCCTGTCTATTGATCAGTTGCGACTTCCGCCAGTGTTTCGGGATATTTGCCATTATCATAAAGGACTAATTTTAGTAACGGGGCCTACGGGTTCTGGTAAATCAACGACAATGGCGGCGATGATTGATTACATCAACCGAGAGATGGCGAAGCACATCATCACCATTGAAGATCCCGTTGAATTTGTGCATCAAAGCCGTAAATCTCTCGTTAAGCAACGGGAGGTAGGAATGCACACCCGGAAATTTGACAACGCCTTAAAAGCTGCCTTACGGGAAGATCCTGATTTGATTTTGGTAGGTGAAATGCGGGACAAAGAAACAGTCAACACAGCCCTGAAAGCGGCTCAGACTGGTCACTTAGTCATGGGAACCCTACACACCAATAGTGCAGTAAAAACTATTGAACGGATTCTCAATTTGTACTCAGGTGAAGAACAAGATGCAATGCGGGTAGCACTGGCTGAGTCTTTAGTGGCAGTGATTGCCCAAGGTTTGTGTCGCACGACTGATGGTAAGCGGGCAGCTTTCCACGATATCCTGATCAACACAGAGGCAATCAAGGAATGGATCAAAGACGGCAAGTATGATGAGATTAGTGAATTAATGAAGCAAGCTAGCTTTGACGGCATGATTACCATGAATCAGTCGTTGTACAATCTCTATCAAGAAGGTCGCATCACCGAAGAAACAGCTTTAGAAATGTCGCCAACTCCTAACGAAATGGCTCAATTTCTCCGAGGCAGAGTTTAATCACGAAAGTACAATAAAAAGTAAAAGGTAAAAAAAGCAATTTTTTACCTTTTACTTTTTATCGGTGAGTTATTTAACCACGAACTTAACTTGACTACAGACAAACTATCTCAACCGCAGTTATTTAAAGGCATTGCTCTATTTACACCGGGAGGAGATTTAATTTACTGCATCGATCCTAACAAGCAAGGTCGCTGGCATTCTCATTTATGTACTGCTTTGCAGGAAATTCTAGATTTACCAGAACCGCCGCATTTTCTGGTTCCGTGTTACACAGCAACCATCGACCACTGGTTTGATCCTCGTACCCAACAAGTGAGGACATTTGCAGAAGCTTATCCAGCAGTCATGAAATATCAGGCTATACTCAATGCTATCTTTGATGCAGGTTACTTGGTGTGGCAATTAGCTCCGTGGCAAGAAGGGGTTTGCGATCGCATGGTACTGTCCACTTATCGTTCCTCATTTCCCCAATTATGGGAAGACCACGACTTAGTTATCAATCTAGACATTTCTGACGCAGCACCCAGATATAATTTACCAGCCAGAACAGTACAAAAAGTACAGGCAAAAACTCAATGCTATGTGCTGCATTTATTTGTAGCCGGACATAGTACGAACACAGAACGTATCCTAAAGAATCTGCATGAACTGTTAGAGCGATCGCTAGGATACCCTTACACAATGAAAGTGATTGATGTTTTAACTAATCCCGAACAAGCAGAAATCGATCAGGTGTCTGCCACTCCTACCCTAGTAAAAGTTTGGCCGCAGCCAATTCGCCGTCTTGTTGGGGATTTAGATAATGCAGACAAAATTTTACAAATGCTAGGCAATCAAGAAAAATCTTAATCCTGTTGTATAAACCATATTTGCTGCACAGCACCACATAATTTGGGACAGATCACAACAATATAGATTAAAGGCAGGAACTTATCGGAATACTGTAGGCTGGAAAGCTTGTTTTATAAGGATTGTGAAAGGGCAGAAAAAAAGAGGCAAAAAAATTTGCTGGGAAAGAGTTGACAATCCAGGTGTGGTTAGCTATATTGAATAA
>NZ_CAWMSA010000007.1:0-27080 GCF_963870205.1 Anabaena sp. CA = ATCC 33047 | reverse complement strand
ATTGGTAGATGCACCCTGATAACTAACTCCCCTGGTTGGCTAACACCTGACTAGGGGCTTTTTTTGTAGTTGACAACCAGTAAGTCCAGATGGGATTTACTGATTGCCTCTAGAAACCACTGATTATTTTGATGAATGTACCCTAATCAATAACTCCCCGAACTGACTGCCACCGATTGGAGCTTTTTTTTTCGCAAGCAAAAAAGCAAATCCATTTGTGACAATTTTCTCCGGAACATACTGTTGAATTCTGGAATAGTGAATTGGTAGATGCACCCTGATAATTGCCTCCCCTAGTTGGCTGCCACCACTGGGGGTTTCTTTTGGAGATCAATTACAGAAAATCTTACCGTCAAAATTATCCGGGAGACTGTAATTTACCGTGGAACAATTAATTGGTCAATGCAGGTAAATGCAGGTAAATGCACCTTAATAACTAACTCCCCTGTTTCGTGAATATTCCCTGGAATCATCAGGGGTAAATCTTGAGTTTGTCTGCCCTGGTTCTTGGTAGTTGCTTAGGGCTACATTCTAGCTCAAGATTGGAGTTATATTCTAGCCCAGATGTTGTGTTGTTGGCCTGAATGTTATAGTCTCTTGACCATATTGGCGTGAGACTCCGCAATTATATCCTATTTTTGCACGTTTGCAGTGTAAATTTATCGCAAAGCTATTACTCATATAGAATTAAGTAATCAAGAGAAAGTTCCCTGTGAGTTTTGCTGATTACTTATTTGGCTGTGCGATCGCCTCACCATTGAGCAACAATGATGCGAGGAATGATTGGTTGCTCCGGGATATCCTGATTTCAGGCGATGGCTATATATTAGTTCAGCGATTATTGCGATTTTTGTACAGCAAGAGCATATTTGAGCCTTTATGTGTTAACCTTGATTTTTGAAAATTTTTAATTTTTATCGAGAATTTTTACTTTTATCCGAGGATTGATTAATACCCCCAGCCGAAAAGCTATGCTGAAGTATATCGGCAACCTCAAAAATATACATATAATTACATGAGTTTAGCTGTTATTAAATTTTCTTCCGAAGAATGCGGCATCTGTCACAAAATGTCTTTTTATGACCAAAAGGTGGCTGAGGAACTAGGTTTGCAATTTATTGACGTAAAAATGCAAGATACAGCGACCTACCGCAAGTATCGCAAGATACTGCTCACCCAGTATCCTGATAAATCAGAAATGGGATGGCCTACCTACATTATTTGTGAGTCTCCCGAAGGCGAATTTCAAATCATCGGCGAAGTCAAGGGAGGCCATCCCAAAGGGGAATTTAGAACTCGTTTACAGCAAGTTCTCGATTCCGCCGCTAGTCAGAATTAAGCAACTCAAATGATTGTACTTCTAGAACAGGGCCAATCATGGCAATAGTCATGATATCTTCGCGCACCTGTCCTGTAACTTGGGCTTGTTGTCCAACTTTGAGCAGTTCTTTGTCTGCACCCTTGAGAATTTCATAGGTGACACCCTCATTGGTGACTAACGCCCATGCGCCCATACCAACTTGACGGCGTTCAATTGTACCTGTGATTGTGATGCTCATAAGAGTTAGGAAGTAGGGGGATGAGGGGGATGAGGGGGATGAGGGGGATGAGGAGAAAAATCCTGTGCATCGATTCCCAATGCCCAATGCCCCATGCCCCATTTCCCTTTAAGCTGTTTGTTCTTCGTCTTTCAATGCTAAACGAGCTAGTCCGTAACAGAGTAGGGCGTTGACTATGAGGAATATTCTGGCTAAGTTAACGTTACCAAAACCCCACACGGCTGGTTGTAAAACTGCGCTGACTGTTAAACAAGCGGCTACACCTAGGGTAGAACCAATAGCAAACCATTTCCAGTTGGGATGACCTAATAACAAGGCCATTAATACAATTGGAATTAATACACTGGCAAAGATGGGATTTAAGGCATCTGTACCTTGTAGGGTGTTGCCTAATTCGGGAATGGAACTACCTAAAACACGGAATGGCCACTGGGGTAGGTCAAATATATAGATGCCTTTGAGGAAGAATAACCCAGAACTACCAAAAATCAAGCCGCTAGATAACGACCAACTCCAAGTAAAGGGGAAGTAAACCCGCAAAAACCACGCTAGGATATAAGAACCAAGTACCATTAATACCTTTGGTAACAGTGCGACTGCACCGCCATCTATCCAAAAACCAGGGTTAAGATAGCCGTTATCCCGCAACCACCGGAAGAAATCTTGGAAACTGATTTGTCCCTCGGTGGCGAGTTTGATGGCTGCTTCGGCGTTGAGTTGTCCAGCACCGTAGTAGTTGAGTCCATCATCTTTAATGACTCTGGCTGACTGCTTGAGGACTTTTAAAATTTCGTCTGGTTCTGTGATGCCTGTAGTTTTGATTAAGGCTGCAACACCAGCAACGTGAGGTGCAGCCATGCTGGTTCCTTGGAGTCCGAGAAATACGTTTTGCCCTTCTTCGTTGATGGTTTCTTGTAGAATCGCACCGGCATCAGTGCCACCAGGGGCGGAAATATCAACGCCAGCACCAAAGTTAGAATAGGGGGCTTTTTCGCCATCAGGCCCAAAGGCGGAAACACCGATGACATGAGGATAACGGGCGGGATAGGCGGCAGAATTTTCGTTTTCGTTACCGGCTGCGGCGATGATAACTACACCTTTGTTGTGGGCGTAGTCAATGGCTTGTTTGAGTAGTTGACTTTCACCGCCACCCCCTAAACTCAGGTTAATGACATCTGCGCCTTTATCGGCGGCAAATTTAATTGCTTCGGCAATATCCGCTACAGTTCCGCCACCATAGGCACTCAAGACTTTTAGGGGCATAAGTTGGGCTTCGTAGGCAACTCCTGCTACACCATATTTATTATTGGTGGCTTGGGCGATAGTCCCGGCGACGTGAGTACCGTGTCCGTTGTCATCGCTGGCTTCTTCTTTGTCGTTGACGAAATCGTAACCTTTGACGAATTTTGTTTCTTGCAAGTCTCTGACTTTGGTAATACCTGAGTCGATGACAGCGACGGTTGCACCGTTACCTTTGGTTTGACTCCAAGCACCTTCTACGCCGATTTTGTGGAGGTTCCACTGTTTGCTGTAATATTCGTCATTGGGTGCTGTTAGTGAGGGTTTTACGTCTTCACCGTTTTGGGGTATTAAGATTTCGCCGATCCAAGTGGGTTTAGCGGCTGGCTCAATCAGCTTGTAGATATAATTCGGCTCGATTATTTCTGTAGCTTGAGCGAAGGGGGATTTTTTCAGTTCTTTGAGGCGATCGCGATCGCCTTTGATAATATAAACATTGTCTGAGGCTGAGAATTTATTATCTAACTGAGGAGTAACGTTGTATTTTTGGGCGATCGCTTGTAAATCTTGCTTAATTACCTCTGCTGGAATATCTTCGCGAAAATCTAATAAAATTGTCTCGAATTCGCCTTTGGCTGCTAATCCCTGAAAATTCAGGAAACCAAACACAGCCCCTACTAACCCGATGACAAACAAGCACAATATTATAAGTTTTCTCATACCAACTCATCACCGCTTTTTGCCAGTTTGCTCACTACAATAACTTATCTGTGTCCCTATGGGGTGAACTTTGCAATTAAGTTAAACCTTTTTAGTTAAATCTTTGACTGAGGAATATTTAAACAATGGAACGTGGTCTTTTCTGGTTGCCTCTGTTAATTATCTTTTTCTGGTTGGCTTGGCAAGGCGCACAAGAGTATCAAAAAGTTGAAGCTTATCGGGCTTGGGCAGAGCAATTTGAACGGGCTAAATACGATATATATGCAGTATTAGGTCAAAAAGGTGACGATATCACTTGGGGTAAACCCACAGCTAAAGGGATAATTCAACCGCAAACTTTTTCTTTAGTTGATGTCCAAAAAATCCAACTTCTGATAGATGGCAAAGTAGTAGATATAAATTTATTACCAAATAAAGGACGTTCTATCGAGCTAGAATTTATCTTAACCGACACAGCTAACTCAATAAAAGTTCCGTTTACAGAAATTCCCCTGGCAGCAGAATGGGGTAAATTTTTGCAAAGCACATTGCAAACTCTAGATAATCAACAAAATTCATAGGTAATAGTTAATTGACGCAATTTTTTGTAGGGTGGGCATTGCTGACAATTTGCTAAGACACTTAATTTTATATTGTTGGCAATGCCCACCTTAACCTGATTGAGAATGATGCCAGACATAACTATTATTTTTAATTAATAACTATCAGAAAACTAAAATTATAGATTTGTAGTTAATTATTTAGATAAAAACCGGAAAAATTGATTAAAATGCAGGGTAAATCATGAAAATAATTATGCCATTTATTTCCGTGGCGTTATTACTCACCGCTTGTTCTGCCGGTGATGACGCTTCCTCGCAAGTTATAAATACTATTCCAGCCAAGGTAGAAAACTGTCCCAAGGCGGAAGTTGTTTATTTAACTGCACTCCAGCCAAACCAAAGCTTTTATGATCGGTTCGATTTTCATACTCGTAATATTGTCGCAGATGCCGACTTAATTAAGTTTCAAACTTTAAACCAAGATTTTGTTTTTTGCAGAAGTAACAATACTTGGACAGTGCAACCAGGTACTTTACCCAAGGAATCACAACCAGAAAGCAATTATGAGGACTTCGTGCAAGAGTTGGTAAATCCCAAGTTTAAAAATATTAACTTTCAAGGGAAAAATTATCAGTATCGAGTGGTTAGAGAACCAAAATTAAATGTGGGAGAAAATAATATTATTTCCCAGCCAGAAGTCACAGACCCCACAAAGGATAAAGTTGTCTTTGAATTAGTTACGCCTAATAGTAAAAACCCACAGCAACAAACACTATATACTCTCAAAGACTTGCAGGATGCAGCAGTAAAAGCGGGATATTCTGCTGTAGGAAATCAATTAGGTTTTCCTCGCATTACATCTGCTATGGTTTATGGAGAACGTCTATGGTGGTCGGTTGCTTTTGAACAAGGTGAAGGCAACAATGGCATTGCGACTATTGTCAGTTATGACCCAAAAACTGATAAATTTAGTGTCATGCAACCGGAAGGTTTAGGATTTACTCAAATTACGGATTTAGCCATTACTGGTGATGTCAATAGTCCTACTTTTTGGATGGGTACTAATATTAGTGGTGAAGGAAATCTCTACATTCCCGCTCAAGGTTTAGTTGCTTACCGTCCCAATTCACAAAATCCTAATTCTGGAACTTTGACGGCTTACACAGTACATAACAGTCCCTTGGTGGGGGCAATTCCTGACAAACTGAGATTAGAGAATGATCAGTTATGGGTTAGTACCGCTAACGGTGTTTGTCAAGTTAAATGGCAAACTGCTGATAATGCTGATAGTTGGTCTTGCTGGCGATTTGCGGCTATGGCTAAACTACCAGAGAATCTACCAGTTTATAGTGCTTTGACTAATAAAACTGCGGCTGCGGCTTTATCTCCCAACAATAATGGGGAGACTGTAGAAGTGTTGTGGTGGAATCCTATCAACTTCCAAACGCAAACGGGACGTTATGAGGTGAGATATCCCCAAGGCTTCACTGTCAAGTTAGATGAAGGTGCTAGCCTCTATGAGTTTCAGCGTCTTTTACCGCCAGGAAAGCCGCCTGTTGACTGGCCTGGGTGGCAATGGCATTGGAACGGAGAACGTTTTATCCGTGGTTGGGATGAAGTATCATTAAATTTAGTCGGTGGTGGCCCGCGAGGTATTGGTTCTGGTCAACTGAACCTCGATGTTCCTATTAATTGGAATGCGATACGTGGCGATTTAGAGTTACTCGACCTGTCAAGCAAATCAACTCATGTAAAATATTATTCTGGGTGGGTTGATGAGAATAAAATTCAACCTTACATTACGGTTGTACCGCAAGCAAAGCCTCACAATCCTCAACCAAATCCTTTGGCAGCTATAGCCAAGCAGTTACCATCTAGTCAAAGATAGGGGTGTCAGGGTGTAGGGGTGGAAAAAACCCTTTCTTTGTGAGTAAATTTTGCTATGAATGCTGAGAAAATATCGAGGATTCCTGTTGCTTTAACTATTGCAGGGTCGGATAGTGGTGGTGGTGCAGGAATTCAAGCTGATTTACGTACTTTTGCTGTTCACTGTGTCCACGGTGCTAGTGCTATTACCTGCGTGACTGCACAAAATACTCTAGGGGTGAGGCGAGTTGATGCGATGTCGCCGGAGGCTGTTGTGGCGCAAATGCAAGCGGTGGTTGAGGATATTGGTGTACAAGCGGCGAAAACGGGTATGTTACTCAACCAAAAAATTATTGCGGCTGTTGCCCTACAGGTAGAGGCTTTACAAATTGATAACTTAGTTGTTGACCCGGTGATGGTATCACGTACAGGGGCGCAGTTAATTGATAATGATGCGGTTAAGACACTGCGCCAGCAATTGATACCTAAAGCCGCTATTGTGACACCTAATCGCTACGAAGCCCAGATTTTAAGCGGTTTCCCGGTGAATTCTTTAGATGATATGCGGGCAGCAGCGCAAGTCATTCACCGCAGTTTAAAGGCGAAGGTGGTTTTAGTTAAGGGTGGAGGAATGCCAGGAAATGCCCGTGGTGTTGATATTTGGTTTGATGGTAGTAAGCTAGAAACACTGACTACACAGCAGGTAGATACTAACAACACTCATGGTACTGGTTGTACTTTATCAGCTGCGATCGCTGCCAATTTAGCCAAAGGTGAAGATTTGTGGACATCTGTACAACAAGCGAAGAAATATGTTAGCACTGCACTCACTTATTCCCTAGATATTGGCAAAGGACAAGGCCCTGTAGGTCATTTTTTCCCATTACTACAAGGTTAGGGAGCAGGGGAGGCAGGGGAGGTAGGGGAGCAGGGGAGGCAGGGGAAGAAAAACTAATGACTAATGACTAATGACTAATGACTAATGACTAATAGCTAACAATGTAATATTAGATATCTTTGCACTCCGAGCATTTTTCTATTATTCTTGGGCTAGTTTCAGGACTGACTGTCTTTTGATACTATTTCTGATACTCTCATTCACTTATTTTGATACCAACCCACTGATGCGAACAACCACAGGTTCTGTTCACGGCATTCCACCAAAACCAAATCCTCCAAGCCCTCCAACCTCTGTACCATTATACGTATATCGGGAATTAGCTACGGAATTAAAGGCAACACAGGCACAGTTAGATGCGCTGAATGCGAAAAATCGACAACTAGCGCAAGAAAATCAACGCCTGCGCCATGAAATCACTCAAGTTGTTCAGTCTTTTTTACACTTGCAAAAATTGGTCGATTCCCGAACTACGCCCAGTTATTACCCTCCTCCAGATTCTCACCCTGAAGTCAACGTTCCCAAAAATTATCAATCTACTCCCACACAACCACGCCCACCGGCTAATCGTTACCGCCAACCTGTTGTACCTGAACCACCCAGCAACAAAAGCCGTCAAACTAATTTTTCTGTCCCTGGGGCTAAAATCAGTGTTCCCATGCCAGAAACAGTATTAGTTGAAGAGCAAGAAGTAGGTTACTATCCTACCGCTAAGTCAGAAGTAAAAGAAGTTAATGGTTGGTGGTTGGCACTAGGCATTTTATTAATTATGTTGACAGCTTTTGGGGCTGGGTATTTAATTGTGCGTCCCCTATTTCAACATGAAAGTCGCTAATCAGTCCAGCGATCATAGACATAAATTTTAACCTTTTTGCTGCTAACTAATGTTATATTTATTTTTGCCATGTCGTAGTATTTGGCACTATCACTACTGCTGAGATTTTTAGCATTGGTGTTAATTACTTACAGCTAATTGCTAGATTTATGAGCATATTGAAGCAAACTTGGCATTTATTGGTTTTGAGTTATCAAAGCTACATGAAAAAAGCAAATCTGATCACAGCAGTTTAATATCAAAATTTTCCAAATTAACCAATTCATCTATAGGTGCTACTGCTAATCTGATAAATGCTGGTGTGGGTCAGATGCAGTTAAAAAAATTTGCAATTCCTACATCTGCCTTGAAAATAAGGCGAATGGTGAAAGTGTCAGATATTTGATCTGGCTAGATATATAAACGAACCATCAAAAAATCAGGAGTCGATAACGTGAAAAAAGTAGAAGCAATTATCCGTCCATTTAAGCTAGACGCAGTGAAAATCGCTTTAGTCAATGCTGGTATTGTGGGTATGACGGTTTCTGAAGTTCGTGGGTTTGGACGGCAGAAAGGGCAAACAGAACGCTATCGCGGTTCTGAGTATACTGTGGAGTTTCTGCAAAAACTCAAGGTGGAAATTGTGGTTGAAGATAACCAAGTTGATATGGTGGTTGACAAAATCATCTCGGCTGCTCGTACCGGTGAAATCGGTGATGGTAAGATTTTTATCTCATCTGTAGAGCAAGTAGTTCGGATTCGTACCGGAGAAAAGAACACCGAAGCCGTGTAAGTGCTAAGTGTTGATGCCAATTCTATCTAAGGTAACAACCAATACATCACCTAGATATTAGTAGGGTGCGTCAGATGTGGACAATCTGTGAAGGTTTACAAAATTATCTCTTCTGACGCACCCTACAAGACTTGTGGATGCAATACTTAGGACTCAGGAGTTAGCAATGTGGGTAATTGAGGGAGTAAGGCGGCAAAAGCTTTACCACGATGACTAACTGACTTTTTTAACTCTGGTGTCATTTGTGCAAAAGTCAATTGCTTTTCGGGGACGTAAAAAATCGGATCGTAGCCGAAACCACCATTACCACGGGGTGCGTGCAGAATTTCCCCAGGACAAATACCTTCTGTTTGGATAGCAATGCTACCATCAGGACGCGCGATCGCGACTACACAGACAAACTGGGCTTTGCGGTTATCTTCACTACCTAATTCTCTGAGTAATCTAGCAATCCGATCTGAGTCGGTTGTACCATAACGGGCAGAATATACGCCAGGTGAGCCATTGAGCGCATCTACCTGCAAACCAGAATCATCTGCGATCGCCCAATTTCCCGTCGCTTGAGCAATTTGTGAGGCTTTTAGACAGGCATTCTCAGCAAAGGTAACACCTGTTTCTTCAATTTCTAATTCTGCTGGCTTGAGTATTAATTCCCAGCCAGTATCTTGGAGGTAAGCTTGCATTTCCCGCAACTTACCAGGATTACTTGTCGCTACTACGAGTATAGTCATTGGTCATTAGTCATTAGTCATTAGTCGTTAGTTTTTCTCCCCCTGCTCCCCTGCTTCCCCTGCTCCCTGCTCCCCTGCTCCCCTGCTCAAGAGCTTCCTCACTCAGCCCACTGTTTCGCCCAAGCCAGAGTTTTATGCACTTCTTCCAGGGTGGAGGCTTCGCAGTAGAGGCGTAAAACTGGTTCTGTACCACTGAATCTAATCATTAACCAGCTTTGATCTGCAAGGCGGAATTTGTAGCCATCGATGGTTTTACAGTCAATTACGGCTTTACCGGCAATTTCTGTTAATGGTTGGGTTTGCAGTTGTTGGAGTAGTCGCGCCCGGACTTCCATGCTGGCTAGGGGCAAATCTATACGGTCATAAGCGGAAATAAAGCCTGTTTGCTGTTGCAAGTGGCGATAATAGTCGCCTAAATCCTGCCCAGATTCAACGATCGCCTCTAAGACATACAATGCTGATAGTAGGGCATCCCGTTCTGGTATATGGCTACCATAACCAATACCTCCTGATTCTTCCCCACCTAACAATACTGGTGCGGCTAACATTCTGTCAGCAATGTATTTATACCCTACTGGTGTTTCAAAGACTGACAGGTGATGTAGTGCTGCTACTTTGGGTATTAAATCGGAACCACTCACGGTTTTGACAATTTCGCCGGTAAAGTTCCGTCTCTGGGTGAGGTGGTCGATTAATATGGGGATTAAAACTTGGGAACTGAGGAAATTAGCGTTTCCATCTACGGCGGCGATGCGATCGCAATCGCCATCAAACACCAATCCTACAGCTAAACCTGATGGATTGGTATCGTGATCAGTTTTGATGATATTAAATAGCTCAGATAGATATTTAGGTAAAGGTTCAGGCGCACCGCCACCAAATAAGGGATCACGGTTGCTATTGATTTCTTGGACACGTTCACCTAATAATCTGCCCAAACCGCTAGCTGCTGCACCGTGCATTACATCAGCGAAGACGCTGAGTTTACCAGAGGCGATCGCTTCTCTGAGCTTGGCAATATTAACTTTTTTTTCTAAGCCTTGGATATAACTTGGCCAAGGGTCAAATTTTTCTAACTTACCAGGGGTAACTGCTGGTGATACACCTGAAGGTAATAATGCTTCTATATCTTTTGTGACTTCTGGTGAGACTGAACCACCAAAATAACCTTTAACTTTTAATCCTAAATACGCCCCTGGGTTATGACTGGCTGTAATTACTAACGCACCCAAAGCGTTAAATGCTTTTGCTGCCCAACTAAAAGCCGGGGTTGGTGCATAGCTGTCACTCAGCAGCACATCAAAGCCGACGGCGGTGACAGCATGAGCAACAACACGGGCAAAGTCTTCAGCCATAAATCGGCGGTCGTAACCCACAATAATTGTGCGACTACCTACAGTCGAAAAATATGTATTATATAATACTTTTGCTGCAACAGGTGCGACCAAAGCTAGACGTTCAAAGGTGAACTCATCGCCAATTACGCCCCTCCAGCCGTCTGTACCAAACTTGATTGGGCTAGCTATCACTGGCATTCAGGTATTCTCGGTGTACACTTGAGGATTTTAGCATTTGTATAGTTTGGGAAATAAATATTAATAATCCTTAATAGTTTTCACTATTAAGGATTTTTGATAGGAGCAAAAACTGCTCACAATTTATGATGTTTTGTTAAAAATCATCAAGATACTGACTTAAACGCCTAATCACCGGGTCAACTTCTGCTGGTGGTTCAACCGGTTCAACAGCAGGAGTCGTAGGATTGACGGTATCTGGTGCTGGTACTGGTGGAGGCGAATGGTAAACAACAGGTCGCTCTGTCACCATGATTGCCAGATGCGCCATCTGTTGAGTCAGTTGTAAAATTTGGCGTTCCATAGCCTCCAAGCGATGAGATTCCTTGGCAAAAAAACGTCCCTCAAGGTCAGCTACTTGACGTTGCAGTTCATCGATTTTCTGTTCAACCGATTCTGTTGCTGCTGTTTTTAAACCAGGTTTTACAGATTCCGGTACACATAAAGATTGCCATAAGGCTTCTTTACAGAGGTCACTGAAAGTCTTGTCAGGCTGTTGTTCTAAATAGCTTTCCACCAGTGCTAACAAACTTTCGTCAGCGACTCCTGGATTGAACGTGACCGATTTCACTACCTTTTTTGACCATTGGAACATTCTTTTTAGGACCTAGCAGATAATTGCGCCTCTCCATAAATATACTGCCCCAAGGCGTTAGCTTGCCGAGAAGGTGCTGCTAAATGGGCGTTAATTTTCGCCTCTTTGAGTAGACGTTGCACATCTTCCCAGAAGAATTCGCCACCACCACCGGTGATAATCACATCGGTAACACGTTCTGGCAACCAAGCGAGGACACGGCTACAAATTTCTCTGGAAAACTGCTCGATTAAGTTGGGCAGAAAGTCATCGAGGTTAGTGGGTTTGCTAGCACCTTTAGGACGATAAAAGCGATCGCCTTTAGGTTTATTAACCGCAGAAATTAAGGCTAGAGACTGACTATCTGCGCCCTCAATTTCAGCAGCTACCATTTCATAAAACTTGCTCATACCAAAGTCTTCACTCTTAGAAGCACCTCGTGCAAAGCGGAAGTTATCCACCATCAACAAATCGATGGTTTGGTGTCCGATATCAACGATCGCCACCGATATTTTTGTAAAATCAGGGGTGTTGGGACTCTTTTTAGGTTGGGCTTCTGACCATAATAGACTGCCATAGCCTTCTGGCATCACCCAAACTTTAGTGATATTCAAAGATAAAGATTCGCCCCGGAAATTAAGGACATGAGGCCCAGACACTTGGCTAATCAATTGTGCTTTTTCCCGTTCAAATTGTTCTAACGAGAGAAAAGGTAAACCCAGCACTACAGAAATATCATCTTTGAGTTTAAAGTAGCCAGCACTCGCCAAAACCTTGATCAGTGCATCTTCCACTTTGGACTGGCCAACTCCTAAGTTAGCCCCAAAGTCTGCCGCCAATTGACCAACAGCGTAGCCATTACCTTGATACTCCAGCCACAAATCCATCAGAGGATCGGTAGCACGGGCTTCAAACACGCCACCGCGTACCTGTTCTATAGTCATTTGTTTGACGTTGGCAGGTACAAACATCACATTGTTTGGATCACGGCTGACACAGGTTTTTGTGGAAGTTCTGCCTAAATCAACGCTGAGAATAGCTTTGCCCAAATTGTTATTTACTTTTGGGGGTGTGGTGGTATTGATGGGTACGTTAGCTGACACCCGGTTAAGCGGTATGGCAGCAGCATTCATGGGGGTAGCGGCGGAAGGTTGGTCTGTCATACAAGCTCCTAGTCCTTACTTAACTGTAAAAAGTTACCATGCACATCATACAAATAGGCCGCTTATTAGAAATAATTGGCTTCGACAAGTGTAACGACAAATACGCCCTTTTTTAAAGTTTTTGTAAAACTTGAGCGATCGCTTTGTTCAGGATTCTTGGGCATAGTCTAGGCGAATTTTTAACAGATGTAACCCCCAATTGCCAACTAAAAGTTAATGTTTTTCAAATAATCGTGTTTCTGCGCTTACGTTTGAGTATGCTGACGACCAATGCTCACACCAAACTCCCAAGTAAAATTTTCGCTCCAAGGGATAGGTACTTATCCACAACTTCAAATTCACTACCCCAGGCTGAACCTGCGTATTTTAGCCAACATACCCAAACCGCGCTCTCTAAAGTTGTATACCATAAGAATGGTAGCAATTACATATTGCTCATGCCTACGGGTACGGAATTGAAAAAAGCAGGAGGAAGCAGAAGGCAGAAGGCTAATCAACGGACTTCCACCGATTTTAGGCAATGCAACAAGCTGACCTTAAAACCTTTTCTACCCTTCTGCCCTCTGCCAAAGCCGCCCGCAGGACAGTTCAAAGTACACAGGACTTACGCAACTGGCATAATAGTAGGGTGCGTCAGATATCAACAATCTGTTTATTGACAGCATTGAAGCCGTCTGACGCACCCTACAAGACATATTTGGTGTGACACTTGCGTAAGTCCTAGTACAGTTAAAAAACACAAAATGGCAAAAATCAAATGTAGAAAATTTGACTTTTGCCTTTTGAGTTTTGATTATTAACTTTTTTAAACTGTGGGAGTCAAAGATTGTACTCTTGATTCAGATTGCCAATCCAATGGATTCCACACCCGTTCTTCTAGAGCCATCTGCTCAATTAAACTAGCTAATCTCAAAGCTTTAAGTGCTTGTTCTCCACCCACAGAAGGCTGATTCCCACCGTGTACACAGTTGACAAAATGCTCTAATTCTGCACTTAGGGGTTGAATGTTAGTAGTATAAACTTTTTCAATTAAACCATCTTGCCGATACAATACTTGCTTATGGTCATTGACGGAATTCGCAGGTGTTTGTCGATGAATTAAAATCTCATTCTTGAGAAAATCAGCTTCAGTAAACGAGTTTTTACAATGGGCGACAATGCGGCGGATTTTGCGGTGTGTGACTTTGCTAGCTGTCAAAGTGGCAACAATGCCATTAGCAAATCCCAAGGTAGCGGTGACATAATCCAAATAACCGGAGTCAGAAGCGCGAGTTCCACTAGCGGTTAACTTTGTGACTGGTGAGGCTGCCAATTCTAACAACAAGTCTATGTCATGAATCATTAAATCCAGCACCACAGACACATCATTAGCTCGGTTTGAGTAAGGACTCATGCGGTGAGCTTCTAGGGCTAGAACTTCTTCAGTTTGCAGCACCTTATGTAGTTCACGGAAAGCGGGATTAAATCGCTCAATATGACCAACTTGCAGAATGCACTGAGATTCAGCCGCCGCATTAACTAAAGATTCTGCCTCGGAAATGCTAGCAGCAATTGGCTTTTCAATTAAAACATGAATACCTGCCAATAGACAGTTGATACCCACAGCATAATGCAAGCGAGTAGGAACAGCTATGCACACCGCTTCTACATGGGGGAGCAGGTCACAGTAATCTTCAAAAAAACGTACTTTGTATTTACTGGCGGTTTCTAAGCCTCTTTCAACATTAATATCTGACACGCCCACCAGTTCTACATCTTTCATAGAACTGAGTGTACGGACATGATGTTGTCCCATGTTACCTACGCCGATTACACCTATACGAATCGGTCGTGGCTGGTTGCGCTGTGTGTATGAATTTGGTTCTGCCACTGACATCCTATTTTGCACTATTGTTCTCTCCTCAACCACCAAATTTAGAGACGCTATGGCCGTTGGCGTTTATACTAGACAGCCGATTATGCTCCGTCTAAAACCATCCAGATGGTAACATAGAGGGCTTGTTTATGAAGAATTTCAAAGGTTGACATCAGTTCCCGTAATCTAGCTGTCTTTTGCACAGACATTTTTAAATTGCTCGGTTTTTTCTGTTCTATACAAACTACAATACGTCTTTAGTATTACCTTGAAAATTCTAGTAGTTCTCCGTGAAAATTCTCAAAAGACAGTTAGACAATAAATTACCTAGGCTGAAATTTGACAATCTCATTGTTAAGAATATTACAAAATAATTAATAAAAATATCATACTGGATTGTTTAGATAAAAAAAGATTTATTTAAGACTGACAGCACGGAATCTGCCCAAATAATTTTTACATAATTATGCACAGCACTCAAAGGTTTTACCGTTTAGATTTATGGCTCATGAATTATGTCAGCCAAAAAGAAAACCATTCTTTAATCTGGGAGTATGATTTGGCGTTGAACATGGAAAATTTAAACCGGAAATGAAAGCTGTAATTTTGTTATCTGGGGGATTAGACTCTTCCACAATTCTTTACCAAGCAAAGGCTGATGGTTGTGAGTGTTACTCTATGTCCTTTGATTATCAGCAGCGACATCGCCGAGAGTTGCACTCAGCCAGGCTTGTGGCTCAAAACGCTGGGGTTGTACAGCATCAGCTAGTTAACTTTGACTTAAGACTATGGGGTGGTTCAGCACTGACAGACGATGCGATCGCTCTACCTGAAGCACGTTCTCTAGATGAGATGTCTCAAAGTATTCCCGTGACATACGTACCTGCACGGAATACGATATTTTTAAGTTTTGCCCTTGCCTATGCGGAAGCGATCGCCGCCGAAAGAGTCTACATCGGTGTAAACGCCTTAGACTACTCAGGATATCCCGACTGTCGCCCCGACTATATTCAAGCAATGCAAGAAGTTTTTCGCCTGGGTACAAAACAAGGACGCTCAGGACAACCCATTAAAATTGTTGCACCCCTCCTAGAATTGAAAAAAACCGAAATTATCCAACTAGGCAATAAATTAGGTGTCCCTTGGGAGCTAACTTGGTCTTGCTATGCTGGTGGTGATGTAGCTTGTGGTGTCTGTGATTCTTGTCGCTTGCGTCTAGCAGCCTTTGCCGAATTGGGACTTGTTGATCCATTACCCTATGCTTAGGATGGGCATGGGGCATGGGGCATGGGGCATGGGGCATTGAATAAAAATTCTTCACTGTCTCCCTCATCTCCCTCATCCCCCTATTCCCCAGTCAACCGTCGCAACTGAATTTGATGCAGTCGTGGCCCGTCAACAGATACTACAGTAAACTCAAGATTTTCATAGTGGAAAATTTCGCCGATGTTGGGCATTTTCTGCAATTGATACAGTAAAAAACCAGCTAAAGTCTGATATTCCTTGGTTAAGGGTAAATTGATATGCAAAACTTCATTTAAGTCTTCTAAGTTAATTTGGGCTTGCACTAAAAATGTTTGTGGGTCTAACATCTCAATGAGTAAATCGTCACTGCTTTGAGATTGACCTGCATCGCCAATAATTTCTGCAATCACATCTTGGATAGTTACCAGCCCGACAGCCCCACCAAATTCATCCACAACTATGACCATAGCTGGTTTTTCTTGCTGCATCATCGGCAAAAGTTCACTCAGGGGGGTGTTTTCTGGTACAAACCGAGCCGGACGCATCCAAGCTGAGATTTGGGTGTTTAAATGGAGTTTACCTAATGCCAAGGGTTTGGCTAAATCACGAAAGTAAACAATGCCGCGAATGTCGTCTAGGGATTCGCCAATGATAGGATAACGAGAGTGTCCAGTGTTGATCATTTCCTGGAGTAAGGTCTCAAAGCTGGCATCATTTGATAAGGCGACAATCCCAGTCCGGGGAATCATCACATCTTGTGCTGTGACATCACCAAATTCAAAGACATTATTCAGTAATTCTCGCTCTGTGGTTTCTAAACCAGTAGATTCCCGTTCTGTGGAGATAATCAGCTGTAGTTCTTCTGGTGTTACAGGTGGTCTCCAACTTTGGCCAGTGTATTCGATGCCAAACAATCGTAACAGATAAGTGGTTGATTGGTTGAGAATCCAAATAAAGGGGCTGAAAAAACGGACAATCGCTTTGACTAATGGCCCTAAACACCTTGCTAACTGCTCAGAGTAGAGCATGGCGACTGATTTAGGACACAACTCCCCTAAAACAATTTGCAGATAGGCTATTAAAAAAAAGGCGATGGGAATTGATAGGGAATGAGCGATCGCATGACTCATACCGGCGGTTAAAGGTAAGGATTTCAGCCAAGAACCGATAACCACTACAATCGAACTTTCGCCAATCCACCCCAAAGCCAAACTAGAAAGGGTAATACCCAACTGAGTTGTCGATAATACCCGATCAATACTATGTTGTAGTCCCTCAACGGCGATCGCTTGGATATCACCAGCCTCAACCAACTGATGAATGCGCGTTCGGCGCACCGTCACTATGGAAAATTCTGCCGTTACAAAAAAAGCATTGATTGCAATCAGCAGTAACACCGACAACAACCTTAACCCCACATTTGTCAAGCTCAAATTAGGAAATTCATTCACCGCCACAACTCATGCTATTGGGGATTGTAAGGGATTGGCGAGGAATTGGGGTGTTTGGCAAGGGGCAAAGCGGGAAAACTTTCCCCATTTCTTCCTCCTGCTTCCTCTTTCCCAACTTCCTTGTCTCCCATCCCTACCGATCTACAGGAATATTTGCTACTTCTAGCTTCAGTTCTTGATTGGGATAATCTGTCAGCGCAAGGGAGACTTGTTTAACATCATCCAGTAAAGCTATAGGAATGCTGACAGTCCCAGAAAATGCCGGCCCATTGGCTGGTAATTCTGCTGGTAATCCCTCTGTACTAGCACTAAGGGTTCTACCTTTATCGTCAGTCACATCTAAGAAACTATACAAAAAGCGTACAGAATCAGTACCTTTGTTCTGCATTTTCACTCTCAGCAGTAAGTCGCCACCAGAGTAGCGAACTGATTGCACAGCCATAGTCACCCCTTCACTTTCAGCAGTGATCGGAAATCCTGGTTGCAGTTTTTCTGGCACTGCTTCTTCAGACTTACTCTCCTGCTTTTGCTTTTTGAAAGTAATTCCCTCCTCTTCTTCCTCTTGCTTGTCTGATTTAGCGGCTTTAGTTTTACCTTCAATACGTGCCTTGACAATTTTCAGGATTTCCTCTTCTTTTAAGAGTGTCACTGCTCCTGATTGTGCATTAGAGGATTTATTGCTGGTAAACTTGCTGGTAGGACGACCATCTGGCGTTGTCACACCTGTAAGAGCAGAACTGCCCAAATTAAATCCTAAGAACGCGCTCACCGAACCTGCGCCTAACATCAGGAATAACAAAACCAAAGTCAGAATTACAGTAGAGTTGATTTTCATTGCTGGCAAGCCATAGCACACGAATGCTGGTCTATATTAGCTGGAGTATATTAATGACGATAAAACTGGTTGCGTAAAACTTTAAAATAACTTAATTAAACATAGTATGCCCTATTCCATCAATAAATTGTGTAGTATGGAAAATGAGAAAATTGTTCCTGATGGTACACAAACCATAAATATAGGATACAATTAAAATCTAACCAGGGTTGGCCGAGCGGTTGAGGCAGCGAACTCATAATTCGCCCAAGGCAGGTTCAACTCCTGCACCCTGGATTTATCGGTGACGAAAAGACGCTCTGGGAGCGTCTACCCATCCGTAATTAGAAAATTTGTGATTTTATCGACCTAGGGAACTGCCAAAGCGGAATTCTGTCCCAACCTTTAATTTATTGGCATTCAGCCGGGGGGACATAAGCAAGGATGTATCATAGGGATTGGGTAAATCGGGTGTGCGAAGATAAGGGTCATTCATTGCCTGTTGGGTAAGTACATCTCGATAGAGTGTGTTTACTAATTGAGCATCACGGGCAATCTCATTTTCTGGAAAGGAATTGCGTAATAGCGAACCAGAACCCAAAAATGAATCTAACTGACGCTGGGGTGTGGTATTGTCATAAAAGTTGCGGTCATAGCGAAAATAAGCACGTTCAAAAACATCACTTGTGCTTTCATAATTGGGTATTGGTGTTTCAGCATTGGCGATCGCCGGAAAAACAATACCTGTAGTTAACAGCACTAATAAACTACTGAAGCTCTTAAATTTGATACCCATCTTGTTTACTCCTCAATTTTTGGGTAAATCTTAACTTATGCTTAAGTTCAGAACTCTCATGAGTTCAACCTTTGGTGTAGCATAACTTTCACTGGTTTGTAATGACGTATTCTACTGAAACCCTTACCCAGTCAGATATTTGGGCGGCTAGTGTCGATATCACAACTCTGCGTCAAAAATTACTGGATTTATTTTGTCAACTCGCCTATCAAGAAGGTGATTTTGTCCTGTCTTCTGGACAACCGAGTTCTTACTATATTAATGGTAAGCAGGTAACACTCCATCCCCAAGGTGCTTTAGCGATCGGTCGTATTCTTTTATCCCTGTTACCTTCTGATACTCAAGCTGTAGCTGGTTTAACTCTGGGGGCTGATCCGATTGTGACAGCTGTGAGTGTAGTTTCTGCCTATGAAAATCAACCGATACCAGCCTTGATTATTCGCAAAGAAGCGAAAGGTCATGGAACTAAGGCTTATATTGAAGGGCCAAATTTACCTGAAGGTGCAAAAATTGTCGTGTTGGAAGATGTCGTCACCACTGGAAAATCTGCGATGAAAGCGGTGGAGCGACTCCGGGCGGCTGGTTATGTTGTGGAGGAGGTAATTTCGCTGGTAGACAGGAAACAAGGGGGAGCGGAGTTTTACCAGTCTGTGGGTTTAAGGTTTGAAGCGGTGTTTACAATTGAGGATATTCAACAAAGGTATCGGGAATTAGGTCAATAGTAATATGTAGGGTGCGTCAGACACATAAGTTCTTAAGATAGCGAAAAATTATTCCTACTGACGCACCCTACTAACTACACAAATTAAACCCACATTTCCAGGATATATTAATACCAATTCTCTATGAAGTTGCATCAAATAAATAATGTAGAGACGTTGCATGCAACGTCTCTACAGTACAGAATTGGGATAGATCCCCGACTTCTCAAAGAAGTCGGGGATCTGGTCATTACATTTTTTACTAACTAACAGACTATTACACAAACGCTTTTATTGAAGTTTTTAACTGTTCAATCTCTTGGCGTTTTTGAAATATCCACACCTTCTCAGCCTCACGTTCTTCTACAGTTTCTTGGTGTACTTTTTCTTGTTGTTCTAGCAAGTTCTCATAAAGCAATATAGCTTGAGAAATCACTCGACTGGCTGTTTCAACTTTGGAATCAAAAACTGAATTAACAATTTCATATAGCTTCTCAGAAACTTTATCTGTTGATTCGTGAAACTTTTCATCTCCTATTTCAATAATTTTTCGCTTAATTTGCTGATGAAGTCCATCTACATCCAACATTCCCAAACCAAAAGAACCTGCAACCATACCAGCTAAACTGGCGATAATTATTCCTATAAAGCCAATTCCTGTAAATGCTAATAATCCCACAGCTAAAGCCCCTCCTATTCCTAAACCGCCACCTATTCCTCCCAAACCGATAAAATCATCAGTTATACCGTCTATAGTTAATTGTAGCTGTTCACTAAAATTAGCTTTTACCTGTTGTTCAATCTTCCTAAATTTGGCTTTAATTGCATCTAGTTCATATTCAATATTTGTATCTAAAATCTGAAGATTTTCTCGCAGTATAACATCTTTAAGCTTTTTGTTTCCCCAATCATCTATCTCTTTAGATAAATCTCTGACAAATTGATTAATATAATCTTGAATTAGTTTATCTTGGCTCCAGACATGGCTGTGTTCAGAATACCAATTTCTACTTTTCTCAAATATGCGTTCCCTTAAGTTTTCACGCCACTCATCCCAAGATTCAGCCGCCTCATCAATTACTTTATCTACCAGTTGAGAAGCTACTAAACGAATTCTGACATCACGCCCACTAGCTTCACCTATTTGTTCAAATATTTTCTGTTTTTCAGACTCGGAAATATTTATTTTCCCATCTAACACTTGTTTAGATTGTTCTAATCCGCTTAGACATCTTTGGATTAAATTGTCGATTTCCGCTACAGATAATTTGATTTTTAACCTTCCCCTTTCATTGGTTAAAAATTCTTCAATAGACTTAATAAAATTCTGGAAAGTGCTTAAATATTCATTCTCATAACCTCCTAACATAGCATCTAATGCAGCTTGAGCAGAAATCAAATGAATCCTGTTTTCACCAACAATCAGAGGATTATCACTTTGTACGAACCTTTCAATTCGCTGTCTGACTTGTTCTCTTCCCTTTTCTGTGCGTACCAAATCCATAAAATTACCCACTACAAAAAGATTGTTAGCAGGTTCACTTTCTTTACCACCATTTAGTTGAGTTCTTAAATCTTGCAGTAATTCTCGTTCAGTTTGAGTTAAAGAACGAGATACATTAGTTAAGAAAATTACTGCATCTGTATCTTTTAGTATTTGTTGAGTAATGATTGTACGCTCAGGATGTTCATTTAAACCCGGAGAATCTATAATTTCTACTCCACTCCTACATAATTCTAAATCAGGATGTTCAAAAACTATTTCTTTAATTTCTGAATTTCCCAGTTCATCACTAAGACAACCCAGTGCTGCGTCTTCTGAAATACTGGCTTTTATGTGATATTCGCTCAATGGAATCTCTGCTTCCGTGCCATTTTTATAACGACATATTACTCGCTTGTGATTACCATATTTTAATACTGTTAATGCCCCACTACAGGGAATTTCTCTTACAGGTTGAATTCCTTCACCTAGCAACGCATTGAGTAAAGTTGATTTTCCCTGGCTAAATTCACCAATAACTGCTAAACGAAACTGCTGAGATTGTAATTTTTGAGATATTTTACTCACTTCATCAATTAAATTTTTGGTTAAAAAACCATCATTTTGACATTCATTAATTATCTGAAATAGACGATAGCAAATATAGTCTAATTGTTTTTGATACTCTTGAAAAAGTTTTAAATCACTATAAGAATGTTTGCTCACTGGTTGACTGATTTTTGTTACAGGTTGAGCAGGTAAAGCTGCTAACATATCAGTTGTAGCTTTGACAAACATCGAATCCAGTTGATGAAACCGTGCAGGAGCGAGTAAAAACTTTACTTCATCTAAAGCTGTTGAGTCTGTTACACCTTGATGAGTAAAACCTGCTTCTAAGACAGCTAAATGTTTTTGACTAATACCTAAATGATTGCTGATTATTTCTAAATATCGTTTTTCCCTCGCGTCTATGTCGTCATCTATAGCTGACATTTCATAGCCAAAAGCAATCAGTAATAATCTTTCTGATTCTGAAAGCGGAGACGCTAGAGCGAGTATATAATTCATCTTTTTATAAAGCTGATTATCTTTAATTTCCTTAATCATCAAATGCGTCAAGCGACGCACATCACTGTCTGGTGTGCTGAATAAATAGAGGGTTTTTAGTAGTCTTTGCTTTTCTGACTCTGTTACTGTGCCATCAACAAATATTACCCCTAACAGTATCGTGACTAAATTTGCCAGAAATATCACGGGTGCTGTCAGTTCTCTTTCAGTTAGCTTTTGTCCAGAAATCTTTGATAACAAATCAATAAGTTGAGGGTTAACTAAGGAAGTATCCATAAATTTGGTCATACTGATAGGTTCGGATTTAGTATGCCCAAATTTTAGGCAAAATTTACCTATATACCGAGTAATTACGGTTATTTAGCTCTTTCTGAACGAGTTAGTCTGGATTAAATCACCTCTATCAATCAAAAAAATGCAGTTCCAATTTGCACCCATCATTGAAGCTGGTATTCTAGCTGGTAAATATGCTCAAGTTTTTACTAATGGTGTACCAATAGGGATGGCTAGAGATGCTGTAACCGGACAGTTTGTCGCTCATGCTATCGGTGCTACAGTAAACAACAGTCCCCTATCACCACTGTTAGCAGTTTCTCAGGTTGTTACCAGTGGGGCGCAAATGTATCAAATGAATAGAGGATTTACAGAGGTACTAAATAGCTTACAAGTCATGCAATCTAGTTTAGGAGTGTTACAAGCTACGACTGCGTTAATTGGTGTGGGAACAGTAGCAGGTGTAGCCTTGACAGCTATAAACTTACATCAAACTCTAAAACTGAGAAAAGAAGTTGAGCAAATGCGGCTTGAGGTTAAAAATGGGTTTATTGACCTTAAACAAGCTTTAAAAGACCAAGGAGTAGAGATTAGGCAAATAATTGAGCAGGTATCCCAAGACATCAAATTTGAACAGCATCGTGTGGTTTTAGTCCGGGCTTACGGTTTATTCGTTCAAGCTATCAACCGCTTTCGTTCAGCGATGCAATTACAAGATTTCAGTCGTAGAAATGCGGAAATTGATGGCGCACGGGGGATGTTATTTGAAGCTTTAGCAGATTATACCAATCCTCATTTTTTAGAAGAAACCTCTGCTGCTGGACAACTGCGTAGGCTGGAATGTGCTTGGATAATTGAACAGGCAATTATTATGACTTATCAAGTGCAAAATGAGAAATCAGCAGTAAGCGATCGCCTCTACCAACTTCAAGATAAAATTCGTGAAGATGCCCTTACAGTCATCAACTGCTGCGAATCACACGATGAACTTGATTTTCTGTTTCCTGAAATGACGCGCATTTACAACCATGATTTAGCTGCATTAAATTCTTGGCAGAATCATGTTGATTGGATGGCTTCGCTGACTGCATCAGAATTAAAACTTTTAAGTAGTGCTGATATTGATAATTTTGAATTTATAGATAATTCTGATATCAATTTAACCACGCCTTCCGAAGAGTTAGTATACGAAGATTTAGCTGATAAATCTCATTTTTGGTCTCTACGCGACCAACTCATATTTTTGTTCCATCCTCAACTACGCCGAGAGTACGAATTATATATTAATCAGGAAGCTGTAAATACAGTTTATAAATCTTTAGTTATATCTAATTTACAACAAGCTTCAGATTTAGCTGTTGCTAACCTTTATTACTATTTTAAAGTCAGAGATGAATCTGAAGATGAAACAAAAGCAATCGTAGAGGAAAGCTATCAAATTACTACTGTAGATAATGTGAATCTTGGTACATCTATTTCCATTAACAAGAGTTTCCAAGAAAAAATGTTTAGGAAAATTCAAACAATTATTTCTGAACAGTTAGGAGTTGAAGCAAATAAAATAACCATCAAAACTGACTTAATGCAAGATTTGGGAGCAGATTCTTTAGATGCAGTAGAACTAATCATGGCTTTAGAGGAAGAATTTGATATTGAAATTCCCGATGAAATTGCTGAAAAAATTACAACTGTTCAACAGGTAGTTGATTATATTAGGGAAAAAGTTCCTGTTGAAGCATTCAATTAATGCAATCCTATTAAACAGGATTAATATAGAAAGCCTGAGAACACAGGCTTAATTTTTATAGAATATCAAGTCTACTTTATCATCAATAAAGATTGAATACGTTTGGCTTCTCTCAACCCGGAGAGAAAAGCACCATGTACGGTGGAGGGGTACTTGCGGGATGTGGCTTCTCCCGCAAAAAATAGACGATGATTAATTGGTTCGGCTAAGGTGGTGCGATCGCTCCCTTTAGCACCTACAGGCATGGTAGAATATGAGCCGAAACAAAATGGATCACTAGCCCATTTAGTTGTCAAAATTACTTCTGGGTTTGGTATAGCATCACCATAAACCCTACGTAGTAATCTCATCACCCGTTGCTCAATTTCTGGCTCAGATAAAGTTTCTAGACTGCGGGCAAAACTACCACCAGTTAATGCTACTATTACAGGTGTGGAAATATATCGGCTTAAGTTGAAAAAATGGGAAAAATCAGGTTTTAAATCACTGACATATCCCACAATGTCATCATTTTCTAACCAGAATATTTCAGGAAATTTTAACACTACTTTATTTAAAACTCCCATACCTAAGCGATTGATAGCAGCCAGTTTATCGTCTGGTAGAGGAGGATAAAATTTTACTACACCAGATTTTAGCACTCCCAAGGGCAAGGTAATTAAAGCTATATCTGCTGTAAAATCAGCACGCTCAGTTTTTACTGACACACCTTGCTGATTATATTTAATTGCAATAACTTTTTGTGATAGTTGAATATCAATATCTTGAGCTAATTCCTGAATAATTTTATCGTAACCATTAACAACTAGATAATCACCACCACTAAACGTGTCATACTTTTCCCATTCCCACAGGGAGTAATCTATTAAGTCAGTGCCGTATTTTTCTTCCTGCAAAATCAGATACCATTGCAGCAGGTTTTTTTGAATGATTGGTAGTTCTATCGCTGATAAAATTCGATGTACAGCTTCAGCTAATGAGATATCTTCCTGTAAATCATTTCTCAGTAACTTAGCTTGCTCAATAATTTGTGCGTATAGTGAGTATAATTCGTTAAGCGTGGGTGCTGCTAAAAGTTGACCGTTGCTGTCGTAAAGTGTGATTTTTTCCAGGTTGGTGTATTGAAGAAGAACTTTATAGTCTTGGGCTAATTGTGTAATGGGATTGCCATTAATACCGTGAATCCACGAAGCACCTAAGTCTAATGGAAAACCCAAAGTGTAATCTGTATTGATTCTCCCACCGATGCGATCGCGACCTTCTAAAACTGTGACTTGAAACCCACTAGATTTTAATTGCCTAGCTGCGGCTAAACCAGCAATACCCGCACCGATAATCAAAATATTTGCCATGCTAAATCCTGTATTTTCAGAGCAATTCTGGAGGAAAGCATGGTAAACACTGGCATTTACAGCGATTTTCAGGTAATACAGTTCAGTTAACGCTACAAGAATAAAGTTTGTCAAGTAAAAACCAGTTTGTAGTAAGGACTTTAGTCCTTATTTTCTCAGGACTAAAGTCCTTACTACAAACCAGCCTTGCTAATACTATATTTTCTTAACTCAACTGTATTGGATGATCAGGTTAATGAACCACAAAAGAAAGTTTTAAAACTTGTAGAGACGTTGCATACAACGTCTCTACATTGTGGTCTAATTAGGCGAAAACTACTAACTTTGTGCTACAGCTTCTTTCGCCAAGAACTTCTCTAGTTCAGTCAGCGCATCAGCATCAACTTTAGTCTGCATAGGACAGAACTTAGGCCCGCACATAGAACAGAACTCAGCAGTTTTGTAAATATCTGCTGGTAAAGTTTCATCATGGTATTCTTTGGCTCTTTCGGGGTCGAGTGCTAACTCAAACTGACGATTCCAGTCGAAATTGTAACGGGCGCGGGAGAGTTCATCGTCTCTGTCTCTTGCGCCTGGGCGATGTCTGGCAATATCCGCAGCATGGGCGGCTATCTTGTATGCAATCAAACCATTACGAACATCTTCGGCGTTGGGTAGTCCTAAATGTTCTTTGGGTGTGACATAGCATAACATGGCTGTACCATACCAGCCAGCCATCGCTGCCCCAATAGCGGATGTGATGTGGTCATAACCAGGCGCGATGTCTGTCACCAATGGGCCTAGCACATAGAAGGGTGCTTCAGAACACTCTTCCATTTGCTTTTTAACGTTGAACTCAATTTGATCCATTGGGACGTGTCCAGGCCCTTCTACCATCACCTGCACATCATGTTCCCAAGCTTTGCGGGTGAGTTGACCGAGGGTTTTGAGTTCGGCTAATTGGGCAGCATCAGAAGCATCATGAGTACAGCCAGGGCGGAGAGAATCCCCTAAACTAAAGGAGACATCATACTTCTTGAAAATTTCGATAATGTCGCGGAAGTGGGTGTACAGGGGGTTTTGCTTGTGATGATGCAGCATCCACCTTGCCAAAATACCGCCACCACGGGATACAATGCCGGTGATGCGGCTTCTGACTAAGGGTAAATGCTCAATCAAAATTCCTGCGTGGATGGTTTGATAGTCTACCCCTTGCTGGGCTTGTTTTTCGATGACATGAAGAAAGTCATCGGGGGTGAGGTTTTCAATTTTACCGTGAACGCCTTCTAAAGCTTGGTAAACTGGTACTGTGCCAATGGGAACGGGTGAGGCGTTGATGATAGCGGTACGAATTTCATCTAAGTTACCGCCACCTGTGGACAAGTCCATGACGGTATCAGCACCATATTTTACCGCTAGGTTGAGTTTGTCTACTTCTTCTTGCAGGTTAGAAGAGTTGGGTGAAGCACCGATGTTAGCATTGACTTTACACTTAGAAGCAATGCCAATACACATTGGCTCTAGGTTGGTGTGATTGATGTTAGCAGGGATAATCAGTCGCCCCCGTGCTACTTCCTCACGGATGAGGTCAGCCGGTAGATTTTCTCTGTCGGCGACGTAGTGCATTTCTTCGGTGATGACACCCTGACGTGCGTAGTGCATTTGAGTTACATTGCTCTGTCCACGCCGTTTAGCAACCCATTCTTTCCGCATATTAAATTCCCTCGATAGACAGCTTCCCTTCGCTGGTATTATCCAGACTCAGGTGTTAAGGGTGTAATCTCAGCCTGTTAGTGCAAGCACCCCTAGCATGAATGTAGATTTTACCACTTTGTTTAGGGTT